>DASVES010000141.1:0-15473 GCA_036380435.1 Pyrinomonadaceae bacterium | reverse complement strand
CGAACGCTTCGACCAATGCCCGCACTTCGTTCATAAGCTCAGCCCCCTCTACAGCAACTTGTCCGGCGTGATCGGCAGATCCCTGATGCGACGGCCTGTCGCGTGAAAGACCGCGTTGGCAATGGCGGCAGGGATGCCGACCATCCCGAGCTCGCCCATGCCCTTGACCCCGAGCGGGTTGACAATCTTGTCGTCCTCCTCGACGAACATCGTTTCGATCATGTGGATGTCGGCGTTGACGGGGACGTGGTAGTGCTGGAGGTTCGGATTCATGATCCGTCCGTAACGGTGGTCGATTTCGGTGGCCTCCTGCAGCGCCATCCCGATGCCCCAGACCACGCCGCCGATCTCCTGGCTGTGCGACGCCTTGGGGTTGATGATCTTGCCGCAGGCCGTCACCTCGATGACGCGCGTGACGCGGACGTTCCCGAGATCGGGGTCGATCTTAACCTCGACAAACTGCGCCCCATGCGCCAGCGTCGCGTACTTCTCGCGCTCTTTAGAGGGGCGCGCCTCGAAAGTCTCGATGATCTCGGCGAGGCCGTTGCGTTTCATGACTTCGGAGACGCTGACGAAACGCGACGGGTCGCTTTTGAGTCGCAGCCGGCCGTCGAGCATCTCCACGTCCGCGACCGCAACGCCCTTGAGCGGCGAGTTCGCCTCCCCGTTGGCCAGCGCCAGCAGCCGCGCGCCGACGGCGAGGGCCGCGCCGTGGACGGCCGAGCCGACGCTCGCCGTCGTCCAGGAGCCGCCCTGCGAAGGGGCGCGAGGAAGATTCGAGTCGCCGAGTTCAAACTTCACCTGCTCGGGCTTGAGCCCCAGGTACTCGGCGGCAATCATGGTGACAACCGTGTAGGTTCCGGGGCCGATGTCGCTCGTCGCGCTGGCGACGTGCGCCGTCCCGTCCGCCTTAAAAGTGATGCGGGCCGTGGCGGGCATCTGAAACGCGCCCCAGACTCCGGTCGCCATCCCCCAGCCGACGAGGAGCCGCCCGTCGCGCATCGAGCGCGGCTCGAACTTGCGCTCCTTCCATCCGAACTTCTCGGCGCCGAGCCGGTAGCACTCCCTGAGCGCCTTGCTCGAAAACGGCTTGCCGCTCTCCGGGTCCACCTCGGCGTAGTTGATGAGCCGCAACTCCAGCGGGTCGATCTTGAGCGCGTAGGCCAGCTCGTCCATCGCGCATTCGAGCGCGAACATGCCGCTCACCGCTCCGGGCGCGCGCATCCATGTCGGGGTGGGGAGGTCCGTGTCGGTAATCTTCAGCGGCGCGTAGAGGTTCGGGCACGCGTAGACCTGTCGCGTGAAACGTGTGGTGTCGTCCGAGAACTCTTCGAGGGCGGAGGTGTTGTGTGTCGCCTCGTGGATCATCGCGGAGAGCTTCCCTGACGCTTCGGCCCCGAGCGCGATCTTCTGAATCGTATAGGGGCGATAGCCGTGGCCGGTGAACATCTGCGTGCGCGTGTAGACGACCTTGACCGGGCGCTTGATCTCGCGCGCGGCCATCGCGGTGAGCGCCGGGTAGTAGTTGGGCCGCAAGGACGATCCGAAGGCGCCGCCGACGTATGGCGAGATGACCGAGATGTTTTTCTCGGGGACGCCGAAGCTCGACGCCAGGTGCTCACGCACGCCGTAGACCCCCTGCGTCTTGTCGAAGACCGTGAGCCTGTCGCCCTGCCAGACGGCGACGGCAGCGTGCGGCTCCATCGGGTTATGGTGCTCGATGGGGATGCGATACTCGGCCTCGACCTTCACGGGCGCTCGCTTCATCGCCTCCTCGGGGTTGCCGCGCGGCTTCGGGGGCGGCCCCTGTGATGGGACGCGCGCGCGCCCGCGCACGGCCTCGGTGTCAGTCTCGTGCTTCTCCGCGTTGTAGGAGACTTTGACGAGTCGCGCCGCGTAGCGCGCCTGCTCGTAGGTCTCGGCGACGACCAGCGCTACGGGCTGCGCGTTGAAGAAGATTCTGTCCGACTGGAGCGCCCGGAACGACTTGTCCTGCTCCTCAGTGGCGCGCGGGGGCGCCTGCTCCGTGGAAGCCTTCGGCCCGAGCTTCGGCGCGTTCAGGTGCGTGAAGACGCGGACGACGCCCGTCGCGCTTTCGGCCTCCCGTGTGTCTATCGACTTGATCGTGCCCTTGGCGACGCTCCCCAGCACGATGAAGCCATAGGCGAGGTTCGGCGCGCGGAACTCCGCCGCGTACTTGGCCCTGCCCGTCACCTTCGCCACGCCGTCCACGCGGCTCATCTCTTTCCCGATGTACCTTGGCATCGTGTCCCCTCCAGGTTAAAGACCGGCAACCCCTTGGTCTGTCAGGCCAGCCTGCTCGCGCGCATCAGGGAGCGAACGATGGCGCGCTTCCCCAGCTCTACTTTGTAAGCGTTATGCGCGAGCGGCTTCGCGTCTTTGAGCGCCGCCTCGGCGGCCTGCCGGAAGCTCTCCTCCGACGCTGGTCTTCCAGAGAGCGCGGCTTCCGCCTCCGGGCTTCGCCAGGGCTTGTGGGCCACGCCCCCGAGCACGACGCGCGCCTGGCTGATTCGGCCACCGTTCATTTCAAGCGCGGCCGCGACGGCGACGAGCGCGAAGGCGTAGCTTGCGCGGTCGCGGACTTTCAGATAGTAGGAGTTCTTCGCGAAGTTGGACTTGGGCAGATCAATCGACACGATGAGTTCGCCGTGCTGGAGGTTGTTGTCCCGCTCGGGCGTGTCGCCGGGCAGGCGGTGGAACTCGCCGATTGGTATCGTGCGCTCGCGCCCGCCCGCGCCCCTCACCCTCACGACCGCGTCGAGCGCGGAGAGCGCGTTCGCCATGTCGCCCGGATAGGTGGCGACGCATTTGTCGCTCCAGCCGAGGATGGCGTGAATCCGGTTGAGCCCTTCGAGCGCGCCGCAGCCCGTGCCCGGCTCACGCTTGTTGCAGGGCATCGCCGTGTCGTAGAAATACTGGCAGCGCGTGCGCTGCATCAGGTTCCCGCCGTTCGTGGCCATGTTGCGGAGTTGCCCCGAGGCGCCCGCGACGATGGCCTGCGTGAGCAGCGGGTAGTTCTGACGGATGAGCGGGTGATTGGCGGTGTCCGTGTTCTTCGCCAGCGCGCCGATGGAGATGCCGCCGTCGCGGGCAGCCTTGATCTCCGTCAGCCCGAGACGCGTGAGGTCTACAAGCTCGTTCGGGCGCTCCACGTCCTCCTTCATCAGATCGAGGATGTTGGTGCCGCCCGCCAGAAACTTCGCCCGCGGGTTCAATGCTACCGCGCGGGCGGCCGCTGCCGGGTTGCTCGCGCGCGTGTACTTAAACGGTCTCATCGGCTTCCCACTCCTTTCTGACCCGCGCCAACTCCTCCTCCTCGACGAAGCGCCACGTCCGCGCCGTCTCCCTCCCGGAGTGCGCCTCCCGGATGGCCGCGACGATCCCCGGATAAGCGCCGCAGCGGCAGATGTTGCCGCTCATCCGCTCGCGTATCTCGTCGTCCGTGAGACGGGTCGTCGTCACGGTCACGTCCTCGGTGACGTGGCTCACCTCGCCGCGGCGCGCCTCTTCGAGCAGCCCGACGGCCGAGCAGATTTGCCCCGGCGTGCAGTAGCCGCATTGGAAGCCGTCGTACTTGATGAAGGCCGTCTGCACCGGGTGCAACTCATCGCCCCTGGCCAGTCCCTCGACGGTCGTGACCTCGCGCCCCTCGACCGTGGCGGCGAGCGTCAGGCACGACAGCACGCGCCGACCATCGACGAGCACTGTGCAGGCCCCGCACTGCCCCTGGTCGCAGCCCTTCTTCGTGCCGGTCAGCTCCAGCCGCTCGCGCAGTGCGTCGAGCAGCACCATGCGCGAGTCAACTTCGAGCGTCTTCGCCGCGCCGTTGACCTTCAGGACGACCCTGAGGGGATTCTCCAGCGACGCCGCCGGGGCGAACGCCGCGTCGGGCGCAGTGGCGAGCGCGGCTAACGCCTGCTCCTTCTCCAACAGCATCAGGGCGAAAGCGCCGAGGCCGCCGGCAATCGTCTGTCCCAGGAAGTTGCGCCGCGCCTGCCCGACATCGGTCAGCGTCGGCATCTCCTTTAACAGCGCCTCCTCGTCGGCCGTCAACTCAGGCCCCGAGGTCTCGTCGTAGTCGTCGTTCATTTATGTATCCCCCTGATTGTGCCGAAGCCGGCCGCCCGCAATAGGAATATGGTTGCCATGCGGCCGGGAGCGGACATCTACCCCGCGACCTCAAGGGTTGGAACTTTCCCTGAAGTTGGCGCGAACCGCTTGAAGCGGTACGCTTGTTCAAGTAACGGAGGAACGGTCAATCCAAACCCTTCTCCTCGAGAAATGTGGACGGAAGTTTCCTACTTTGCGCTTCTGCCTTTTTGAATCCAATGTCAAAAAATTTCTTTTTGTATGTGTGATAGCACGCATAAGGGAAAACCCTTGGTGTAACCTGAAGAGTTCGGGGCGCTCCCCAGCGCGCCCGTCATCGGCAAAAAAATTCCGAGTGCGGCAGTGATCGCGGGCCGGAGCGCGTCACGGGGAAGGGAGATTCAGATGCGGGTGGCTGTGGTCGGGCTGGGTGACATCGCGCGGAAGGCTTACCTGCCCGTCCTCGCGGCGCGCGGCGACGTGGAGTTGATCTTCTGCACACGCGACCGGGAGACACTTGGCCGTCTATCGAGAGCGTACCGCGTCTCCGAGGTCACTACGGATTATCGGGAGTTGCCGGGCCGGGGCGTCGAGGCGGCCTTCGTCCACACCTCGACCGAGTCACACGCCGAAGTGGCCAGTGAACTGCTGAGGGGCGGCCTCCACGTCCACCTCGACAAGCCGATCTCCTACACTTACGAGGAGTCCGTCGCGGTGGTTGAGGCGGCAGAGCGGGCGGGTCGCGTCCTCGCGGTCGGCTTCAACCGCCGCTTCGCCCCGATGTACGCCGGCCTCAAGGCTAAGCCCGGACGGCGGCTCGTCCTCATGCAGAAGAACCGCGCGTACCTGCCGGAACACCCCCGCCGTTTCGTCTTCGACGATTTCATCCACGTGGCCGATACACTGCGCTTCCTCTGCCCGGCTGAAGCTCTGGCAGAGCGCGTGACCTTCTTCACGCAGGAGGGACTGCTACGACACCTGACACTTCATCTGGAGGGCGACGGCTTCGCCGCCTTCGGCGTCATGAACCGTGATAGCGGGGCCGACGAAGAAGTCTTAGAGGTGATGAGCCCCGGTAACAAGTGGGACGTGCGGGGGTTGGACGTGACCACGCACTACACGGGAGGGGAAGAGCGCGTCCGCCGCTTCAGGAACTGGGACACGGTGCTCCACCGGCGCGGCTTCCCGCAGATGGTCGAACACTTCCTCGAACTGGCTGGCGGGCGCGGCGATGCCCCGTCCGCCCTGCGAGACGCGCTTCAAACCCACGCCCTGTGCGAGCGGATCGTCGCCCGGATAGAGGGCGGGCAGCGGCTCTAAGGTCGGCGACGCGTCGGCCGCTCCTGCATCCCGCGCTCTCATGTGACACTGCCCGGTAGCCGTCCGGTCGTAGTGGCGCCGCCGCCCCCGGCTCACCGCGGCAGCACGACCTGTGTTGCCGCACGTACTCCCTCGCCCTCGCCGCTGAGACTCTCTCGATACCTCGCGTACAGCTAAAAGGATTGAAGACACTGCCCGCATACGCGTTGACTTGAAAACGAATCAGTTGTAGAGTCTTCGCCTAATCAGTCAATGAGTTGGCATTCGTGGGCTGCTATTTCCCATGGTCTCCCCAGACAACCTTCGGAAACATCCATATACACGACGCCATGCCGAGGCATTAGTTTTGAGCAGTGGATAATAAGGCTAGTTCCCCCCCGGCTAAGTGTTTCATTGATTTAGATACAACGTCTAAAACCGACGGTTATCTACGAGTCTGCGTGCGGCTCTCGCGTGAGCGAGAATTGTCTGATGGAGGGCGTTGACCCTCCACGCAGGGCTAGTGAAGCGTCGTCAATAACAAATCGCCTCGCGGCTGTTGGTCGAGATGTCTACGGAACGACCTGCGTTTCCTCTCAGTCCGTGCGTAGCTCGAATCAGAGGCAGCCGAGTTCGTTAGAACGCAGTCGCCAGCCCCGGCAAGGATAGTCTGCAACACACCTCAAGCACTGCCACGCAGAAGCTTGACCACAAAACGAAAGGGAAGAAATGAAAGCACCCCGCCTAAACACTCGCACCTTCCTTTACCTGTGCTTTGCCCTAACACTCACTGGCAGCTTGCTCTGGTCTTCTTTCACGACCGGATCAAACGCCTTTGCGCAAAAGACAAAGACAGTTGAGTCAATGGGCAATACGCCCCAGGAACAAGTTTCCGGTAGTGCCACTGTGGACGAACCGACACAAGTCCAGGAGGCTTCCTCCGCGGAGATAGCCGCGGCGACGAATAGCGACGGACAGGTCGCCGTGCTCGTCGAGTTGACCGACGCCCCGGCGACGACGGTCTACGCAGACAAGTTGGAAAGCTCGCCGCTGCCGCGCGACGCGGCGATGACCGAGGCGACCAACGCGGCGCGCGCGCAACTGACTAAAATAACCCGTGCGCAGGAGACGCTCGCCGCAACCCTGTTGGGCGGCAAATACGACGCCACGGAAATCTATCGCGTGCAGCGCGTCCTGAACGGCATCGCCGTCTCCGTACCGCCCGGCCAGCTCGACGCACTGCGGCAACTGCCCGGCGTCAAAGCCGTGCACCTGCTCGTGCTCGAATACCCGACGAACTCGACGAGCGTGCCCTTCGTCGGCGCCCCGGAATTGTGGAACAACTCCGCCGGCGCTCCTGGGGGGCCTGTGATGGGGGCCGGAATCAAGGTCGGCATCATCGACACCGGTATTGACTACCAGCATTCAAACTTCGGCGGCCGTGGGCTGCTCGCCGATTACACGGCGAACAACCGCACGCAGAACGTGGACGGCTTCTTCCCGACGCAGAAGGTCGCCGGCGGCTTCGACTTCGCGGGTGACGCTTATAACGGCAGCGCCGCCACCGCCGCCCCCGACCCCGACCCGATGGACTGTAACGGCCACGGCTCGCACGTCGCCGGCACCGCCGCCGGTCTCGGCGTCAACGCCGACGGCACCACCTTCACCGGCCCCTACGGGACGAACACGCCTTTCAACTCGCTCCGCATCGGCCCCGGCGTCGCGCCCCGCGCGAGCCTCTACGCGCTTCGCGTCTTCGGCTGCAACGGCGGCACCAACCTGACCGTGGCGGCCATCGAGTGGGCGATTGACCCGAACGGCGACGGCGACTTTGAAGACCGCCTCGACGTGATCAACATGTCGCTCGGCTCCAACTTCGGCGTGCCCTCGAACCCCTCGGCGCTGGCGAGCGACAACGCCGTCCGCGCCGGCGTCATCGTGGTCGCCTCGGCGGGTAACGCCGGCGACACCTTCTTCATCAGCGGCGCCCCCGGCGTCTCCGGGCGGGCCATCAGCGTCGCCAGTGTTCTCGATCCGGGCGTCGGCGTGAACCGCTCGCGCATTAACTCCCCGCCCGCCATCGTCCGCGATTTGACAGTGGGCAATGCGCTTTTCGGGCCGCAGTTGTTCGACGTGACGGGCGACGTGGTGGTCGGCATCGACGTTGCCGAACCCGCCGACCCCGGTTTAGGGCTGGCCGCCGGGACGACCACGGACGGGTGCAGCCCGCTGACAAACGCCGCCGCCGTCGTCGGCAAGATCGTGCTGGTTGACCGCGGCCGGTGCGCCTTTGAACAAAAGGCGAAGAACGCACAGGATGCGGGCGCGATTGGCACCATGATTGCCAACAACGTCGCCGGTGTCTCTAATCTCTCGGACGACCCGACCATCACGAGTTCCAACACGATTCCCACGGTCCTCATTCAACAGGCCGACGCCAACGCCATCAAGGCGTCGATCACCGGCGGCAACACCGTCAACGTCAGCCTGCGCAGGATTCCGGGGTCGGACACCATCTCGTCCTTCTCGTCCCGCGGCCCGCGCGGCGGCGGCACGTCGGCCATCTTCGCGCTCAAGCCGGACATCTCCGCGCCGGGACAGGACATCACCTCGGTGCAGACCGGCGTCACCTGCTTGACTGCTCAGGCGGCCGGTTGCACAGGTGTGGCCAGCGCCTCCGGTTTCCAACCGAATAACCAAACCCTGACCATCAGCGGCACCTCGATGGCCGCCCCGCACGTCGCGGGCGCGATGGCTCTGCTCCGCGAACTCAATCCGACATGGACGGTGGAGGAGTTGAAGGCGCAGGTGATGAACGGCGCCATCCGCGACGTCTTCACCGACGTCGGCGGCGCGGGCACCCGGCGCGGCCCCGGCCAGATCGGTGCGGGACGCCTCGACGTGCCGAGCGCGGCCAGGACTCAGGTCGTCGCCTACAACGCCCTCGATCACGGCCTAGTGAGCGTCAGTTTCGACAATGAAGTGGTCCAGGGTGCGACCAGAATCAAGCCGGTTCGCGTCGTCAACAAGGGCACCACCCAGATCACCTACACCCTCGAAATCGACACGCTGAGCGATGCGCCGGGGGTCAGCTACTCGCTCCCGCAGGGGACCACCATCACGGTGGAGGCCGGTCAAACCTTCGTCTTCCCGGTGCGGATGGACGCGGTCGAAGACCAGATGGATCACACGCGCGACCCGAGCATCCCGGCGACCCAGACGGGAGCCAGCCCGTTCAACGTCGTGTTCGCCAATTTCCCGCGTCACTACCTGACGGAAGAAGGGGCCTACATCAACTTCAAGATCGCGGGCGCTACGAGGATACGACTCCCCGTCTACTCGCCCGCCCGGCCGACCTCGACCATGACCGCCACCGACTCAATCCCGGCGGGCGCGTCGTCCATCGCTTTGAACGGGACGGACGTGTGCACCGGCACACGCGCCGCCGGGCCGACGTGCACGGGTTCATTCCCCGTGGATGTCGTCTCGCTGGTCAGCCCGTTCGAGCTTCAGGTGGTCAGCCCGAGGGACACCGACATTTCGGGTGAGCAAGACATCCGCAACGTCGGCGTGGCCTACGACGCGACGACCAACCGGATTCGCTTCGGCGTCGCCAGCTACGAAGAGTGGTCAACGCCGAACGACGTGGCCTACAGCATCTTCATCGACGCTGACGAGAACGGAACCTACGAGCGCGTCGTCGTCAACACCAGCCCCGGCGCCATCGCCCGGCGCAACTTCGGCAACGCCAACGCCAGCGCCCAGGACATCTTCATCACCCTGGTCTTCACTCCGCCGGGTTCCGTGGCTTTTAACTCGGGCTGGCTGCTGAACGCCGCGAGCGCGGCGCAGTTCGACACCGTTGTCTTCAACAACAACGTCATGTTCCTGTCGGTCGATCCGGCAGCCATCGGCCTGTCGGCCGGCAACACGAACTTCCGTTACAAGGTGGAGACCTGTCCGGGCTTCGCCCCGCTCTGTAGCTCTCTGGAAGGCTTCTCGCCGAGCGACCGCGCGGCCGGGCCTTACACGTGGGACTACGCCAACCCCGGTCTGGACTTCGGCAATCAAGTGCTCGTTCAGGACCTCAACGGCAAGACCATCCCGGTCACGGCCAACCTGACCAACCTGACCAACAACGGCTCGCTCGGCGCGCTGCTCCTTCACCACCACAACGCGCGCGGCACCCGCGCCGAAGTCGTGGCGGTCGATGGACTAGCGACGGCGGCGGTGGCCGACCTCGGCCTCAGTCTGACGGTGAACAACGCCGCCCCGAACGCGGGCTCGACCATCACCTTCACGCTGAGCGTGACAAATAACGGCCCGGCGGCCGCGACCAACGTGAGGGTCACTTCCACGGAATTGCCCATCGGGCTGACGTACCTCTCGGACAATTCGGGCGGGACGTTCGATCCGTCCACGAGAACGTGGACGGTGGGCAATCTCGCCAGCGGCGCGACGGCCACTTTGAATGTCGTCACGGCCGTCAGTTCGGGCGAGTCTCCGGGGGCGATCACCGCGCGCATCGCGTCGTTCGAGCAGGTTGACGTGAACCCGGCGAACGACCAGGCGACCGTCGTGTTCAACGCGGCGAACGCGGCCGACCTTCGTCTCACCCTGGAGTCGGACGTGCTGGCCACGGTCAGCGGAGGTGAAGTTGCTTACACGCTCGTCCTGACCAACAACGGTGAGGACACCGCCCTCGAAATCGTGGTCACCGGAGTCTTCACGCCTTCGTCGATAGCCTTCAGTGACGCCTCGGTGACGCAGGGCGTCTTCTACCCGGCCACGGGCGTCTGGAGGATTGCCAGCCTCGGCAAGGGCGTCTCGGCGCGACTCACCTACACGGCGACGACGCCGAGCAACGTCTGCAACCAGTTCAGCAGCAGCGCGACGGTGACGGCCGAGACCTTCGATCCCGTGCCGAGCAACAACTCGGTGACGGCGACGACGAGGATCAACGACACGCCGTGCGTCGCACTGAGCGCGGCCACCTACACGGTCAGCGAGGGCGCCGGCTTCGTTGACGTCACCGTGAATCGTACCGGCGCCACCACGGGGCCGGCCACCGTCAACTACGCGACCACCGACGGCTCGGCCAATCAAAAGGGCGACTACATCATCGCCCTCGGCACGCTCGAATTCGCCGCCGGCGAGCAGAGCAAGACCATCAGGATTTTCATCACCGACGACACTTACGTCGAAGGCGATGAGAATTTCACCCTGACGCTTACCGACCCGTCAACGGGAAGCCTGACCACCAGCCCCAGCTCGGCCGTCATCACGATCACGGATAACGATACCAATGCGGCGACGAACCCGATTGACAACGTCGAGTTCTTCGTCCGTCAGCACTATCGCGACTTCCTCAATCGTGACCCTGACGCGGCGGGCTTCGCCTTCTGGGTGGACAACCTCAACAGCCGTCTCGCCGCCTGCGGCGGGCTGGTCGGCGTGCAGTTGTCGAGGTGCCGAACCGGCGCCTACGCCAGAGTGTCCGAAGCCTTCTTCCTCTCGGTCGAGTTCCAGCAGACGGGCTTCCTCGTCTACCGGTTCTACAAGGCGTCGTTCCCTGAAACGGCGTCGCGGCCGCGCGCGTTGCCGCGTTATACGGAATTCATGCGCGACACGCAGGAGATAGGCGAGGGCGTCGTCGTCGGCTCGCCGGGTTGGGAGGCCGCGCTCGCGGCCAATCAGGAGGCTTTCGCACTGGAGTTCGTCCAACGTGCGGAATTCACCACCCGTTACCCGACGACGCAGACGCCTGCCGAGTTCGTCGATGCGCTCTACGCCACCGCCGGGGTCACTCCGTCGGCGGCGGAACGTCAGGCGGCGATTGACGAATTTGCCGCGGCGCCGACCAGCGCCGACGCGGCAGCCCGCGCGCGCGTCCTGCGCCGCGTGGCCGACAACTCGCAGTTCAGTCAGAGGGAGTTCAACCCCGCGTTCGTGTTGATGGAGTACTTCGGCTACTTGCGTCGCAACCCCGATGATGCTCCCGACAACAACTTCAACGGGTACGACTTCTGGCTGAGCAAGCTCAACTCCTTCACGGACTTCCGGCAAGCTGAAATGGTCGAAGCCTTCATCAGCTCCGGCGAGTACCGCCAGCGCTTCGGCCCGAACTAGAGAACGAAATGTGGGCGCGTCGAACAGCAGCCGACGCGCCGACGACCACCAGACTGCTACCCAACGCGAAAGCCGCCAGATGTCCTCTGACACCTGGCGGCTTTCGCCTTACAGATTTCAATTACTGCTCAGTACATGCTCGCGCCCGGTTGTCTTTTGGGGGGCGCGGGGGCCGTAGCTACCGCGGCGAGTTTCCCCACTCTGCTCAACCCCTCAGCTACCTTCGACGACGGCAATGCGAAGTCGAGATCGAGCTTGTCTTCATCAACGCCCGTGAACCGACCCGTGACGCGTAGGCGGCGCGAAGCCCGCCCGGCTAACGTGTTGGCCTCAAGGCTCGTCAGCGAGAACAGGCCGTCGTATCCCACGACGGCCGTCGCGGAGGTCTGCAAAAAGTTTGATCCCTTCGCGCCGACACCTCTGAGGTCGAAAAACACTGTCGCCAATCCCTCGTAACGCGCCACCTTCAGTTCGCCTTCGAGTCCCGACGTTTTCGCGCGCGCGGCGCCGCCGGCGTCCGGTGTGAACTCGCCCGAGGCGACGCGGTATGGACGCAGGACGGCCGCCGCCAAAGCGCCCTGCAACACCACGGAGACAGTCTCGTCCTCTTTCGCTGTCACGGCCACGACCTTGAAAGGTTTCGTCAAGGCTTGCGTCGTCATCATGTCGGGCGGCGGCACGCTTTCGGACACGAGCAGTTGCCCCCGGCCGGAGCGCGTCATCTCGATGCCATAGCCGCCCGTGTTGTGTAATCCGGTGAAGACGGCGACCACCGCGTGCGATTTGAAGAAGCTATCGGCTAACGGGGGCAGCTCCTTGACCCACTGGCGCAACGCCGCGTAAACCTGCGCGTCGCGCGTGACCGCGATGAAAGGGTCGCTGACCTGACCGTAACTGCCTTCGGCGAGAACTTTCATTCCGCCCTGCCTCCCCCGCGGGGACTCGCGAACGATCTCCGCCGAGCCGGATTGCTGAGCCGCTTGATTGTTCGCCGCGTTGTTGCTCTGCGTCGCGGCCTTCGCCGCCTCCGCGCAGGTCGGCACGCCCGCGACGCTCAGGCCGCAGGAGATAAGAATCGTCAACAGGTCAGGTTTAAAGTTTGACACTCCGGCCCACTCTCCAACATCACGACTAAGATGCGTCGGTCACGCCGCGCGCGATTACGCGCGCATCGTTAGAATAACGTTCAGGTCGCGGAGTTGCACGCCGGAGGAGAGGGCCGTCGCGGGAGACAAACATTTATCAAGGTTACGTGTCGGTTTAACTACAGACGCCGCGGCCCGCCTTCGTTACAATCTCTGGCAGTCGGTACACCGGCTATCATTAGTGAAGCATTAAAGCTCAGGCCGACGCTTCACGGAACGAGCCAGGGGATGAGAGGGAGGCGGGCGCACCGAAGAGTGTCGCCCGCCTTCTTTTTTTTCGCGCGGGTGTACGGGCGCGATGTGGATTGGCGTGTGTGTCTAATGTCAGTGTGCGTATGCGGACATTCCCGCCGCTCCCCGACGGGGTCGAAACGGCACGAGTTTTGTTACTCATGTTCTCAACACACTTATGGCGAGCCGTTTTCGGACAGGCGGACGTGTGTCTGTCACGGAGACGTGTTCTGAAATCATCATTTTAAAGGGAGGATACGAAGATGGCAGCGAGGGAAGAAGCATTGGAAGGCGCGGGCGCGTTGGGGACGCCGGCGAGGTCAGAGGGGCAGAGGTCTTTCGTGAACGTCGGTCAGGCGGAGCGCTGGGCGTCGGCTATCGGCGGGGGCGCGCTCGCGCTCTACGGGCTGACGCGTGGGTCGATGGGCGGCGTGGCGCTCGCGCTCATCGGCGGGTCGCTGATCTATAGAGGCGCGTCGGGTCACTGCACCGTCTACAGTGCGGCCGGCATCGACACTTCGGGGGCGGAGGGCGACAACCCGAACGTGAGCGTGCGGGGCGGGCACGGCACTAAGGTTGAGAAGAGCGTAACCATCAACCGTCCGCCCGCGGAGCTGTACAGCTTCTGGCGCAACTTCGAGAACCTGCCGCGCTTTATGAACCACCTCGAATCCGTGAAGGTGTCGGGTAATGATCGCTCACACTGGGTGGCGAAGGGGCCGGCGGGGACGAGCGTCGAGTGGGACGCCGAAGTCTACAACGAGAAGGAGAACGAGCTGATCGCGTGGCGCTCGCTCGAAGGCTCGGAGGTCGCGAACGCCGGCTCCGTCCACTTCGAGAAGGCGGCGGGCGGAGGGCGGGGGACGGTCGTCCGCGTCGTGCTCAAGTACGACCCGCCGGCCGGCAAGCTCGGCGCGGCCGTCGCGTGGCTCTTTGGCGAGAATCCCTCGCAGCAGATCGACGAAGACCTGCGCCGCTTCAAGCAGCTCATGGAGACCGGCGAGACAGCGACCACCGAAGGCCAGACCTCGGGGCGCGCGGCGAAGGCGTGAGGGAAGCGGTTAGCTATTAGCGGTTAGCAATTAGCTAAGAGTTGTCTTTGTCCGTGGTCAGTGGCCAGTTGTTTTCGTCTCACGGCTTGAACCTTTCAGTGTCAGCGGCGAGCAGACCGTCACAAACAACTGGCCACTGTCTAAACTGCATCAAGGTCGTGATGAAGCCGTAAGCAATTCAAGAGAGGAAAATCATGACAGACAACCGAGACGAGAACCAACAGCAAGACCGGCAAAAGGCGGCCACGGCCGGCGACGGCTCCGAGAGCGAGTCCAAAGCGCAGACGGGCGACCCCGGCCGCACGCCGGGCAAGGCCGAGGGCGACGAGGAGACAATCGACGAAGCACTGCGCCGGAAAGAGAACGGCTGAGGCCGAATCTTCAGGCTTCATAAAGACGGCCGGCGTGTGTAGACATGCCGGCCGTCTCCGCATACCCGCCTCAAGAAAAAATTCCGACAATTCGCCGCCCCGCCCCGTCTAAACCTGCGCAGCACCGGAAGGCTTCCCGTTTGTAGGAGAAGCCCTTGCATGGCCGCGCGGCGGCGAAAAGGAAGTCGTTTTCCACGGTCTGCGGATGTGGTATATTTTGTGTGCATGGACCGCGAAAGGGAAGTCCTTTCGACCTCAGTTTTCACCCGAACAGTTTCGCCCCCCGCCTCATTTGATGGAAGACTCCTGAGTCTGGTGTCATATGTCTGATTATCTGCTCTCCCATCTCCGCGCGCGGCTCGCACGCTCACTCTACGTGTGCGTCGCCGCACTCTGGGCTTGCGCCGGAGCCTTCGCCCAATCAGCCTCGACGGCCGCTCCCGTGCTGCTCACCGAGGGGACGGGCGCAACGACGCGCGCCGTGGCCTACGAGTCCGTCTCGCGCAGCGGCGAGCCATTTCGTGTGACCGCGCCCGTCGCCTGGGAGCCGGATTCTCGAACACGCGTGATGCTCTTCGCCATGAACCTCAGCCTGCTGCCGGGCGAGGGCGCGAGCGCGCTGACGGCTGACGCGGAGGACGCGGCCGGTCGTCGCTACCCGCTCAAGGTCGAGTACGTCGGCAAGCCGCCTTACACCGAGTTCGACGTGCCGAACAAGGCGTATCGCGACGTGGGGCAGGGATGGCTCTTCGCCATCGTCCTGCGCCTCAACGACGAGATGGCCGACGACCTCGGCGACGTGCTCGTCCGCATCAACCTTCACGGCGTCTCGTCGAACCGCGTCCGCATCCGGATCGGTCAGACAGGCGGCGGGCCGCCGACTGACGCAGTGGCCGAAGTGATTTCGCCCGCCCCGGCGGCGACGCCGACGCCGATGCCCGCGCTCCAGCCGAAGACTTACGGGCCGAATGAGACGGCCGACGCTGACGCCGTTCGTCTACTTGAACAGGCGTCGTGGGGGCCGACCGAGGCGGAGGTGGCGCGCGTCAAATCAATCGGCTTCCGGCAGTACGTCAACGAGCAGCTCGGCGCGCCCGCGACTAATTACGTAGACATGCTGTTCCCCAACGATCAGT
>DASVES010000140.1:0-8245 GCA_036380435.1 Pyrinomonadaceae bacterium | reverse complement strand
GACCCGCCCGAGGCGACGCTCGACCTCGCGGGCTTCAACTTCTGGCTCGCGAAGCTCAACAACCACGGCGGCAACTTCGTCGCGGCCGAGATGGTCAAGTCGTTCTTAGTCTCGGGCGAATATCAGGGAAGGTTCCGGCAGTGAGTCGCGGCCGGCAACGCGGCGCAGGTAAACAAGGAGTCCGTAGCTAGAGCAATCGCAAGCATCAATGAGCCGCGGAGCGGCGGCAGAATGTAGCCCACGGCGTGAGCCGTGTGAACACACGGGATAAAAGTAAGGCAGCCCCGGAGGGGCGAAAGAAAATCGGCGGGCACGCTGTCCCACCCTGAGATTCTTTCGCCCCTCCGGGGCTTCCATGTTTGCAATCGACACTGAACCCACGGCTGACGCCGTGGGCTACATTCTGCCGCCGCCTCCGGCGGCTCCGGTCGCCGGAGGCCGGGCCACCTCCGACGCCGGGATGAAGCGCCACGCCTTCAGCTCGTCGAAGTCGAACGCGCCGACGTAGGTCGCTTTGCCGAGCAGCGCGCCCGCTTCACTTCTGATGAATGTGCGCCTCTCGGCGTCGGCCGCATAGAGGCCGCTCGCGTCCCGCAAGAGGATGAGCGAGTCGGAGACCTTGAACACTTCGAGGCGCGCGAGCGGGCCGCCGTCGTCGTTCGCCAGACTGAGGGCGGAGACGACCGCGTCGCCGGAGAAGAGTACGGCCGTCCGCCGGAACCAGCGGACTTGGTTGGCGACGAGGGGCACGCGCTCGACGCGAATCGAGAGGCGCGTGCCGGGAATCGTCCCCAGCGCCGTCACCGCCCGCGCCTGCGCCTTCGCCCGCATCTTCTCCTCCTCCGCCAACTTCGCCTCGGCCTTCCAGCGCGCCTCCCATTCGCGCAAGGCCACCTCGTTCTCCATGACTAACTGCCGCGCCCGCCAGCGCGAATAGTTCCAGGAGCGCCAGTCGCCGGTGTGCGCCGGGTTGAGCCACGTGGTGAGGCGCGCGGCGACGTGAGCGCGGTCGCGCGCGGTCATCTCGGGCAGGAGTTCGACGAGCGCGGGCACGGCGTCGGCGCTGATCGAGACGGCATACTCGGAGTCGAAGCGTTCGACGCGCTGGAGGGCGTGGGCCTGCGCGACGTTCGTGCGGACGATCATGTCGTCGGGGTTGACGAAGTGGAGCGCGCCGAGACAGACGAGCCACGCGACGAGTGCGCCGCAGGCGAAACGCTCGCGCCGGCCGCGCAGCACGGTGAGCGCGAACCAGACGAAGACCGCGCCGAGCCAGAACATGAAGGCCGTCGTGTAGAGACGCAGCTCCGTCTGCCCGTAAGCCTGCTGGTAGAGGCGCATGCGCCACAGGCCCGAGGCCATGATGACGAACAGCAGAGCGACCATCGCCCCCGCCAGCACGCGGAAGACGCGCTCGTGCGCGCGGTTCTCTTTGCGCAGAAGCCAGTGCGCGGCGAGGAGCAGCGGGAGCGCCAGCAGCGCCACCCAGACCAGCTCGAAGAAGCCGCGTCGCGCATAGTCGGAGAAGGTCAAACCCGCCGAGGTGACGACGTGCTGCGCGTCGCCGAAGAAGTGGCCGAGCTGCACGGCCACGAAGCTGAAGAAGAGCAGGTCTAACAAACCGAGCACGACGCCGACCTCGACGATCCCGAGCGAAACGACATCACGCATGGAACGTGCCGGATTGACGCCGACGCCTGCGGACTTCGGGGCAGACGCATAAGGACTCCCGCCCGCGGGCCGCGGCGGCACATTGCTTTCGCCACCCTGACCAACGTCGGCCTTACTCGCGTCCGCCTTGTTCGCATCGGCCTTACCATCGTCAGGCTTACTCGCTTCGGTCTTACTTTTGTCCGACTTGTTCTCCGCGCCGCCGGCCATCTCTTTCGCCGCCGGCTGCTCGCCCTTCAACTCGGCGCGCGCGTCGGCGCCTTCCTCGTCACCCGAAGAGAAGCGGTAGCCGCCGCGCGGCATCGCCGTCGCCGTCGTTCCCGCGCCTCCCGCCGGCGCGTCGTCGGTCACGGACGTGCGGGGCGCGCCCGTCGCGGCTTTGTTGTCGTTTGTGCTGGCGCCGCTGGTCTTCGTCGCGCCGCTCGTCGTCGTCGTGTTCGGCGCGGTTGAGATGCCGAGCGCCGCGCCTGCCGCGTGGGCCGCCGCGGAGGTGAGCGGAGGTTTGGCGAGCAGCAGGGCGCGCAGGTAGCCGGCCGCGAGCCACGAGAAGAAGATGAGGAGGAAGACGTGCGAGAAGGCTAACTCCGCGTCGAAGGCGAAGGTGTCGCGGACGAGGCCCTCGTAGACGGCGTCGGCCGCCATGAGAAGCGCGCCGAAGAGGAGCAGAAGCGGCAGCGCCAAAAGCAGCCCGCGCGTCGCCGCCAGCGCGTGGCGCGACCACCCCGCGCGCGGAATCTCCTTCCAGTTCACGTCCGCGAACAGGAGCGGGAAGACGCCGAACACGGCGCTCGCGCCCGCGACGAAGGCGGCCGCCACGTAGTCCGTCACGCCCGCGAGCCGCACCCGCCCGCCGCGCGCCCCGAGCGCGACTACCGAGAGCGCGCCGAGGATGACGAGTGCGTCGAGCACGCGCAGCGTCAGCGAGTCGCGCCAGACGAAAAAGGACGCGAACGCGAGCGCCACGGGCCACAGCCAGCCGCCCTCGCCCGTGAGCAACTTGCGCGCGCCCCCAAGGCGCGAGAGCGCGTGCGCCCCGGCCACGAGCGCGCCCACCCACAGAAAAACGTTCAGCCCCCAGGGCGTCGCGCGCAGCAGCGCGTCGCCGAGCAGCCCCAGCAACAGCGCCGCCTCCAGCACGCCCAGCCCGAGCCTCGTCCGGTCGCTCATCGTCGTCGCCGCTGCACCGCCATTCCCCACAGTCATCTCAAACGCCCCTTTCCAAAGTCAACGCGCCCGCGCGCCGCGCGAAGTTTTTCTTTCACACCAGTGGTGCCGAGGATGGACGCACATGACCTTAGCGGCAATGCGTGGAACTCCGTGCCCCCGTTGTGGGCATCCACATGGCCGGGGCACGCGGCCGGGCGCGTGCGTCTCGCGCCGCGCGCCCAATCAGCCGTCCATGAGCGCCAGTACGCCCAATGCTGTCTCCAGATTCACGTTCGTATTCACGTCCGGTTCCCCTTTCGCATGCGAGAGGACAGCTCAGTTGTCCTTTGTCCGTGGTCAATGGCTAACAGCTAACAGCTAACAGCTAATGGTCAGTGGTTCATCGCCCGTTCGCCCGTCACGCCGGGCCGAGCGACGCCAGCACGGCGAAGGCGAAGAGCACCATGCCGGCCGCGACCGTCAGGCGGCCCAGACGCGCTTCGCCACCGCCCCTTCCAGCGCCCGCGCGGCCCTCACACCTGAGCGCCGCCGCGCCCAGGAGCACGGCGACGAGCGGGCAGGCGAGCGCGACGATGACCTGTGCCGAGTCAGGCGTGGCCGCGACGATCCTCTGGACGGGCCGCACGCCCGCCAGCACCGCGAAGACGGCCGACCAGAAGACGACCGGCAGCGCGAGTAGCGCGAGCCTCAGCGCGACGGGCGCGCGCCCGCGCCTCGGTGCGATTCGTATGCGTTTCATCTTCCGTCACTCCTTTCATAACCCGTGCCGCCAGCCCCCGCGCCCCACGGCGACTTGATGCAAAGCCCTTTGCCATTCAAAGTAGATGGGCAAAAAAATTCGCGCTTCGGGGCCTCACCCCGCACGCGTTTTTCTAATGATCGCCTCCATGTGATTGAGGTAGCGTTCGAGCGCCCGCCGCCCCGAGGTCGTCAGCTTGTACTCGGTCTTCGGCATCCGGCCGTCGAAGAATTTGTTGCAGACGACGTAGTTGGCCTCTTCGAGCTTGCGCGCGTGGACGCTCAGATTGCCGTCCGTCGTGTTGAGCATCTGCTTGAGGTCGTTGAAGGTGAGGGAGGCGTTGACGGCGAGGGCGCTGACGATGGCGAGGCGCATGCGCTCGTGGATGACGCGGTCGAGTTCGGCGGGCGTCATCTCGCCCGCGCCGCCCGCCGCCCGTTGCGGCTGAATGCTGCCGGCGCGCGCGGCGCGAGTCGTCCGCGCCGGCGCGCTATCTTTCGGTAAGGAACTTTGTCTAGCCACCGTAATACCTCGCGATGTGTAAGCCGAACAGGATGTGGAGGCCGCCAAAGCCGACGGCCATGAAGGCGTCGCCCCAGGCTGCGGGGCAGAAGAGCGCGCCGGCGCCGAGGAACATGAAGCACAGCCCCATCACCGGGACGGGTCTGACGGAGAAGGCTCCGCCCGTGACAACGCCCGTCCCGTAGAGCAGGAGCCATACGGCCGGGAGCAGACCCGCCAGCTCCGCGCGCCAGAAGACGATGGTGAGCAGCGCCCCGACGAACATCGGCGGCGCGAAGTTGATGACGAGCTTTCTACCGGGCTGTGAGAGGAGCGGGGTGGACGCGGCGCGCGCCTTGCGGCTCATCGCCCAGCCGGCGATGACGAGCGACAGACACGCCTCGGCGAACCAGACGGCGAGCCACGCCTCGCCCGTCTGCTGTTGTGAGGCGACGAGCGCGGCAAAGAGGGCTGTGACGCCGATGATGAGCTGTCCCCAGCCGGGGACGGCCGTAAAGGCCGTGGCGCGCTCCATCGTCTCGCGGATGAAGCGCAGATTGTCCATCGCCCGGTCGTGAAGGGCCGGCGCCTCTCCCTCGGCCGCCGAGGGCTCTCGCTCACGCGTCATGCGAATGACAGCCATACGCGCAAAATACACCCGCCGGCCGACCTCTGTCAAGTACTTTACAATGCAAAGCAATCGCGGGCGCGTCTGCCGGGCGCCCCCGCTTTTGGCCCGGCAGCTTTCGCAACCCCGGCGCGATTTGTTAGCATCAAATCCTCACGTCTTTACAATTCATTCGCCAGAGGTGGAACAATTTGAGCGTGCGGAGAGAGCGCGGAAGCGGTGGGGCCGAGTTCGTCGCGGAGGGCGACGGGATACGCGAGTACGGGCTGGGTGAGAACGGGATGAAGGTCCTGCTCGTCGAGAACCGGGTGGCGCCGGTCGTCACCTTCTGCGTCCTCTACCGGGTGGGGTCGCGCAACGAGGCCGTCGGCTACACGGGCGCCACGCACCTGCTCGAACACATGATGTTCAAAGGCACGCCCGACTTCAACAAGGAGCGCAACACGCAGATCGCCGCGACGCTCCAGAAGATCGGCGCCGACTTCAACGCCACCACCTGGTACGACCGCACCAACTACTTCGAGACCGTCCCCTCCGACCAGTTGGAGCTGGCCGTGCGTCTCGAAGCCGACCGCATGCGTAACTCCTTCATCGCCGACGCCGACCGGCAGTCGGAGATGACCGTGGTGCGCAACGAGCTGGAGCGCGGGCAGAACGAGCCGATGCTGGTTTTAGACGAGGCCGTCTACGCCGCCGCCTTCCGCGAGCACCCGTATCATCACCCGACCATCGGCTGGCGCGCCGACGTGGAGAACGTACCCACCGCGCGCCTCAAGGAGTTCTACGACACGTTCTATCATCCGAACAACGCGACCGCCATCATCGTCGGCGACTTCGACGCGGACGCAGCGCTCGACCTCGTCGCGAAGTACTTCGGCGCGCACCCTTCGGCGCCGGGGGTTATCCCCGAAGTCTATACAGAGGAGCCGCCGCAGCAGGGTGAGCGGCGCGTCGTGGTGCGACGCGCGGGCGAGCTGGCCTTCGTGCAGGCGGCCTTCCACACGCCGGCCGTGCTCGGGCAAACCCCTGTTCTCTCGAACGCGGAACTCGCGCGCCGCGCCGCCAGCCCGCCCGAGGCGAACGACATCTACCCGCTCGTCGTCCTCTCGGCGGCGCTCTCCGGCGGCGTGACAAGTCGGCTCTATCAGGCGCTCGTCGAAACGGAGCTGGCCGTGAATGTGACGACCAACTGCGACCAGTTCCGCGACCCCGGTCTCTTTAACGTCTACGCGACCGTCAGGCCCGGTGTCGAATCCGCGCGGGTCGAGGACGCGATTCACGCGGAGCTTGCACGCGTGGCCCGTGAGGGGCTGAGCGCGGAGGAGACGCAAAGGGCGCGCCGGCAGATCGTCGCGCAGGTCGCCTACAATCGCGACGGCACGTCGAACGTCGCCATTCAAATCTCCGAGGCCGAGGCCGTCGCCGACTGGCGCTTCTACAAGGACTACGCGGCGAACATTGAACGCGTCACGCCCGACGACGTGCGCCGCGTGGCCGAAGAGTATCTGACCGAGGACAATCGAACGGTCGGCCACTTCATCCCGAAGACGACGAACGGCAACGGTAACAGCGCGGGCGACGCGTCGGCGGGTGGCGCGAGAAGTTCTCGACTCAAGAGACTCGGGGGCGTGCGCGCCGCGCGCGGCCCGGCACACCATCACGAACCCGAGGCCGGTGAGTCCGTGACGCCGCAGGCCGCGGCGCAGGAGGCCGTGGCGCAGCGCGGCGAGAAGTCTTCCGACGCGGCGCGGCCGAACCGGCCCGACGCCGACGCCGGCCGCACGGCGGGCCTCGCCGCGCGCGTCGCGCGCACGGAGCTGGAGACCGGCGCCACGCTCCTCGTGCTCGAAAACCGCGCCACGCCCACCGTCTCCGTCCGCGGCTCCCTGCGCGCCGGCTCCTTCTTCGAGCCGCGCGACCGGCCGGGCCTTGCGCGCGTCACGGCCGACATGTTGGAGCGCGGCACACGTCGGCGCACCAAGCTTCAGCTCGTCGGCGACCTGGAGAGCGCCGGCGCCGACATCGAATTTTCGGCCGACCCCTTCGCCGTCAACCTGAGCGCCCGTTCGCTCGCCCAAGACCTCCCGCTGCTCATCGACACGCTCGCCGAGCAGTTGCGCGAGCCATCGTTCCCGGCCGACGAATTGGAGAAGCTCAAGGAGCAGACGGTCGCCGCCATTCAGGAGCAGCAATCGAGCACGCGCCATCGCGCCTACGAGCGTTTCTCGCAACTCGTCTACGATGCCGAGAACCCCTTCCACCTGCCGCCGGGCGAGCGCCTTGTCGAGAGCATCCGCTCCATCACGGTCGAGGACGTGCGCCGCTTCTATGAGGCGCGCTACGGCGGGCGCTCGCTCGTTCTCTCGGTCGTCGGCGACGCGGACGCCGCCCGCGTCGCCGAACAGTTCCGCGAGGCGTTCGGCGCGTTCGCGGGGCCGGAGAGCGTCGAGGTCACGGTGTCCGACCCGCAGCCGCGCGAGGGCAGCATGCGCGAGGCAGTGCTCCTGAAGGACAAGGCCAACGTCGATGTCTTAATCGGCTCGGCCACGTCGCTGCGCCGCGACGTGTCGGACTATTACGCCGCCCTGATCGCCAACAGCGCCCTCGGCGAATCGACGCTCTCCTCGCGCCTCGGGCTACAGGTGCGCGACCGCGAGGGGCTGACCTACGGCATCGGCTCGCGCTTCCGCGCGCCCTCTCTGGCCGCCGGCCCGTGGTACATCTCCGTCTCGGTCAACCCGGCGAACGTTGAGCGCGCCATCGAGTCGGCCCTCACGGTGCTGCGCGAGTACGTCCGCGAGGGGCTCCGACCCGAGGAGTTGGCCGACGAGAAGTCCGCGGCCATCGGCTCCTTCAAGGTCTCGCTCTCGACGAACACGGGACTGGCCGAGGCCCTTTGGAACGCCGAGTTCTACCGCCTCGGCCCTGACTTCCTCGACCGCTACCCCGAACTCATCCAGGCCGTCACCCTCGAAGAGGCCAACACGGCGCTGCGTAAATACTTCCGCCCCGATCACCTCACCGTCGTCGTCGCGGGCGACACGGAGTCAGCCGCCCCTGCGTCCGTCACGACCTGACACAGGCACAGACGACGCGCCCGAAAATATTTCCACTCGACGCGAGTGCGCGCCGCCAACGCGCGGGCGCTGGCGGCGCATCCCACTTCCGACCGCCTCGCCACAATGATTCGTGTGAAGACGCCCTCCGGGCGTCTCTCGCGCGGACGCGTCACTTCCCATCTCAAGAGAGGTTTTCTTATGCGAACCCACCGCCTGCTATTGCCGTCCCTTTTTCTCTTCGCGCTGCTGTCCTGCCTCGCGCCAAACGTGCTGGCGAACGGGGGGCTGAACGTCTCGGCGCGCGACGCCGTCTCGGAGGACGCGGCCCTGCGCGCCTCGGCCCTCAAGGCGTTGCGCGAGGCCGGCCCCGCAGGGCTTGAAGCACTGTTTGCGGAGTTCGCTGACGAGATTGCGCTCCGTGCGGGCGGACAACCCGCAGCGGGCGGCGCGGAGTGGGCGAGAATCGCCGAGGCGTTAGAC
>DASVES010000139.1:0-2133 GCA_036380435.1 Pyrinomonadaceae bacterium | reverse complement strand
GGCTTTATTGTTCTTTGGCAATCTTTACCCACGGCTCACGCCGTGGGCTACATTATTTCGCCGCTCCGCGGCTTGTTGACACTTTCTTTGGGGTGTCGAATTGAATGCTAAGCGCGCTTGGTCGGAGCCCGACTACGTTCTGAGCTGATCTGCACGAACGTGTTCGCCGGCCGCGCGGCCGGCGCATCTTCGTCGTCGCCGCACTTGCCGCAACCTGTCGCGCAGGACGATGCGGAGCCGCCGCGCCCCGAGGTCGAGAATGAGCGCAGGCGCGCGAGTGCGCGGCGCGCCGTGTAGAGGAGTGCGGCGAGCACGATGAGCGCGACGGCGATGGTCTGCCAGTCAAGCATCCGCAACCTCAATCGAACCCGAGAAGCCGCCCGCCCTGATAAGTGACGAACGAGGCTCCATAGGCGAGCACGAGCATGTAGCCGACCATGAAGAGCGGCCAGCGCCAGGAATTCGTCTCGCGCCGCACCACCGCCACCGTGGACATGCACTGACAGGCGAGCACGAAGAAGACCATCATCGACACGGCGACCAGAGGCGTCCACGCCGGACGCCCGTTTGGCCGCTTCGCCGCGCGCACGGCCTCGACGAGTGAGGGCGAGTCGGCCTCGGCGTCCTTGCCGACGTTGTAGACGATTGAGAGCGTGGAGACCAGCGTCTCGCGCGCGGCGAACGAGGAGATCAGTCCGACGCCCATCTTCCAGTCGAACCCGAGCGGCGCGATAGCCGGCTCGATGGCGCGGCCCAACCGCCCCGCGTAACTGTTGCGAACCTGTTCGCCCTCGGCCGCCGCGTCGGCCGGCCGCGTCTCGACGCCCGGCGCTGCCTCCCCGCGCGACTCCGGGCCGGTCTCGCGCGTCGCCTGCTCGACGGCCGCGCGCGCCGTCTCGCTCGTCTGCGCCTTGTCGGGGCGCGGGAAGGCGACGAGCGCCCACAGCAGAATCGAGATGGCGAGGATGACCGTGCCGGCGCGCTTCACGAACAGCCACCCGCGCGTCCCCGTAGCCTGCGCGACGTTGAGGAGGCCGGGCACGCGGTAGGGCGGAAGCTCAAGGACGAGCGGCGGCGGCGGCGACTTGAGGATCGTGTGCTTGAGCACCCACGCCACGCCGACCGCCACGGCCAGCCCCAACAGGTACATCGACAGGATGATAAGCGCGCCGACGGAGACGAAGCCGAAAACTTTGTCTTCCGAGAAGAAGGCCGCGATCATCAGCGTGTAGACGGGCAGACGCGCCGAGCAGCTCATGAAGGGGGCGATGAGGATCGTCGCGAGCCGGTCTTTGGGATTCTCGATGGTGCGCGCCGCCATGATGCCGGGGATGGCGCAGGCGAAGCTCGAAAGCAGCGGCATGAACGCCTTGCCGTGCAGCCCGACGCCGCGCATCAGCCTGTCCAGAATGAAGGCGGCGCGCGCCATGTAGCCGCTGTCTTCCAGAAGGGCGATGAAGAAGAAGAGCAGCAGTATCTGCGGCAGGAAGACGAGCACGCCGCCCACCCCGCTGATCACGCCGTTGACGAGCAGGTCTGTGAACAGCCCCTCCGGCAGCGCGCCCCGCACCGACTCGCCGAGCGTGCCGAAGCCCTTGTCAATCAACTCCATCGGCAGGCTCGCCCACGAAAAGATCGCCTGAAAGACGACGAGCATCACGCCCAGCAGGACGACGGGGCCGAAGAGCCTGTGCGTCACGACGCGGTCGATGCGCTCGGTGGCGCGCGGACGCGCCGTCGGGCGCGAACTTTTTTTGACGGCGCTCGCCGCCACGCGCTCGATCCATTCGTAACGCGCCGTGAGCGGCTCCTGCCACCAATCGGGGTTCTCGTGCGCCAGACGAGCGCGCGCCGCGAGAACCTGCGCGCGGCGCGTTTCGTCCTCGGGCAACTCGTCGCCATAGAGGTCTGCGAAAGCCTCGGCGCGCGCGGCCCGTTCGCCCGCGCCGAGAAGTTCGATTTCGGCCTCGGCATGCGCTGACAGGCGCCAGCCCGCGCCGGGGGCGCGCTTCGCGGCGGCGCCTAACACGGCGAGTGCAAGCTCTTCGAGGCCGCGGTGCTGGCGGGCCGTGACCGGGACGACCGCCACGCCGAGCGCCGCGGCGAGGCGCGCGGAGTCGATCTCGACCGGCC
>DASVES010000138.1:0-6878 GCA_036380435.1 Pyrinomonadaceae bacterium | reverse complement strand
CGCCGCTTTCGGCAAGCGCGCGCTGGCGTGTGAAGTGTTCGACGATCTCGGCGGCCGTCTTGGCGCCGACGAAGGGTGTCAGCTCCGCGACGCCGGCCTGCGCGATGCGCTGGATGGAGCCGAGGTTGCGGAGCAGACGGTTCTTGCGCTTGTCGCCGACGCCGGGGATGGCCGTCAGCTCCGAGGTGAAGTCGCGCAGCTCGCGGCGCTTGCGGTGGTAGGCGACGGCCGTGCGGTGCGTCTCGTCGCGGATCATCTGGATGAGGCGCAGGACGGGCGAGTGGGAGTCGATAAAAACGGGTTCGTGCTCGCGGCCCTTGACGAGCAGGTGGGAGACCTCGTTGTGTCGGCGCGGCGGCTTGACGACGCCGACGACGGGGATGGCTTCGAGGTCAAGCTCGCGCATGGCGGAGGCGGAGGCGTTGAGCTGGGTGATGCCGCCGTCGATCATGACGAGGTCGGGCAGCGCGTTTCTTTCGTCGAGCTGGCGGCGGTAGCGGCGCAGCACGGCCTCGCGCATCGAGGCCGGGTCGTTTGCGCCTTCGACCGTCTTGATCTTGAACTTGCGATACTCGGCGCGGTTCATCTTGCCGTTTTCGCACACGACCATCGAGGCCACGTTCTCCGCGCCCGAGATGTTCGACACGTCGAACGACTCGATGCGCGACGGAAAACGCGGCAGCTCCAGAGTCTCCTGCAACTCTTCGAGCACGCGCTCCATGTCGGGCTTCAGCACCCGGAACCGCTGCTCGAAGGCGATCTTGGCGTTCTTCTCCACCAGCTCGATCATGTCCCTCTTCTCGCCGCGGCGCGGGTCGAGGATGCGGACGCGCCTACCTTTTCGGTCGGTGAGCGCGCGCTCCAGCAGCTCACGGTCGTCGAAGTCTGAGGGGACGTGTACCTCACGCGGCACGTAGTCGGTCGAGTAGTACTGCGTGAGCACTTCGCCCAAAAACTTCGCCGGGTCGAACTCGTCTTCCGAGAGGTCTTCCCAGAAGAACTCGCGGCGGCCGACGATGCGGCCCTCGCGCATGGTGAAGAGTTGGAGGGCGAGGCGCGGCCCTTCGCGGTAGTAGCCGAAGATGTCCACGTCGCGCTCGGAGGTCGTCGCCATCTTCTGCTGCTCGGAGACGGCGAGGACGACTTTCCGCAGGTCGCGATACTTGGCCGCCATCTCGAAGCGCATCTCGTCCGACGCCTGCGCCATCCGCCCCTCATACTCGTCGGCCAGCTCGCGGTTACGGCCTTCGAGGAACATCCGCACGTCGCGCACCGACTCCTTGTACTCCTCGGGCGTACACAGTCCCTTCACGCACGGGCCGAGGCAACGCTTGATGTGGTATTCGAGACAGGGGCGCGGCAGACGGCCGTCAATCTCGATGTCGCAGGTGCGGAGCTGGAACGTGCGGTTGATGAGGTCGATGGTGCGGCGGGCTAAAGAGGCCGGGAGGAACGGGCCGAAGTAGAGCGCGCCGTCGCGCTGGATGCGGCGCGTGATCATCACGCGGGGGAACGGCTCGTTGATCGTGAGCTTGAGGTGCGGGTACTGCTTGTCGTCCTTCAAGAGCACGTTGTAACGCGGCTTGTGCTGCTTGATGAGATTCGATTCGAGGACTAACGCTTCGACCTCGTTGTCGGTGACGATGAATTCGAGGTCGCGGACGCGGCGGACGAGTTCGCGCGTCTTGCGGTCGTGACCGCGCCCCGACTGGAAGTAGGAGCGGACGCGGCTGCGCAGGTTCTTCGCCTTGCCGACGTAGATGATCTTGCCCGCCTCGTCCTTGTGGAGATAGACGCCGGGCGAGACGGGCAGGTTCTTCAACTTCTCTTCGAGCGTCACGCGTCCGTCCCCTTGTTAACACGCGCCCCGCCGGTCGATAATTCCCGTTGACTTCGGCGGCTTCTTCCGTCAGTTTTGTTTGCAGGCTCGCTCTTAAGTTTAGCCCATCAAGTGTGTGAGTTGAAACCAGACTTTCCCGTATGGGCGCGCGGGCGTCGTCGGCGTCGGCGCGGCGCGGCGCTCGCCGCTGCCGTCGTTGTGTCGCTGCTGAGAGCGCACGCGGTGTGCGCGCAGGAGGGGGCGCACGCGCGGGGCGCCGTGCCTGACAAGCTGTGGCAGGGGCTTCAGGGGCCTGTCAAGACAGTTCGCACGGAGGAGTTTCGGGTCGAGATGAAGGACGGCCGCGAAGTCTCCCGCCGCGTCAACACGAAGACTGACAACTACGACGCGAAGGGGTTTATGACGGAGAGCTTCGACGGCGATGAGCCGGAGGCGGCGCGCTTCGTCTACAGGCAGGACGTGCGGGGCCGGCCCGTCGAGACGACGCTCTACCTGGGCGGCCTCCGCTTTGGACGCGATACGCATAGCTACGAAGCGTCGGGGCGGCGTGTCGAGTCGCACAGCTACGACAGCGGCGGAAGGCTCCGCAAGCGCGAAGTCACCACGCTCGACGAGCGCGGCAACGACGTGCGCCGGGAGATCGAGCACTTCGACGAGGACGGTAAACTCACCGGCGAGAAGTCAGTTCTAGTCTATGCCTACACCTACGACGTGGGGGGACGCCTGACCGAATCCACGAGCGGCGACGAGCGCGGTCGGCTGAGTGACAAGTACGTGAGCGTGTACGACGCTTCGGGGCGACGCACGGCGAGCACGACCTACTCTTACGACCAGCAGAGCCGGGCGCTGCTCACAAAGACGGTCTTCGCTTACGACGCGCGCGGCGACACCGTCACCGTACACGCTTACGACCCGCGCGGCGCGCTGATTTACAGGGAAGCTCACGCTTACGAATACGACGCGCGGGGCAGTTGGGTGACGGAGCGGCGGACGACGTGGCACACGGAGCACGCGCCCGCGTCGGTGACGCTCATCAGACGCAGGACGATTTCATACTACTGAGAAGGCAAATCTCATCTTCGGAGGACACATGATTCGCACTCGTCGCCTGTTGGCGCTCGCGCTCGCCTTGACGCTATTCCCGGCCTCCGCGGCTCGGCCCGCGTTCGCACAAGATTCGGGTAACGCCGTCGTCGTGGCGGCGGCGCCTTACTTCACCGAGCCGGCGCTCTCGCCCGACCGCTCGGAGATCGCCTTCGTCTCGGGCGGCGACATCTGGACGGCGCCCGCCGACGGCGGCGCGGCCCGCCTGCTCGTCGCCCACCCGGCGGACGAGCGCCGCCCAGTGTACTCGCCCGACGGCCGTCAACTAGCCTTCACCTCCACGCGCACCGGCAACGGCGACCTCTACGTGCTCAGCCTCGACGCCGGCGAACTCCGACGCCTCACCTTCGACGACGGACAAGACCTCCTCGACGCGTGGAGCGCCGACGGCCGCTGGCTTTATTTCTCTTCGACCTCGCGCGACATCGCCGGGATGAACGACATCTTCCGCGTCTCGCCCTCGGGCGGCACGCCGATGCAGGTGAGCGCCGACCGCTACACCAACGAGTTCTTCTCCGCCCCCTCGCCTGACGGCGCGGCCTTAGCCTTCTCGGCGCGCGGCATCAGTTCGGGCCAGTGGTGGCGCAAGGGCAGCAGCCACATCGACGAGTCGGAAATCTGGGTGGCGCGCGGTCTCGACGGCGCTGGCGCCGCTCCGACCTATGAGCAGGTGGCCGAGCGCGGCGCGCGGCAGTCGTGGCCGATGTGGGGATCGGACGGCCGACGCCTCTTCTACGTCTCCGACCGTGGGGGCGCGCAAAACATCTGGTCGCGCGTGCCCGGCCAACAGGCCCGGCAGGTGACGAGCTTCCGCGACGGGCGCGTGCTCTGGCCGAGCATCTCGCGCGACGGCCGCCTCATCGTCTTCGAGCGCGACTTCCGGCTGTGGAAGCTCGACACCGAGTCGGGGCGCGCCGCCGAAATTCAAATCACGCGGCGCGGCGCGACCTCCGGCCCCGCGGTCGAGCACGTGCGGCTCTCAGACAACTTCAACGAGTTCGCGCTGTCGCCCGACGGCAAGAAGGTCGCCTTCATCGTCCGCGGCGAGGTCTTCGCCGCATCGTCCACCGACGGCGGCGACGCCGCGCGTGTCTCACAGACGCCGCAGGAGGAGTCGC
Organism: Pyrinomonadaceae bacterium; assembly: GCA_036380435.1. Taxonomy (GTDB): domain Bacteria; phylum Acidobacteriota; class Blastocatellia; order Pyrinomonadales; family Pyrinomonadaceae; genus DASQDT01. Next base: position 2,816 of record DASVES010000138.1, on the reverse strand, counting down.
AGGTCACTTGGTCGCCCGACAGCCGACGCCTCGCCTACGTCTCCGACCGCGACGGCATCGCACACCTCTACTCCTACGACTTCGCCACCAACAAGGAGACGCAACTGACCTCGGGCGCACAGCCTGACGACACGCCGCGCTACTCGCCCGACGGCAAGCTCCTCGCCTTTCAGCGCGACGGCAAAGAGCTGCGCGTGCTCACGCTCGCGTCGAAGCAGGAGCGCCTCGTCGCCTCCGGCACCTTCGACCGCCCGCCCGTCAACCCCGACCGCCCGTTCGCGTGGTCGCCCGACTCGAAGTGGATCGCCTACGCGCCCATCGCCGACAAGCTCTTCCGCAACCTCTACGTCGTTGCGGCCGAGGGCGGGGCCGCGCCGAAGCCCGTCAGTTTTCTGGCGAACACCGGCGGCGCGGGCACCGTCTCGTGGAGCCCGGACGGCACGTACCTGCTCTTCAACACGGGGCAGCGCACCGAAGCCGGGCAGATTGCGCGCGTCGATCTCATCCCGCGCACGCCCAAGTTTCGCGAGGATCAGTTCCGCGAACTCTTCCGCGAGGAGACGCCGCGCAACCTGACGCCGCGCCCCGCCGAGCAGGAGCGCCCCGCGCCCACGCAGACCGAGGGGCCGCCCGCGCCGACTCCGACGCCGGCCGCAACCCCGCAAGCCGCGCCTTCACCTTCCGCCTCGCCCGCCGCTTCACCCGCAACCGAAGGACAGGCCGCGCGGCCCGGCCCGACCCCCGCGCCGAAGCCCGTCGAGGTCGTCTTCGAGGGCATCCGCGAGCGGCTGAGTTTGCTGCCCGTCGGCATCGACGTGAACTCCCAGGCCATCAGCCCGGACGGCAAGTGGGTCGTGTTGGTCGCGTCGGTGGCGAACCAGTCGAACCTCTACGTCTACTCGCTCGACGAGCTGGCGCGCGAGCCGGCCGTAGCCCGTCAGCTCACCTCCACGACCGGCTTCAAGGCGCAGGCGCAGTTCTCGCCCGACAGCAAGGAGGTCTTCTATCTCGAAGCGCCGGGGCGCATCGGCGTCGTCAACCTCGAAGGCCGCACGCGCCCTCTCGCGCTCACCGCCGAGATGGATGTGGACTTCTCGACGCAGAAGGCGCAGGTCTTCACACAGGTCTGGACTTACCTGCGCGACCACTTCTACGACCCCGGCTACCACGGGGCCGACTGGACGCGCCTTCGCGCCGACTACGAGCCGCGAGTGGCGGGCGCGCGCACGCCCGAAGAGATGCGCCGCCTGCTCAACCTGATGATTGGCGAACTCAACGCCTCGCACCTCGGCGTCTCCGGCCCCGGCGCCGCCGTCGTCACCTCGACGGGCCGGCTCGGCCTGCGCTTCGACCGCGCCGAGTATGAGCAGCGCGGCCGCCTGCGCGTCAGCGAAGTCATCCCCTTAAGCCCCGCCGCGCTCGGCGGCAGCATCCGCCCCGGCGACTACCTGCTCGCCGTGGACGGCCGCACGCTCGACGCGCGCACGAACCTCGACGAGCTTTTGAACTTCAAGATCAACCGGCGCGTGACTCTGACGGTGGCGTCGTCGGCCGACGGCGCGAACCGGCGCGAGGTGGCCGTGCGCCCCTCCAACTCCGCGACGGAGAAGGCGCTGCTCTATCGTAAGTGGGTCGAGGACAACCGCGCTTACGTCGCGCGCATAAGCAATGGTCGGCTCGGCTATGTCCACATGTTCGACATGTCTTCGGGGTCGCTCGCGCAGCTCCACGTTGACCTCGACGCCGAGAACCACGCGCGCGAGGGAGTGGTCGTTGACGTGCGTAACAACAACGGCGGCTTCGTCAACGTCTACGCCATCGACGTGCTCGCCCGCCGCGGCTACCTGACCATGACGCCCCGTGGTCAGGGGTCGGCCTCGGGCCGCACCGTCCTCGGCCAGCGCTCGCTTGAGCGCCCCACCGTCCTCGTCACCAACCAGCACTCGCTTTCCGACGCCGAAGACTTCGCCGAGGGCTATCGCACCCTGCGTCTCGGCAAGATCGTCGGCGAGCCGACCGCCGGCTGGATCATCTACACCTGGAACACGGGCCTCATCGACGGCGGCACGGTGCGCCTGCCGCGCATGAAGGTGACTGACAACACGGGCGCCGACATGGAACTCGCCCCGCGCCCCGTGGACGTGCCCGCCACACGCCCCGTCGGCGAGTCCTACGCCGGCAAAGATTCGCAGCTCGACGCGGCCGTGCGCGAACTGCTCGGCCAGCTCGGGGAGCGCACCAGCAGGAGAGAATAGACAGACCGTAAAGCGCGCGACGCTTTGCTTTTTGCTTGAGCGTGACGCAACAACACTCACCGCAGAGGCGCAGAGAACGCCCGTCGCCCTGCTCTCAAGAACCGAGGAAGCTTCAACGAAGTCGTCACGCCGCGTCGGCGCTGAAGCGGCCGCCACGAGAGGAGTACACGACGCTTGCGCTTCCCATTCACGCTTCGCGCGGACTGTGAGTTCGACGCCGTGGGTTTTGGCCTCAACGCCGTCGATCACCTCATCGTCGTCCCCGCCTACCCCGAGTTCGACACCAAGACGCGGCTCGTCACGCACCAGCAATCGGCCGGCGGGCAGACGGCCTCCGCGATGGTCGCGCTCCGACGACTCGGCATGCGAACGGCCTATGCCGGCCGCTTCGGCTCCGACGACGAGGGCGCTTTCGGCTTGCGCGCGCTCGAAGACGAGGGCGTGAACGTCGAGTATGCGCAGGTGATTGATGGGGCGCGCAATCAGATCGCCTTCATCGTCATCGACGCGCGCACCGGCGAGCGCACGATCATCTGGGACAGGGACGAACGCCTCGCCTAC
>DASVES010000137.1:0-2925 GCA_036380435.1 Pyrinomonadaceae bacterium | reverse complement strand
GGCGTGGAGCGCAAGGACATCGAGCGCGGGCAGGTGATCGCCAAGCCGGGCAGCATCACGCCGCACACGGTCTTCAAGGCCGAGGCGTATGTCCTCACCAAAGAAGAGGGCGGCAGACACACGCCGTTTTTTACGGGGTATCGGCCGCAGTTCTACTTCCGGACGACGGACGTGACGGGGGTGGCGACTCTGCCCGAGGGGGTGGAGATGGTGATGCCTGGCGACAACGTGGCGATGGAGATCACGCTGATCACGCCGATAGCGATGGAGAAGGGGTTGCGCTTCGCCATCCGCGAGGGCGGCCGCACGGTCGGCGCCGGCACCATCTCCGATATCGTCGAGTAAGCGCCCTTTGTTTTTGAATCACAGGCTTTAATCAGAGAGGTTAAGTTATGCCGCGCGATAACATCGTGTTGCAATGCACCGAGTGCAAGAGCCGCAACTACGTGACGACGAAGAACAAGAAGACGACCACCGGGCGTCTCGAATTCAGGAAATTCTGCCGCCGTTGCCGTCTGCACAGGGCGCACAAGGAGACCAAGTAGGGTGATAAGTGATGAGTGATAAGTGATGAGAAAGACAGTTTTTCTTATCACTCGTCACTTGTCACTCATCACCTTCCTTAGGGGTATAGTGTCAACGGTTAGCACGTCGGTCTCCAAAACCGAAAGTACGGGTTCAAATCCTGTTACCCCTGTCGTCACCGTTTGGAGTCCGGGAAGGTAGAGTCGGGGTGTCGAGAAAAGAGGAAGAGCGGATGACCGATGAGAGGGACGACTCGGAAAAGCCGGAGAGCGCGGGTTCGTCAGTTGACGTCTCGCCGCGCGCGACGCCTTTCGGCGCGGGGCCGGAGGGACGCCCGGCGCGGCGCGAGCGGGCTGAGTCCACGCCGCCGCGCAGCAACCCGTTCGAGCGCGCGGGCAAGTTCATACGCGACACGCGCGGGGAACTGCGGCGCGTCTCCTGGCCGACCCGCCTCGAAGTCAGGAATACGACGATCATCACCATCATCGCCGTCATCTTCTTCGCCGTCTACCTGTGGGTCGTGGACAAGGGTTTCACGCTCCTGATTTCGCAGTTGCAGAAGCTGCTCGGGGCCGCCTGAAGCCGAGGGCGGCGGGGAAGTTTCCGTATGAAGCAGTGGTTCATCCTACACACGTACTCCGGGCACGAGAAGAAGGTGCGCGACAGCCTCAAGGCGCGCGTGCGCGACACCGACCTCCAGAGCGAGATCACGGAAGTGCTCGTCCCGACCGAGACCGTCGTCGAGATGCGCGGCAACAAGCGCGTCGAATCCTCCCGCATGTTCTACCCCGGCTACGTGCTGGTGCAGATCGAGTGTGACGAGCGCGGGCACATCCCCGACGACGTATGCCACCTCGTCAAGTCAACGCCGAAGGTGACGGGCTTCGTCGGCGGGCAGCACCCGACGCCCCTCACCCCGGACGAGGTCAACCAGATCGTCCACAACGTGACGGAGGCGGCCGAGAAGCCCAAGCCGAAGTTCACCTACACGCCGGGCGAGACGGTGCGTATCAAGCAGGGGCCGTTCCAGAGCTTCACGGGGAAGGTCGAGGACGTGAACGCCGACAAGTCGCTCCTCAAGGTGGTCGTCACCATCTTCGGGCGCTCGACGCCGGTCGAACTCAACTTCCTCGACGTTGAGAAGGTGACGTTTACAGAGGAAGAATAAGAGCAGTGATGAGTGATAAGTGATAGGTGATAAGACAAGGCGCTTATCTTATCACTTATCACTGATCACTCATCACTAAGACATATGGCAAAGAAGATTACAGGTTACATCAAGTTGCAGGTGCCGGCGGGGAAGGCCAACCCGGCGCCGCCCATCGGGCCGGCGCTGGGCCAGCACGGCGTCAACATCATGGAGTTCTGCAAGGCGTTCAACGCGAAGACCGCGCAGATGGACCCGGACCTTAAAATCCCGGTCGTCATCACCGTCTTCGCCGACCGCTCCTTCACCTTCGAGACGAAGACGCCGCCCGCGGCCGACCTACTCAAGAAGGCCGCCGGCGTGCCCAAAGGCTCGGGCAACCCGAAGAAGGACAAGGTCGGCTCGATCTCGCGCGACAAAATCGAGGAGATCGCCCGGCTCAAGCTTCAGGACCTCAACACCACGAACCTCGAATCGGCCGTCAAGACCATCGAGGGCACGGCTCGGAACATGGGACTCACCATCGAGGGATGAGGGATGAGGGATGAACAAGACTGAGTGACCGGCTTAACCGACGCTTTACACTCAACCGTTCATCCCTCATCCCTCCGCCCTCATCCCCCTTGAAGAGGGAGGCGCGGCCGTCGTCCGCTCCGCTTGCACCTCGGAGGAAGTTAAATGGCAGCACACGGCAAGAAGTACCGCGCGGCGCTCGAGAAGATCGAGTTCGGGCGGAAGTACACACTCGAAGAGGGTCTGTCGAAGGTCAGGGAAGTCTCCGCCGTCACGGCGCGGAAGTTCGACGAGACGGTCGAGCTGACGATGTGGCTCGGCGTCGATCCGCGCAAGGCCGATCAACTCGTGCGCGGCACGGTCGTGCTGCCGCACGGCATCGGGCGGGTGACGCGCGTGCTCGTCATCACGCAGGGCGACAAGCTGCGCGAGGCCGAGGCGGCCGGCGCGGACTTCGTCGGCGGCGAGGACGTGGTCGCGCGCATCAAGAACGAGAACTGGCTCGACTACGACACGGTGATCGCGACGCCCGACATGATGCGCTTCGTCGGACAACTCGGCAAAATCCTCGGCCCGCGCGGCCTGATGCCGAACCCGAAGACGGGGACGGTGACGCCCGACGTGACGACCGCCGTGCGCGAGACGAAGGCCGGTAAGGTCGAATATCGCGTGGACAAGACGGGAGTCATCCACGTCGGCATCGGCAAGGTGTCGTTCGAGCCGGACAAGCTGCGCGAGAA
>DASVES010000136.1:0-42658 GCA_036380435.1 Pyrinomonadaceae bacterium | reverse complement strand
GCCGACGCGCCACCGCGGCATCCACCTCCGCGTGCTGCGGCGCGACGAGCGAAGCGGCGACGCCACCGTCCTCATCCGCATGGAGCCGGGCTGCTCCTACCCGGCCCACCGCCACCGGGGGCTGGAAGAAGTGCTCATCCTCCAGGGCGGCTACACGGACGACCGCGGCCCGCATCGCGCCGGCGACTACGTCCTCAACGAACCCGGCTCCGCACATCACCCCACCGCCCTCGAAGACACCGGCGAAGATTGCATCATGCTCGCCATCACCCACGGCGGAATAGAACTCGTAAATCGTGAATCGTAAATCGTAAATCGATTCAGTTGACCTCCTTCGGGCTTGAGTGCTGACACTCAGGCAGGATGTGATTCAACCACGATTCACGATTGACGATTCACGAGTCTTTCCGTTTGAGGTGCTGCGACAGGCCGGTGAGCATTCGACCGATGTCGCTGAGGGACGAACGGAGTTTGAGATACTCCGTACTCTCCAGGTAGCCCAAACGGTGGGCGATTAGAAGCTCTGTCTCAACTTCGCTTGCTGAACCCTGTGCATTGGAAAGGAAGTGCAGAAACTCCTTTGGAGACCTACGCGCCGCTCCCTCGGCGATGTTAGCCGGTACTGAAACGGCGGCGCGCCTGATTTGTGAGGTGAGGCCGAATTTCTCTTCCTTCGGGAATGGCTCGGTGATTTTGTAGACAGTTACGACAAAATCGATGGCCTTGACCCAAGCGTCAAGATTTTCGTGAGGTCGCATGGAAGACTCCTTTCAGAAGTGAGGAAGGCTGAGTGGAAGCAGGTTATCACGATTTACGATTTACGATTTACGATTCACGGCCTTTCACGCCGCCATATTTTGTGCTTGTCTCACGCAATCCGCCACCTTATAGTATGCGCGTTGCTTGGGGCGACGACGCCCCGCCGCGTGTGTCAGGCTGGAGAACATTTGAATGTTGATTGAAGAGTTCGGGGCGAGCGTGGCGAGCGTGTGGCAGGGCTTGAGGCCGGCGACGCGCAGTCTCGTGGTGCGCTCGCTCGGCGCCACACAGGTCGCCGGCGGGGGCGCTAAGGTTCAGCGCACCGGCTACGACGCCTGCTCCGAGTGGGAGTTGAGCCGGCTGCTGGCCGCGCTCGACGCGCGCGCGGCCGACGGCGGCGACGCGGGCCTGAGCGGCGAGCAGGCGTGTGCGCTCGGGCAGGTGGCCGAGACGTGTGCGCGCGTGCTGCATCGCGAGGCGCGCTCGGCCGAGGTCTTCGCTCAACTGCTGGAGCGGGCGCTGCGGGCGCGCGACTACACGCGCGTCGATGCCCTCGCCGACGCGCTTTCGGGGCGCCTCGCGCCGAGCGAGACGTGCGAACTCGCCCGCCACGACAATCAGGCCGTGCGCGCTATCGCCCACGAGGCGCTGCTGCAACTGCCCGTCGGCGTCCTCGTCCAACTGCTCGCCGACCCCGTGGACGCGGAGGTGGCGCGCGACGCGCTCGAACATCAGGCCGACGAGTTCGAGTCGGAGGAGGCGCGCTGGGTCGTCTGCGCGCTCGACGCCGCCGACTCCTCGCAGGACGACCTGTAAGTAAGGCAAAAGTAAAAAGGCAAAAGGCAAAAGTGAAGACGGCGGTTATGCCTTCTCACTTTTGCCTTTTGCCTTTTTACTTTTGCCTTACTTAGCCGTCGCTCAGACGCTTGACGAGGTTGATGAGGTCGCTCGGGTTGATCGGCTTGGTGAGGAAGGCGTCGAAGCCGGCGTGCGTGGCGCGCTCGCGGTCGTCATACATGGCGAAGCCGGTGACGGCGATGAGCGGCACGGCCTCGTAGTCGGGGAGACTACGCAGGCGCTCGGCCAGCTCGTAGCCGTTCATGCCGGGCATGCCGATGTCGGAGACCACCACGTCGAACTGCTCGGAGAGCGCGGTCTCGTAGGCGTCGGGCGCACAGAAGACCGTCACCACGTCGTAGCCGGCGTAGCGCAGAAGCATCGCGAGCATCTCGGTTACGTCGGGCGCGTCGTCCACGACGAGGGCGCGCGGTTTGGCCTTCGCGGTCTGGTGGTCGTCGCCGGCGGGGCGCGGAATGGCGGCCGGGTCGGCCGGGGCGCCGGACATGTAAGGGTTGGGCGAGCCCGCTTGGTGTGTGAAAAAGTCCTGACTCGTCGCCGTGGGGGTCAATCCTTCCATCACTTTCTCCCTCGGATAAAAAGGCCGCCGGGCCGACGCCCTGACTCGCGTGACGAGCGGGGCTGAGATTCTTGCAGCAGGGGCAGACAAAAAGCTCAGACCCGACAGGCGTCGCCGCCGACCTTTGGATTTCAGATTACAACCAACGCGAGGTCAGGATTCGGAATTCGAGACCGTCGCCGGGCGTGTCTTCAAGAGACGCTCGACGGCGCCGACGAGGGTCGCCGGATCGACGGGCTTCGCGACGTGCATATCGAAGCCGGCCCCGAGGGCGGCCTGCGCGTCCTTCGTGGAAGCGTAGCCCGTCAGCGCCACGGCCGGCGTCGCGCTCAGGTGCGCGAGCTGGCGCAGGCGCCCGATCAGTTCGTAGCCGTCCACGCGAGGGAGTCCGATGTCAGAGACGATGACATCAAAACACATCGCCGGGGCGAGACGCAACGCCTCGGCGGCCGACTCGCAGGCGACGACCTCGTAGCCGCGTGTCGAGAGTACCACGCGCAGCATCTCCAGCGTGTCGCGCGAATCTTCGATGACGAGGACGCGGGCCTTCGGGACGGAAGGCTGCGGGCTGGCCGTCGCGCGCGCTCCGGCCGCGCCTTCCGTCGGCGCTTCGTCGTCCGCGTCCGGCGCACGCAGGAGCGGGAGGCGGACGACGAAGCGGCTGCCGCGCCCCGCGCCCCGGCTCTCGGCCGTGATCTGGCCGCCGTGCGCTTCCGTCAGGCTCTTGACGAGGGCGAGGCCGATGCCGAGGCCGCCGTGCGCGCGCGTCGTCGTGCCGTCGGCCTGCCGGAATCGCTCGAAGACGTGCGGCAGGAAGTCGGGCGCAATGCCTTCGCCCTCGTCCGCCACCTCGACCCACGCCTCGCCGTTGTCGGCGCGGCAGCCGACGCTCACGCGCGCGCCCGCGCCGGAAAACTTCACCGCGTTGCTGAGGAGGTTCCAGAAGATCTGCACGAGCCGCGTGCGGTCGCCGGAGATGATTGCGGGCGCGTCCGCGTCGTCGGTGGCGGCGAGTTCCAGTCGGACGCCGCGCTGCTCGGCCAGCGGCCGCACAGTTTCGATGGCCTCGGCGAGCGCCTGTCGGAGATCGACGGGCGCGCGCTCGATGCTCATCTTGCCGCTCATGATCGACGACATGTCGAGCAGGTCGTTGATGAGGCGCGTTAAGGAGCGCGCGTTTTTCTCGACGACTTCGAGTCCGTGTGTGGCCTCGGCCTCGGGCAGACGGCCGGCGCGCATCATGTGCGTCCAGCCGATGATGGGCGTCAGGGGCGTGCGCAACTCGTGTGAGAGCGTGGCGAGAAACTCGTCCTTGGAGCGGTTGGCGTCGCGCGAGGCGCGATAGAGGCGCGCGTTGTCGATGGCGAGCGCCGCGCTGCTCGCCACCTCCCCGGCGAAGGGGAGGTCTTCGGGGCCGTACCGGAGACGGTCGGTGGTCGAGGCGAAGGTGAGCGCCCCGACGATGCGCTCGCGCGCGACGAGCGGGACGGTCATGTAGGATTTGAGGCCCATCTGGCGAAGGAGTTCGCGGTGAGCGTCGTCGCGGGTCACGGAACGCAGCACCTCCTCCGTCACGTCGGCGACGAACGAGGGCCGGCCCGTGCGTAGCACGCCGGGCACGCCCGTGTCGTTCGACAAATCGGGCGGGTAGGCGCGCAGGCGCTCGATCAACTTCTCCTTCGAGGGGTCGGCGTGCGAGGTCGCCACGCGCGCCACCACGTTGTCCTCGTCCACGATGTCGATCAGGCAGTAGTCGGCGAGCGCCGGCACGGTGAGGCGCGCGAGGCGTTCGAGCGTGGCCTCGTAGTCGAGCGAGGAGGCGAGGATGGCGCCGGCCTCGGCGAGGAAGCGGGAGCGGTCGGCCGACTGCTTCTGGTCGTGGATGTCGGTGGCCGTGCCGAACCACTTGAGGATGCGTCCCTCGGCGTCGCGCATCGGCTCGGCGCGGCCGAGGTGCCAGCGGTACTGCGCGTCGGAGGCGCGGCGGAAGCGGTACTCGATCTCGTAGCCGTGGCCGGAGACGACGGCGTTCGACCATGTTCGCAGGCACAGCTCCACGTCGTCCGGGTGGAGCACGGGCTGCCAGCCCCACCCCTCGGTCTGCTCCATCGTCATCCCGGTGTATTCGAACCAGCGGCGGTTGTAGTAGTCGTAGTAGCCGTCGGGGCGCGCCGTCCAGACGATCTGCGGCATGGCGTCGGCCAGCGCGCGATAACTTTCTTCAGAAGCGCGCACCGACTCCTCGGCGCGCGTGCGCTCGGTGATGTCGCGCGCGATGGTCGAAGCGCCGGTGACGACGCCCGCGGAATTTCTGATGGGCGAGACTGTGACGGAAACGTCGAAGCGCGTCCCGTCTTTGCGCACGCGGACGGTTTCCAGATGCTCGACCTTCGCGCCGTTCCTGATGCGGCTCAGAATCTCGTCGATCTCGTCCCGGCGCTCGGGCGGGGCGGCCATCGAGATGTGTCGGCCGACGGCCTCCGCGGAAGTGTAGCCGTAGAGCCGCTCGGCGGCCGCGTTCCAGCTCGTGATCGTGCCTTCGAGCGTCTTCCCGATGACGGCGTCCTGAGACGACTCGACGATGGCCGCCAGTTTCGTGATCGCCTCCTCGGCGCGCCGGCGCTCCGTGATGTCGCGCGCGATGCCCGTGAAGAAGCGCCGGCCGTCCTCGACGAACTCGGCGAAGGAGACTTCCAGAGAAATCTCGTGGCCGTCGCGGTGCAGACCGGGCAGCTCGACGCCCTCCCACGAAATGTGGCGCTGCCCCGTCCCCACGTACCTGCCGAGGCCCGCCTCGTGGGCGCGTCGCAGGTAGTCGGGCATGAGCATGGTCAGGTTGTGGCCCAGAATGTCGGCGGGCGCGTGGCCGAAGATTCTCCCGGCCGCCGGGTTGACGTAGAGGATGCGGCTCTGCTCGTCGATGGTGATGATGGCGTCGGCCGCGGTCTCGGCGACGGCGCGCAGGCGCTCCTCGCTCTTGCGGATGTTCGCCTCGGCCTGCCGGCGCTCGGTGACATCGTGGAAGACGAGGACGACGCCGACGACTTTGCCGGCGCGGTCTCGGATGGGAGCGGCGCTGTCGTCAATCGGCGTCTCGCGGCCGTCGCGGGCGACGACGACGGTGTGGTTGGCGAGGCCGACGACCGCCCCTTCGCGCAACACGCGTGTGGCCGGATTCTCGACCGGCTCGCGCGTCCCTTCGCCGACGATGCGGAAGACTTCCATCAGGTCGCGGCCGCGCGCCTCCGCACCCGTCCAGCCCGTGACGCGCTCGGCCACCGGGTTCATAAACGTCACGCGCCCCGCGTCGTCGGTCGTGATGACGGCGTCGCCGATGCTGCGGAGCGTCGTCGCCAACTCCTCGCCGCTCTTCTGCGCGGCGGCCTCGGAGCGGACGCTGCGGCTGGTGACGTGCGCGATGAAGAGTGAGACGAGGGCGAAGACGCCGACCTGAATGACGCTCTCGGCGTTGGGAGAAAAGGAGTTGAAGGGCGGGATGAAGAAGTAGTCGGCGGCGAGCGCCGAGAGGAGGATGGTGAGCAGCGTGGGGCCGCGGCCGGCGTAACGCGCGCTCAGGATGACGGCGCCGAAGTAGAAGATGAACGGGACGCTGCCGCGCGCGAGTCCGACCACGTAGTAGAGCGCGAACATCAGCAGCGTGGCCGCCGCGACCGAGCCGGCCGCGAGGCCGTAGCGCCGGAGGGCGGACGCGGGCGTCGGGCGAGCGCGCATCTGGGGCGCTGCCTGTTGCCGGCCGCTGTCTGCGATGTCTGTCACCGATTGACCCTTTGCTCTTTCGCGGATTCTCGCGCCGCGGCGACAAATTGACTGTGCGGAGTCGCCACGGCAAGTGGACTGCGGCACTAGAGAGCGCCTTCATTCAAGCTACTGCTTTCAAAAATGCAAGTCAAGAAAGAGGTCAGCAGTGAGCGGTGAGCAGTGAGCAGTTGAAATTAGCGAGCCGCCGGGCGCTTCCCGCAGTTCGCCAACGCGCCGCGATTTTGATACAAACAAGGGCGCTGTGGAGCAGGCAGCAAGGCGATTCAGGAGCAACTGCTCACTGCTCACTGCTCACTACGCACCATGTACCCTGCCGGAAACCTGTTCATCCCCGCCCCGCACGGGCGCCTCGAAGCGATCTTGAAGGAGCCGCGCGCGGCGGCCACGGCGCGCGGCGTCGCGCTGGTGCTGCACCCGCACCCGCTGCACGGCGGGACGATGCACAACAAGGTGGTCTTCCGCGCGGCGCGCGCCCTCGGCGAGGCCGGACTCGTCACGCTCCGCGTCAACTTCCGCGGCGTCGGACACTCGACCGGCGCGCACGACCACGCCCGCGGCGGCGAACAGGAGGACGCCCGCGCGGCGCTCGACCACCTCACGGGCGCTTACCCCGGCCTCCCCGTCTTCCTCGCCGGCTTCTCCTTCGGCGCGCGCGTCGGCCTTGAAGTCGGCACGCGCGACGGGCGCGTCGGCGCGCTCATCGGCATCGGTACGCCAATCGGGATGGACGAGCGCGACTATGACTTCTCGTTCCTGCGCGAGTGCCGTAAGGCCCTCCTGCTCGTCCACGGCGAGCGCGACGAGTTCGGCGCCGCCGCCGACGTGCGCTCGCTCGCCGCGCAGACTCCGCCGGAAGCGCGCACACGCGTCGAGGTCATTCCCGGCGCGGGCCACTTCTTCGAGGGACAACTCGACGAGATGAGCCGCATCATCCGCGAGTGGGCCGAGGAGGAACTGACGCGCATCCCCGGCCCCTAAGGGGCGTCATAGAAAAGCCCCTAAGGGGCGTCATGCGAAAGCCGAGAACAACGCCCTTGGATCAGCGACGTTTGCAAGAACCATCAAGCCCTGAAGGGGTGGGATTTGATTATCCCGCCCCTTCAGGGCTTGATGAATTTTGATTGGTACTCGTGAGCCGCGCTCAGTTAGCGTTCGATCTCGTTGAGCAGCTTGCGGTGGAGTTCGGAGTCGAGGCTCTTGAGCGTGCGCGCCTGCGCGACGGCCGCCGGGCGGTCGCCGACTTCGAGGTAGGCGACGCCGAGGTTGTAATAGCCCTCTGACTGGTCGGGCCGGAGTTCGACGGCGCGCTTGTAGGACTCGATGGCCTGGTGGAAGTTGCCGGCGTAGTAGTAGGCGTCGCCGAGCTTGTTGTGGGCTTCGACGGAGTCGGGCCGCAGACGCAGGGCGCGCTCGAAGGCGCGGATGGCGTCGGAGTTCTTCCCCTGTTTGACCTTGCAGAAGCCGACCTGTATCCACGCGTCGGCGCGCTCGGGGTTCTTGGAGACGGCGCTCTCGAAGTAGTTGAGCGCGCTGTCGTAGTTGCCGAGCCAGAGCGAGTTCAGCCCGTTTTTGTACCACCACTCGGAGACGGCGTCAGGCTCGCGCGCGCCCGTGCGCTTGCGCGCGCCGAACTCACTGAAGGCGAGCGTCTGCGCGCCCTCTTGCAGCGAGGCGAGGCGCGCGGCCGAGATGGCGAGGTTGATGTTCTGCCCGTTCGTCACCTTGATGGTGACGACGCCGACGACCTGACCGCGCATGTTGAAGACGGGGCTGCCCGAGTTGCCGTGCGAGATGGGGGCCGTGATCTGGATGATGCGCCCGAGCGAAGGCACCTCGCGCACGGCCGAGACGATGCCGTCAGAGACCGAGCCTTCGAGACGCAAAGGATTGCCGATGACGAAGACGTGCTCGCCCTCCTCCGGCGTCGCGGCGCTTGTTTCCAGCGCCCGCGCCCGCTCGGCCGACCCCGGCACGCTCAGGAGCGCGAGGTCGCCCTCCTCGTCGGCGTCGAGCAGCCCGGCGACGGCGTAGGTCTTGCCCTTGCCGTCGAACGTCCTGATCTCGACGCGGTGCGCGCTCTCGACGACGTGGAGGTTGGTGACGACGCGGTCGGGGCGGACGAAGAAGCCGCTGCCGGTGACATGCACCTCGCCCTTCGAGTTGTAGGTGATGACGGAGACGACCGACGGCTTGACCCGCCGGACCAGCTCGGGGAGAGCGTCTTGTTGCGCGCCGGCCGCGTCCGCGCACAGAAACACGAGCGCGAGCGCGAGCCAGGGGGGAAGCAGGCGTTTCAACATTTCCGTTTAACTCTTCTGGGAGTTTGGGGCCGCGAACGAGGACGGCCACATGCGGAAGGGATTTCGGCGCGAAACCCTGTGGCGTTTCGGGCCGGCGTCGAGGGTGCCGACCCTGCTGGAGACGAGCTTAGGCGCTTCCGGGGAGGGAAGTCAAGAGTTTCTGTGACAATTTTGTGAAAAGTCGGGCGGGCGCACATTTGGGCAGGAAAATGCCCCGGAGGGCGCGGCGGCCGTGGCCGATAGAGCGGGCCGGGCGCGTCGCATCCTCCGGGGCGTCGGGAGCGTCCGAGCGGACGGCGCTCGTCAGTTACGGATGATCGTGCCGACGACGGCGCCGGCCGGCGTCGTGGCCTCCGGTGCTTCGAGCGTGATGAGCAGGCCGAAGTCCGTCAGAGTGGTCTCGGATTTAATCTCCGCCTCGTTGCGGCGGCCGGTGTTGACGACCTGTCCGAGCTTGGTGAACTTGTTGTCCGGCGAGACGGCCCAGAGGACGAAGACCTGCCCCGCAGGCGACTCCTTGAGTTCGTGGAAGCGGGCCGTGACCGAAACGGGGCCGTCCTTGCGCGGCTCGATCTTGAAGTTGACGCGCGAGCCGGTGAGCGCGCCCGTCAGGTTGACCTTGATCTCCGAGTCGTCGCCGCGCTTCATGCCGGGGACATTGAGCATCGGCACCGAGTAGGCCGAAGTGCCGCCCGAGGTCGAAACGGCCGAAACCTTCTCGCCCACGACGGCCCCGTCCTCGCGGTCGCGGCTCGCGGTCGGCACGACGGCGAAGCCCTGCGGGACGGCGCTGCGGAAGAGGACGGGTGTGTTGTCGGCCATAGTCGTCAGGCTCGCTTCGGGCGAGAGCACGAGCATGAACTTGTCGAGCGGCGTGCGGAAGTCCTGCGAGACTGTTCCGTTGTGAATCGTCAATGGGCCGAGGAGCGTGGGCCGACCCGCTGGGTCAACCGCGTAGAGGTTAAGCGCCTCGACGCCGGTCACCCCCGAGAGATCGAGGTGGAGCATCGTGTGGTCGGCCATGCGGTGGACTTTGGCGCGGCCCGTGGCGCCCGCCGTCATGTTCAGGCCCGGAGTGAGATCGACGACGACCTCCTTGTTGGCCGGGTATTCGATGACCGTCCACGTCCCATCCGCGTTCTGGACGGCCTGCGTGGTCTGCGTGGTGACGGTAGTGGTAGTCGTTGGCTTCTGTGTGTCCGTGGTCGTGGGCTTCGGTGTGTCCTGTGCGTTGACGGCCGCGGCCGCGGCGAAAACGAGCGCGACGGCGCACGCTGTATTCAGCAAACGTTTACACATCTCTCTTTTTCCCTCCATTGAGTGATGAATGATTAAGTTGTCCCTTGTTGGTTTGGATATGCGTGGTTCTGACACGTGCAGAACACGATGAATAGGGCAACCTTCATGCCGCCGCTACGACGCGGAGGGTGTGGGCTGAAGCTGTGGCCTAACAACAGTTAGGAGGGAAGGGGAGCGGGTGCTCATAGAGAGCGCGACGGGGAACGATACAGGCGTGTATCGCGCGATGGCAAAAGGCGGAAGCCCTACCGTGAGGGAGGGCGTCTGTGCTGAATGTGCAAGACGCCCTCCCTCACGGTCGGGCTTCCGCCCCGAAGCGTGCGCGGAATCTGCTTTAGTAGCTGTAAAGCTCCGTGATCGCTTTATACACGTCATCAACCTGCGGGAGGATGTGGTCTTCGAGCGTGGGCGCGTAGGCGACGAAGGTGTCGAGGGCGGCGACGCGGCGGACGGGCGCGTCGAGGTAGTCGAACAGCTCGTCGCAGATGCGCGCGGCCACCTCGGCGCCGAAGCCGTGCGCGCGCGTGTCCTCGTGCGCGACGATGACCTTGCTGGTCTTGCGGACGGTGCGCGCGACCGCTTCCCAGTCGTAGGGCGCAAGGGTCCTCAGGTCGATGACCTCGACGCTCGCGCCCTGTTGCTGCTCGGCCTGTTTGGCGGCGACGAGCGAGCGCTGGACGAGCGCTCCGTAGGTGATGATGGAGAGGTCTGTGCCCTCGCGCACCGTCCGGGCCTTGCCGAACGGGATGAGAAAATTGTCGCCGGGGTACTGCGACTTGTTGTAAGCCTGCCGGTAGAGGTGCTTATGTTCGAGGAAGAGCACGGGGTCGTCGCAGCGGATGGCCGTGCGTAGCAGGCCGTTGGCGTCGAGGGCGTTCGACGGGTAGACGACGCGGAGGCCGGGGACGTGCGTGAAGATCGTGTCGCCGGACTGCGAGTGATAGACCGCGCCGCCCTTGAGGTAGCCGCCGACGGGGCAGCGGATGACGATGGGGCACTCCCAGTCGCCGCCCGAGCGCCAGCGCATCAGGGCGAGTTCGTTTCTGATCTGGTGATAGGCGGGCCAGATGTAGTCGAAGAACTGTATCTCGACGACGGGCTTCAAGCCCCGCGTGGCCATCCCGATAGCGCGGCCGACGATGTTGGCCTCGGCGAGCGGCGAGTTGAAGACGCGCGCGCCGCCGAACTTGCGCTGGAGGTTGGCCGTCACCTTGAAGACGCCGCCCTTGCCCTTGACCTTGTCGAGATTCTCCTCGCGCGAGCAGTCGGCCACGTCTTCACCGAAGACGAGAACGCGCGGGTCGCGGGCCATCTCTTCGTGCAGACAGCGGTTGATGAGATCGACCATCGTGCCGGCGTTGCCCGACACTTCGGCGCCCGCCTCGGTGTCGAACTCAGCGGAGGTCGGGTCAACGTCGGGCGAGTAGACGAACTGTGTGGCGGTCTCGGGCGCGGGCTGCGGGCTGGCGAGCGCGAGGTCGGTCGCCTCGCTCACCTCGCGGTCAACCTCGTCCTTGAGCTGCTGAAGCTCTTCCTGTGTGACCAGCCCCTCATCGACCAAGAGCGCGCCGAAGCGTTTGACGGGGTCGCGCTCGGCGTCGGAGGTGCGCTCTTCGTCGGGGCGGTAGAGCTTTTCATCGTCGGAGAGCGAGTGTGAATAAGGGCGGATGACTTTGGCGTGGACGAGCGCGGGGCCTTTCCGCTGGCGGCAGTATTCGACGGCGCGGCGCATGGTCTCCAGCGACTCGACGGGGTCGGTGCCGTCGCACTTCTGGATGAGCAGGTCGGGGAAGCCGGAGACGAGTTTGGAGATGTCGCCGCCCGCCGTCTGCACCTCGACGGGGACGCTGATGGCATAGCCGTTATCTTCGATCAGGAAGACGACGGGGAGCTTCAGGTTACAGGCCGTGTTCATCGCCTCCCAGAATTCGCCCTCGCTCGTCGTGCCGTCGCCGGCCGAACAGTAGACGACCTCGTCGCCTTTGAAGCCGGCGACCTTGTCCTTGATGTCGTCGATGAGCGCGGCGCGGAAGCTCGCCTCGGCGCACCCGACGGCCTGCAAAAACTGCGTCCCCGTGGGCGACGACTGCGAGACGATGTTGAGTTTTTTGTGGCCCCAGTGCGAGGGCATCTGCCGGCCGTGGGAGTTGGGATCGTCGGCCGAGCCGACGGCCGAGAGGAGTTGTTCGAGCGGCGTCATGCCAAGCTGGAGGCAGAGCGCGCGGTCGCGGTAATAGGGGTAGAACCAGTCGTAGGCCGGCTTCATCGCGCGGCCGGCGGCGACGAGCACGGCCTCGTGGCCCGCGCCGGAAATCTGGAAGAAGATTTTGTTCTGCCCCTTGAGCTGAATCTCCTTGTCGTCCACGCGCCGCGACAGGTACATCGTCCGGTAGATGCCGACCATCTCCTCACGGCTCAAACCGCGATACTCACGCGCCTTCAGTTCGGTCGCCATGACTGCTCTCCTGATAAAAACGTCAATCGTGAATCGTCAATCGTGAATCGTGGTTGAATAACAACTCGCCTTGACGGTTGTTGCTCAAGGCGGACGACGGTCAACTAAATCGATTGACGATTCACGATTGACGATTCACGGCTTTTAATCAAATTCCGTCTCCAAAGTCGCCCGGTACTCTTCGGCCATCGACGGGTGGCCGTGCGCGAGGGCGACCTCGGCGCCGCGCTGGTAGGAGCGGCGGGCGGCCTCGCGGTTGCCCAAGCTGGTGTAAGCGCGGGCCAGCATGCCGTAGGCGTTGCCCTCGTCATCGGCGCGTCCGAGGTACTCGGTGAGCGCCTCGACCACCTCGTCGTGACGCCCCTCCTTCTCACACTCCTTCGCCAGCCCGAACCACACGACCGTGTTGTCGGGGTCGCTCTGGAGCATCATGCGGAAAATGTCGATGCGCGAAGTAGCCATAAGCAAAGTGATGAGTGATAAGTGATGAGTGATGAGAAGTGATGAGATAAGAGTCTTTCTTATCACTCATCACTCATCACTTATCACCGGGCTGCCGTCACTTCCCGATGAGCAGCTTCGCAATCGTCTGCAACTGCATATTGGACGTGCCCTCGTAGATGGCGCCGATCTTGGAGTCGCGCCAGAGTTTTTCGACGGGGTAGTCTTTGACGAAGCCGTAGCCGCCGTAGAGTTCGATGGCCTTGGAGGCGATGTGTTCGGCGGCGCGCGACGAGTAGAGCTTGGCCATCGCCGCCTCTTTGACGAAGGGCAGGCCGGCGTCCTTGAGGCGCGCGGCGTTATAGACCATGAGACGCGCGGCTTCGAGTTCGGTGGCCATCTCGGCGAGTTGGAACTGCACGCCCTGAAACTGGTTGATCTGTTTGCCGAACTGCGCGCGCTCGCCCGTATACCTGAGCGCGTGTTCGAGTGCGCCGCGGGCCAGACCGATCATCTGCGCGCCGATGCCGATGCGTCCCTCGTTCAAGGTCTCGATGGAGACCTTGTAGCCCTTGCCGAGTTCGCCGAGCACGTTCTCCTTCGGCACGCGGCAGTTGTCGAGGATGATCTCGGTGGTGGAGGAGGCGCGGATGCCGAGCTTGTTTTCCTTCTTGCCGACGGAGATGCCGTCGAAGCCCTTCTCGACGACGAAGGCGGAGATGCCGCGGTAGCCCTCTTCGGGACGGACGTTGGCGAAGACGATGAAGATTTCGGCCTCGTTGCCGTTGGTGATCCAGAGCTTCTGGCCCGTCAGGCGGAAGTGGTCGCCCTCATCGACGGCGCGCGTCGCGAGAGCGAAAGCGTCCGAGCCGGAGCCGGCTTCGCTCAGACAGTAGGCGCCCAACTTTTCGGCGGCGAGCTGCGGCAGATACTTCTTCTTCTGCTCGGGGCTGCCCCAGCGGATGAGCGCGTTGTTGACGAGCGTGTTCTGCACGTCCATCAAAACGCCCACCGACGGATCGACGCGCGAGAGTTCCTCGACGCCGATGATGGCCGTGAAGAAGGTGGCGCCCGTGCCGCCGTACTCCTCGGGCGTCTCGATGCTCATCAGGCCGAGACCGAAGAGCTGTTTGATGATCTCGGGGGCCATCTTCGCGTGCTCGTCCATCTCCTCGACGCGGGGACGGATTTCACCCTCGGCGAACTCGCGCACCGAGGCGCGGAACATCTCTTCGTCCTCGGAATAGACGGTCAGCGGACTCCCGCTCAACATCTCCTGTGCTGCTCTGCTCATAGTTGGCTGTCTCGCTGTGGTTAGAATTTTCGGGGACGCCCAAGCATCGCCTATCAGGGCGCTTCGGGTCAACTCTCAAAAGCCGTAAATCGTCAATCGTGAATCGTAAATCGTGGTGGGCGCGGTCGGCGCTCGGCGGTCAGCTTTCAGCTTCGAGAGAGCGGGCGAGGGGTCTTGTCGCCCGCGGCCGACTGCCGGGTGCGCCGGGGCTTTGAGCAAAGTTAATTGATGGCGTATCTTCCAGAAGACGTTGAAATCCGCACGACGCGGACAGAAGAAGGGGCGGGTGCCAGCGGCGCGCGTGGCGTGATGTCTCAAGAGATTAAGGGCAGCGACAGGGCGCGGCGGCTCGCGCCGGCCGGCCTGATCTTCGCCGCGGCGGGGCTGCTGCTCTTCGGCTACGTGGTGTGGCAGGCCGGGGTCGAGAAGATTTGGGCCGAGCTGCAAAAACTCGGGGTGGGCTTCGCCGCCATCCTCGCGCTCTCGGGCCTGCGCTTCGTGGTGCGCTCCTACGCCTGGACGCTCTGCTTCGAGACGCCGCACCGTTTGCGACTGCGCCACGCGCTGCGGGCCTTCATGACGGGCGACGCCATCGGCAACGTCATCCCGCTCGGGCTGGTGGTGAGCGAGCCGACGAAGGTGTTGCTCGTGCGGGAACGGGTGCCGGTAGTCGCGGCGATGTCGGCCATCACGGTCGAGAACATCTTCTACAGTCTCTCGGTCGTGCTCTTCGTCTTCGGCGGCGCGGCGGCGATGCTTTTGAGCTTCCCGCTGACGCGCGCTCTGCGCTGGACGAGCGTCGGGATCATCGTGGGCGCCGCGGTGGTCTTCACGGTCGGCTTCTACGTGGTGCGCACCGAGTGGCGCATCCTGAGCGGGCTGGCCGAGCGGCTGGCGTCGCGCGGGGTGGGGCGGCGGGCGCTGGGGTCGCGGCGCGAGACCCTGCGCGCGCTCGAAGACCGCGTCTACGGTTTCTACGGGCGCAACCGCCGGATGTTCCTCCCGCTCCTGCTGCTCGAAGCCTCCTTCCACGCGCTCGGCGTGGCCGAAGCCTACGTAACGCTTTGGTTCATCAGCGCCGAGCCGCCGACCGTGCTCGCGGCCTTCGTCCTGGAATCCGTCAACCGCGTCATCAACGTAGTGTTCAAATTCGTGCCGCTCAGGGTAGGAATCGACGAGGCCGGGACGGGACTCTTCACGAAGGTCCTGCGGTTCGGCGTCTCCACGGGCGTGACGCTGGCCATCGTGCGTAAGGCGCGGATGCTCGTCTGGACGGCCGTCGGGCTGGCCTTCCTCGTCGGGCGCGGCCTCTCGGTGCGCGGCGTGGTGCGCGACGCCGAACAGACGCTCGCGGAGACGAGGCTAAGGATGAAGGCTGAAGGATGAGTGGGAGTAAGCAGTGAGCAGTGAGCAGTGAGCAGTCAGAAAGCGCAACCCGTCTTGACTGCTCACTGCTCACTGCTCACCGCTCACTGTTATGGCTAAGTTCGTCGGCATAGCTTCTGAGCGACAGGACGCGCTGGCGTTGGACGTGCGCGCGGGGGGCTTGAGGCTCGTCGCGGCGATGGAGCGGTACGCGGTCGTGTTGCTGGTGCTGCTCGCCGTGGGCGGATTCTATCTGCGCGCGGCGGGGCTGGGGCGGGTGGGCTTCGCCGAGGACGAGATCAACAAGCTCGACGCGGTGCGCGCTTACGCCCGCGGCGACATCACGCCGAACGCCGAGCACCCGATGGTGATGAAGACGCTGATCTTCGTCTCGATGCAGGCGGCCGGGGCGTGGAACGCGCGCGCCGCGCGGGGGCAGCAGATTTCCGAAGAGGCGGCGCTGCGTCTGCCGAACGTCGTGTTCGGCGCGCTCACGGTCTTCCCTCTCTTCCTGCTCGCGGCCTTCTTCTTCGGGCGGCAGACGGGTCTCCTCGCCGCGGCGATGTGGGCGGGCGGCGTGACGGCCGTCACCTTCAACCGCATCGCCAAGGAAGACACGCTGCTCGTCTTCTTCATGCTCTGGGCCTTCTATTTCTACATCCGCGCGAAGGCGACGAGCGGGCGCGAGCCACGAATGAAGCGACGCCACTACGTCGCATCGGCCGTCTCCTTCGCGCTGATGCTGGCCTCGAAGTACTTCCCACACTACTTCGGGCTGAACATGCTCTACCATCACCGCGCGCGTCTCCGGCAGCGCGAGCCGGGCGAGCCTTCGGGACGCACGCCGGCCGTCTTCTACTGGGTGCTCTTAGCCGCCTTCGTCGTCTTCAACCCGGCGCTCTTCATGCCGCAGACGTGGCAATACCTCGCCGCCTATTCGAGCGAGGGGCTTCAGACGCACTCGGGCTACCTGATGGGCGAGACGCTCTACCGCAACGTCATGTCGGCCACGCCGTTCTGGGGCACGCCCGTCTATTTCTACCCCCTCTTTCTGCTCAACAAGGTGCCTATCCCGGTGACGGTGGCGCTCGTCGCCGGGCTGGTGCGATGTGCGCGGCGGTGGCGCGAGCCGGGGCCGATGTTTCTGCTGCTGATGTTCGTGCTGTGGATCGTGCCCTATTCGCTCGTCGGCGCGAAGTGGCTGCGCTACACGCTCTCGCTGATGCCATTCGTCTACATGATCGCGGCGGTGGGCGTGGTGGCGATGGTGCGGCGCGCGGCCGAGTGGCTGAGCCGGACGCGCGCGCCGCGCGGCAACTCCGCGTGGTGGTTAGTCGGCGCGCTCGCCATCACGGTCTTCGTCGCGCTCCCCGCGTGGGCGGCCTGGAACTCCAAGCCGCACTACGCCCTCTACACTAACGCGCTCGCCCCGGCGCGCGCCGGCTACTTCTTCCCGCACGACGAGTTCTACGACGACGGACTGCGCGAGGCCATCCGGTACGTCGCCGAGCACGCGCCGCGGGGCGCGACCCTCGCGCACGAGACGCCGGGCGTCGTCCGCCACTACCTCGAGCGCTTCGGCCGCGCCGACCTCGACTCGCGCGTCATCTCCGACCCGGCCTTCGACGCCCGCGACGCCGCGGCGCCCGCCTACGTCATCGTCCAGCGCGGCCGCATCTATTTCGAGAACCGAGAGGAGTTGGACGCCCTGCGCTCAAGCCCCAGGTTCGAGCGGGTCTACGACGGGGTGATTAGGGGAGCGCGCGCCGTCGAGGTCTACGCGCGCGTCGGCGGCAGTTGAGCGCGCGCCCGGCGCCCCGGAATGTCTCCAGCGAGAGGCCGCCGCCGCTTCAGCCTCGACGACGCGCGTTAGTCGGATGGGCGGGAGCGAGAGCAGACCGAGGTGGATGATTATTTCGGCATTTCGTGAAGCATCTTTTTCATAGCCGGCCACACTGACTCCGCCCAGAACTCGTACCCTGCGTCTGACGGGTGAACCCCGTCTCGGGAAAATAACTCCGGGTGTGAGGAGAACTCCCGGCTCCGGCTGTAGAGGTCAACCACGGGCAGCTCGTATCGCTTCGCGACCTCCCCGATTCGCTCGTTGAAGAGGAGGATGTGCCGGCGCGCGTCGTCGCGCATGTAAGCCGGCACGGCGGGCAGCAGCGCGAGGTCGGGGATGTTCATGACGAGTATGGGGGCGTCATTTTCCTCCTTGAGCCGGGCGATGATCTCTTCGTAGTTGTGCGCGAATCGCTCCGCCGGGACGCCCCGGATCAGATCGTTGGCCCCGACGCCGACCGTGATCAGTGTCGGTCGTGCGGCGGGGACACGCCCCACCTGTTCGCGCAGGACGTCGGTCGTCGCCGCCGCCCTGGCGCAGAGATTTATCAGCCGAGAGCCGGGGCGCGCGCGTTCGACCCGGGCGAAAAGCCGCTCGACGTAGCCGCCGCGTTCGGCGCCCACCCCCACCCCCGTCGAATCCCCGAGCGCGAGGTACACGACGCCGTGAGACGTGCCGCGCCCGTCCCTCTTCTGCGCCAGGGCGGGGCGCAGACAGCCGTCGTGTGCGCCCGCAGCGCAGGTGAGCGCGGCGGCGAGTGCGGATGCCAGTAGCCTCCTGGTTTTGAGGCGCATGGGGTTTTTACCGCGTCCGCGGCGGGTTCGGGCTTGTCAGAAGCGGAAGCCGAAGCCCGCGCTGAACTGTACCTTGTGGGAGTAGACGGTTTCCCTGACGGGAGTGCCTGCCGGGAGAAGGACAAACTCGACGTTCGGGTAGCGCGTGATCGTGTCACCCAGATCGAACCGCACGACGTAGCGGCGGGACGGGTAATATTCGAACACTCCCCCCACGTCCAGCGTGAGTTGCGTGGCGCGAAAAAATTCAAAGCCGAACGGGTCGCCCGGGTCGGGGCCGTTGCCATTGGGGAACCGGGCGCGGGCGGCCCGGCCGGAGCTTTGAAAACCGGGTCGCACCTTGCCGAAGAGGCCGAACTTCTCCCCGCGTATCCCTGCCTTCGGGCCGAACAGCCCCTGAATGACGCGCCCGCCGGTAAAGTCCGTCGTCACCAGCCGGTAGTCCCTGGGGAAGTAATTGATCTCCGCCTCAAGCGCGAAGTGCCTGCCGAGGTTGTAAGTGAGCCTGCCTCCGAAGCCTGCCTCCCTCCTCTCCCCCAGACCGCGCGCGTCGTCTATTTCGAGAGTGGAGAATTGCGCCCCCACCTCAAGGCGCGGCGTGTCCGACTGTGCGTGCGCGCCACGGCCGTCGAAGCAGGACATCAGCACGGCCGCGAGGACGCCGAAAAGTTGCTTTCGGGACATCGGTGAGCGACTCCTTTGAGTTGGAATGAAATCCGGTGCGCGACTGGCGACCCGCCGCGCCCACGCGGCGGCGGGCGGCCGCGCCCCCGAGCGTATCGGTTCGGGAGACGCTCGGGGACGTGCCCCTCTGCCTGAGGCGCCCGACATCGGACGGGCGCCTGAACTGTGGATGCCTGAGGGCTTGACGGCTTCGTCAAGCCCTCAGGCATCGCACCTAGTATTGAATTTCGCACGGCATGCACGGCTGATCCGGCCAGCAGCCGCACGGGTCGGGGTCGGGCGGCGGGTCGTACACGATGTCCCTCCCGTAGCAGTCAATCGTCGAAGTGCCGACGTACTCCCGGCTGCCGTCGGCCAGGTAGTTGCTGATGAGGATGTTGTAGGTGCCGGAGTACACGGACGAGAGATCCGGCACCGGGGCTTGCAGCCACGTCCCGTCGGCGCTCACCGCCGTCGCCGTCGCGCTGCCTAAGACGTTCCCGCTGAACTGGTCAACGTACTCGATGTACGGCATCCCGTAGGCGGTGTTGAGGTCACTCCCGGTCATGTCCATGGTCGGGGGCGGGGCTTGCAGATCGACGGACGCGGGTGCTGAGGCGAATGGGATGATAATCCCGAACGTCACACACCTGCTTTTCTGGGTGCTGCCCGAGGTGACGTTTCTCTGGGTCGGCTCCAGGTAACCGATGCATTCC
This sequence comes from Pyrinomonadaceae bacterium, assembly GCA_036380435.1. GTDB lineage: Bacteria > Acidobacteriota > Blastocatellia > Pyrinomonadales > Pyrinomonadaceae > DASQDT01. The sequence goes on along the minus strand of DASVES010000136.1, from coordinate 23,532 downwards.
GCCTGCGGGATGCCCGCGACGATGTTCCAGCTCGCCGGAACCCTGCCGCCGTCAACCGGGAAAGGCCCGAAACTCAAGATCGGCCCGAAGGACGTGGTATTGCCGACGGCGCTGCCGTTGTCGAACTGCCAGTTCCCGCGGATGCTGGTGGCGGAGACGAACATGAATCCCCCGCCGGCAATCGAAACGTATTTCTCGCCCTGCGCCTTGAAGCCGGGTTGCGGGCTGCCGCCGCCGCCGCACCCGGCGAACACGGTCGCGCACAAGAGGGTCGCACACAGTAGATAAGTTTTCGCTCTCTTCATTGTCTTCACCTCCCCTCCTGGCGTTCCACGCCGAGAGTGTTCAGCAGTTCTTCAGGCAGGCCGAGTATCTGCGACGGGGACATCGCGGCGAAGCCCCGCCCTATCGCCTCGTCGATCTCGTCGGTGCGCCGCGAATCGCGCCGGCGCGCCTTCATCTCTTCGAGGAACTTTGCGCCCGACCCGGCAGACCGCTTCCCGCCGTGGAGCGCGACCCACTCGTCGTTGGTCAGTTGGTACTCGACGTTGAACCGCTTCTGCTGCAAGAGCGAGACCGCGACAACGAACGCTTCGAGCGGAGACATCGAGGCGCTGCGTTTTTCGCCCTTCCTGGTTTCGTCGGCGGGCGACTGCGCTCGCAGACCGGACGTGTAAGGCAGAAGGCTCATGCGGAGTCTCCGCACCTCGAGAACGTTCGTGCGCGCGTAGTCGGGCGCGCCGAGCTTGTGCGCGAGCAGGTTGACCATGTGGGCGACCCTGAACTCCTGAGACCCTTTAGCGCGGCCCTGACGGTATTTGATCTCGGCGCGCACCAGGCGCTCCTTGATGGCGTCGTCCATCCCGGCCGGGGCCTGGTCAAAGTTGAACATGCTGAAGATTTCGTCCGCCAGGGCGCGGATAGCGGCTTCGTCGTTGCTCTTGGCCGCCCGAGCCTTCTCCTTCACACTCACCAGCGGATTTGAAGTTTGACCTCCGCCGCGCTCGTCCTGCCAGGATCGACCGCGGGCGGCCGGGCCTGAGTTGGCCCATATTGCTCCGCCTCCTGCAGCGCAGCAGAGGAGCAAGGAGATGACCACCGTAATTCGGTTTCTCATTTGACATGCCTCCTATTGCTGTGAGGAGCCATGACGCGGCGGGGTAGGTCGCTTCCGTGTGGAGAGTCGGCGCGCACGTCGAGTCCCTGGCTCCTCGGGGTTGAGCCACTGCTACGACTTGCGCTAAGATGCGGGTTGCCTAGCGATGCACCCTTGGCGCAGGAATGCGGCAGAGGCTGTGTTGTTAGAAAGCCTCGCTATCACCGGCCAGTGATAGCGAGGCTTTTCCTTCTCCGCGAATCGGATGTCACGGATGCCCCCCGCTGTGCGCTCGTCGCCGGCCTAATCGACTGCTGATTAGGGTTTAGCGGAAGCTCCAGAGCGTGGGGAAAATACACCACCTGACTACTCTCTTGAATCAACTATTGTGAGGCTCAACGAGCGGGGAATCTCAGCTGTTAGAAAACGTAAGGACAGCGCGGTAAACGGCTGGACTATGTAAACGGGCAGAGACTAATGCAAGGAATCTGCTCTTGTCAATAAAAAAGTCAATAAAAAAAGTTTCGCCGCGATTGAAGGCGGAATTGACACCGTGTTTCGTCTGCGCCGGCACGGGCGGGAGTCCCGAGTTGAGCGCGACGACAGCAGTCGCGGCGGCGCGGCCGGCGCCGCAGCCGAAGTGGCGCGCACGCCTCCCGTGGGTCGTCGCCTACACGTCGTCCGAGTCGGGGCAGTGGCAGGTCTACGTCCGCAGCTTCCCCGACGCGGGCGGCAAGTGGATGGTCTCGACCGAGGGCGGGGCGCAGCCGCGCTGGCGGGGCGACGGCGAAGAGTTGTACTACGTCGCCCCCGGCAGGAGCCTGATGGCCGTGGAAGTGAAATGGGACTCCGCGACGTTCGAGGCCGGGGTGCCCCGGCCGCTCTTCGAGATGCGTAACGTCGGCGGCTTCCCCGGCGGCGGCGGCTACGACGTGACGCGCGACGGCAAGCGCTTTCTCGTCAACACGGCCGCGCAGGAAGAGAACCCCCGCCCCGTCACGGTCGTCCTCAACTGGACGGCCGGCTTGAAGCGAGGCCAAGATTAGGGTAAGGATAGGCCGTAAGGAGGATAAGAAAATCGATGTTTAGAAAAATCACCTGGCCGGCGCTGTTGCTCGCGCTCGCCGCGGGCGCGCACGCGCAACAGCCGCAGCCGACGCCCGCCGGCAAGCCGGCCCAACAACCCGCGCAGACGGCGCAGCCCGCGCAGACGCCCGCCCCGCCGCAGACGCACCTCAAGGTCGGCGACTTGGCCCCCGACTTCACGCTCCGCGACACCGAGGGCAAAGAGGTCAAGCTCTCCGACTTCCGCAACAAGAAGTCGGTCGTGCTCGCCTTCTACGTCCTCGCCTTCACCGGCGGTTGAACGAAGGAGCTACAGGCGTATCAGTCTGATATCGCCAAATTCGACGCGACCGAGACCCAAGTCCTCGGCATCAGCATGGACAGCTTCTTCGCCAACAAGCGCTTCGCCGAAGACATCAAAGTCACCTTCCCGCTCCTCTCCGACTGGCACCGCAAAGTCGTCGAAGACTACGGCATCCTCGACAAGAAGTCGGGCTACCTGCGCCGCGCCACCTTCGTCGTGGACAAAGACGGCCGTATCCGCCACATCGAAGAGGGCCGCACCGCCATCGACCCCACGGGCGCTTACCAGGCGTGCAACTTCCTGACGAAGAAGAAGGCTTGAGACTGGTGATGAGTGATGAGTGCATAAGTGATAAGAAAAGGCGAAAGACAGACGCTTTCTCTTATCACTCATCACTCATCACTCATCACTTTCTTTGGTTTCTTCCACCGACGATACAGGTCGAGGCAGAGGGCGACCCAGACGCCGCTCATGAGGTAGGCGCCGAGGGTGTCGCTCGGCCAGTGTTCGCCGAGGTAGACGCGCGAGGGGCCGACGAGCAGGACGGGCAGCGCGGTGAGCGCGAGCGCGAGGCGGCGTCGCGTCGAGCCGCGCGGCAGGATGGCGTAGGCGACGAAGAAGAGGAAGCCGAAGTAGCAGACGTAGAAGGTGACGTGGCCCGACGGGAAGCTCATCGTGTCGATGGGGCGGAAGACCTCGACGAGTTCGGGGGTGGGGCGGGGCCGCGCGATGAGTATCTTGAACGAGCGGCTGAGGAGCGCGCCGCCGCCCGCCGAGAGCGTGAGCGCCGACGCCTCGCTGAAGCGTCGCAACAGTAGGAAGGCAATGACGGTCACCGTCGTCACGGCGTGCGGAATCCAACGGTCGCCGGGCACGGAGGCGAGGCGCATGAACTCGAAGAGGCCCGGCACGCCCTGCCACGCGGCGGCGGCCCGCACGTCCCAGTCGATCTGCGGGTTGCGGTAGACGAACAGCGTCAGCGCGGCGAAGGCCGCAAGCGCCGCCGCATAGTAAACCTCCGCGCGCAGCAGGCGTCGCGCCGCCAGACGCCTTCGCACGGGCGCCTCCTTCGGAAGCGTCTCCCCGTAGGCGACATCCACGGGCGGCTTCTCACCACCGGCGTGCGCGCCGCCCGTTTCGGCTTTTTCCTCTTGACTCATGCCTTTTCGACGCCTGAAGTGGACGCCCGGCGCGTCCCGCCCGCGCGCGCGGCCGCGTGTTATAATTACAGCGAATTTCTCCCGAAAGTAAACGAACACGCGTGCTCGCGGCAAGCACCGAAGCGACGCGCGCGAAGGGTCGCGACGACCAGGCCGTCGAGCAGGGCCGACGCGGGGAAAGGGAACAAGGGGTTTGCTGAGAGTCGAATACAGAGAGGGGCTGTACCTGCCCGACCTCGACCTGTGGCTCGACGCCGACGGGCCGCGACAGTCGTGCGTCATCTCGCACGCGCACTCCGATCACATCGCCGAGCACCAACGCATCGTCGCCACGCCCGAGACGGCGCGCATCTTCCGCCACCGCCGCGGCGAGGCCGAGGTCGAGACACTCAACTACGGCGAGCGGCGCGACTTCGGTCGCTACGCGCTGACGATGGTGCCCGCCGGCCACTGTCTCGGCTCGGCGATGATCTTAGTCGAAGCGGACGGCGAGCGACTGCTCTACACGGGCGACTTCAAGCTGCGGCCCAACGTCGCGGCCGAGACGGCGCAGATCGTTCCCTGCGACACGCTCGTCATGGAATCCACCTTCGGCGACCCGCTCTATCGCTTCCCGCCCGACGTGGCCACCTTCGACCGACTCTACGCGGCCGTTGACCGCGCGCTCTCTGACGACCGCGTGCCCGTCGTCTTGGCCTACGCGCTGGGGAAGGGGCAGGAGGCGCTGGAGCTTTTGCTCCGGCGCGGCTATCGCGTGACGTTGCACGGCTCGGTGTGGAACGTGTCGGAGATCTACCGCGAGCTGGGCGTGGAGTTCTCCGGGCCTTACGAGCGTTACGACCGCGAGCGTCTGCGGGGCCGCGTGCTCATCACCCCGCCGGGCTGCCGCAAGCAGCCGATGATTACGAACCTCGAACGCCGCTACGTCATCATGCTCACGGGCTGGGCCTTGTCGAAGAGCGCGCCTTACATGTACAGGGGCGTCGATCTCGTGCTGCCGCTCTCCGACCACGCCGACTTCGACGAACTCGTCCGCTTGGTGCGCGAGACCGGCGCCGCGCGCGTCATCACCATGCACGGCGCGAAGAAGTTCGCCGCCATCCTGCGCGAGTTGGGCTTCAACGCCGAGCACCTCGCCGAGCACCCCGGCGCGGGCAAGAACACGAAAGTCAAAAAGGCTTCGACCGTCGTCGAGCAGACTTTGTTCGACTGAAAGGGCCGCCTACCGCGAACGTTATGATCGACGCGCCGCACACGCGCCAACAACTCGCCGCCCCGTTCCTTCCGGGCGTTGCGCTCCTCCTCGCCGCGGTCGCGGCGCTCGCGGCCTGTGGCGACGCCGCCACCGGCGCGCGGGGAAAGCCCCCGTCCGTCGAACAGGTCAAGCGGCAGAACAAGTCGCGACCCGCCGCCACGCCAGAGCAAGAGGCCCGCGCCCCTTACGGAGCGCCGGCGCGTCTCGCGACGCTCGAAGACGAGGCGGTGCGTGAGAGCAGCGGCCTCGCCGCCTCGCGCCGCAACCCCGGTCTCTTCTGGACTCACAACGACTCGGGCGCGGCGCCGCTCCTCCACGCCTTCGACCGCGACGGTCGCCGGCGCGGCGTGTGGCGCGTCGCCGGCGCGGCGTCCATCGACTGGGAAGACATGGACGCCGGGCCGGGGCCGCAACCCGGCGTGACGTACCTCTACGTCGGCGACATCGGCGATAACAAGCGGCGACGCGAGGAGATCGTCGTCTACCGCGTGGCGGAACCAGAAATCACTCCGGCCGACGCGCAGACGAGCGCGCGCGCCCCGCGCGAGACCGAGCCGGCCGCAATCCTCCGGCTGCGCTACCCCGACGGCGCGCACGACGCGGAGGCGCTGCTCGTGCATCCGTCGAGCGGCGACCTCTACGTCGTCACCAAAGAGATCGTCGGCGGGGCCGGCGTTTACAAACTCGCCGCGCCGCCGTCGGTCGCGCCTTCCGTCAACACTCTCAAGCGCGTCGGCGAAGTGCGCCTGCCCGTGCTGTTCGGCGGCCTCGTCACGGGTGGCGACATCTCGCCGGACGGGCGGCGAGTCGTGCTGTGCGACTACACGAGCGGCTATGAGTTCGTTCTGCCGGGCGGCGGGGCTGCTACGGCGGGGTTCGACGGCGTGTGGAATCAGTCGCCGCTCGCCATCGACTTCGGCGAGCGCCAGCAGGGGGAGGCCGTCTGCTACGGGGCCGACGGCGAGTCCATCTTCGCCACGAGCGAGAAGCGGCCAGTGCCTTTCATCGAGGTCAGGCGCGCGGCGTTAAAGAAGTGAAGCGGGCGCGCGGGCGTGATCAGTCGCGAACGATTACTCAGCAGTAATCGTTCGCGACTGAGAAACCGAGGATGGCAACAGAGCAAGGCCGCTGCTAAAATTTTATCTGCGTGGGCTGGGTATAGCGGAGCCGCTAAAATTAATCGTATACCGCGCGTTTCCGCTGTAACGGACGTTGACCAGCAGTGCTTGCCGGCTCGGGACTCTGAATCTAACAGTCCCTTCCATCCTATCGTCGCCGCCGCTGATGAGCGGCCCGATTGATTCAAAAACCCCGTTGCCTTCAACGCCGAGAACGATGTTCATTCCATCGCGGGCAAGGGCCGAAAAATCTATCGTCATGTATCCTCTTCTTGCCGCAATCGAATAAAATACCTCTTGTTCTTCGCCGAGCGGGCGGCTGACTTCAGCGGTGACTGTTCGGGTCGTAATTCGCAGGGGGCTGTCTCTGTCGGTTGAACCAACTTGCGCCATCGCGGAAAAGCCGCTCGAAATCACCAACGCGAAAACGGCCATGAAAAATAGATGACGCAAAGTGCGGCCTCTCTCCCGTGTGTTTGCGATTTGATTGACCGCCACCGACGCCCGGCCGCTCGCCGCACCCGATGTCGAATTTTGAACGATTCCGCAATTTGAACCTTGATTCATCCTGTTTCCTCCAAACAATTTAATTTTTCAAGGCGAGGCGAAAATCGGATTTACTTCCTCCGCCCACTGTATCATCAATAGACGGCAAAGAATTTATTTTGCTGAATAATGGGATTGGCTCAGCACGTCTGAGCCACAAGCGCCCGCCGCAACACCGGAGGCAGAATCAAACATGAGTCGCATTCACTACGATGTGCCCGGTATCAATCAAGGCCCCCACAATACGTGCTGGCTTGCCTGTTTTCGCATGCTCATCATGTTTCGATTGCAGGTGGGCCGGCCGGTCAATGCGCGGGCCGCGGCGCTCCTCGAACCGCGATTGATCGCCAGATTTGAAGGGCTGAACCGCGGGCTTAATCCGGCGGCGTTTGAGGCCGTGGCCGCTGAGTTTGGTCTTTCGGCCCTGCACATCGCGGGACTGACGCGAGCCCGACCCGCCGGCGAGTTGGAAGACCCTTTCCTCGCCTACGGCGTGCTTCAGCAGCGCGGGCCGTTCACGCTTGGCGGCATCCTGCCGAGCGGATCGGGGCATGCCATCGTTGTTTGTGGTGCTTCGGATGAGCCGGGATTCGATATTGAGTTTATCGATCCTCGATATGGGGTCATACGGCACTTGGGGTTTACAACTTTGCAGCGAGGGTTTCCACCCGACGGCGGCGCACTGTTTGTCTTCTGAGTGCGGGGACAAGGAAAGGTGTGAACCACGAAGTCACACGAAGCGGCCCGGATGACTCACACCCGAACGCGAGCCGCTATATATCGCCATCCGGCGCAAAACTCAAACCCTACCGACTGGCCTGCTCTTCGCACAGCGAGGTGACGGCGCGCTCCAGATTCTCGTCGATGCCGGTGAGGCAGCGGACGACGCGCGTGGGGAGGCGCAGCGTGACCACCTCGTACTCCTCTGTCAGCGTCCGCTCGTCGGAGAGCGCGCGGCCGATGGCTTTCAGGAGTTCGTCGTGGCCCGCGGGCTTTGGCAGGTACGCCTGGACGCCGAGGCGCTCACACTGCCGGCGCGTCTCCTCGCTCGACTCGCCCGTGGCGACGACGACGGGGACGTTCGGGTTGAGAGCGCGTATCTGCTGAAGAACCTGGACGCCGTTCATCTCGGGCAGCGTCATGTCTAAGAGGACGGCGTCGGCGCCCTCGTCCTGAAAGGCGGCCACGCCCTCCTCGCCCGTGTAGGCCTTGATGACGGAATAGCCGGCCTTCGTGAGCGTCGTCTCGTAGAGCGCGGCGAGGTCTTCCTGATCCTCGATGATGATGATGCAGTGCTGCTGGCCCATGCGCGCGTGTCTCCCCCGATTGTATACGGCCCCGGTCGGCGGTTTTCGATTTCGGATTTCCGCGCTTCGTTGTAGACTCCTCCCCACAACCGGAAAACCCTGAATCGGAAATTGTCGAACGGTAGAGGACGCAGTATAGCAGAGGCCTCCCATGACTCCCGCCATCGCCATCGTCCTCCTCCTCCTCCTCGTCGCGCTCGTCCTCTTTTCGTCCGAGCGCATCCCGATTGACATCGTCACCATCCTGCTCGTGATCGCGCTCGTGCTCACGGGCACGCTCGACGTGAAGGAAGCCTTCGCCGGCTTCGGCAACGACATCGTCATCACCATCGCCGGCCTCTTCATCCTCACCGGCGGACTCGTCAAGACGGGCGTGGTGGACGTGGTCGGCCGCCGCCTCCACCGCATCGCCGGCGGGAACCCGTTTCGACTCGCCGCGCTCGTCATGTTCACGGCCGCCGCCTGCGCCTCCGTGATGAAGAACACGACGACGACGGCGATGTTCGTCCCCGTCGTCTTAGGCATCGCCGGCCGGGCGCGCGTCCAGCCGTCGAAACTTTTAATGCCGCTTGCCTTCGGCGCCATCCTCGGGGGGACGTGTACGCTCATCGGCACCTCGACGAACCTCGCCGTCTCGGGGGCGCTCGCGCGCCTCGGCGACAGCCCCGAATTCATCGCGCGCCTTCAGGAGTCGCCGCAGTTTGTCGCGCGCTTCACCGACATCGAGTCAACCTTCAAGCCCTTCTCGATGTTTGAACTCACCCCGGTCGGCATCGCCATCGTCGCCGCCGGGATGCTCTACATGCTCCTGCTCGGCATCTACCTGCTGCCCAGCCGCGGCGGCGGCGACGACTCGCTCGCCGAGCAGTACCACATCCGCGAGTTCATGTCCGAAGTGTTAGTCCTCCCCGATTCGCCGCTCGTCGGGCAGACTTTGGCCGAGGCCAACCTCTCGGATGCGCTCGACCTCACCGTGGTCGGCATCCTGCGCGGCAAGCAGGGGCGCATCGCCCCGCACGCCGAGGAGCGGGTGCAGTCCGGCGATCTTTTGCTCGTGCAGGGCAGGGTCGAGGACATCCTGCGCGTCAAGACGGAGGCCGGTATCGAGATTCGGCCCGACTTCGAGCTGCGCGAGGATCAGCATCTGGAGTCGGGCGGAGTGGAGCTGTTCGAGGTGATGGTTCTGCGCGGGTCTGACTTGAACGGCCGGACGTTGCGGGGTCTGAACTTCCGCGACCGCTTCGACCTCACGGTGCTGGCCATCAATCGCCACGGCGTCGCGCTATTGAGCAAGCTCAGCTCCGTCACGCTCCGCTTCGGCGACGTGCTGCTGGTGCAGGGAACACGCGAGCGCGTCGAGCGGCTCTCGACCGAAGGGAATCTGCTGCTCCTCGAAGACGTGTCGGCGCGGCGCGGGCGGGCCGGCAAACAGGTCTGGGCGCTCGCCGCCTTCGGTCTCTTTCTGGCGCTCTCGGTGGTGAAGTATTTCAGCGGCGTCGAGGTGCCGCTCTCGGTGGCGGTGCTTTTGGGCGCGCTCGTCCTTTTAGTCACCCGCAGCGTCCACACCGCGGAGATATACGACCTCATCGACTGGCGTCTGATCGTCCTCATCGCCGGCATGATCTCCTTCGGCACGGCGATGGAGAAGACGCACGCCGACCAGTACCTCGCCGACCTCATCACCAACAACTTCGCCGCCTACGGCTCGACGGCCGTCTTGGCCGGCTTCTTCCTCCTCACCGTGGCGCTGACGCAGCCGATGTCGAATCAGGCGGCGGCGCTGGTCGTCCTCCCCATCGCCGTCAAGGCCGCCGTCACGCTCGGCCTCAACCCGCGCACCTTCGCCATCACTGTTACCTACGCCGCCTCCTGCTCGTTTTTGACGCCGCTGGAACCGGCCTGCGTGCTCATCTACACGCCGGGCCGCTACCGCTTCTTCGATTTCGTCAAGGTCGGCTCGATCCTCACCGTAGCCGTCTTCGCCATCGTTATGTTCCTCGTCCCAATCATCTGGCCGCTGTAGGAGAAGGCAAAAGTAAAAAGGCAAAAGGCAAAAGTTTAAGAAAGCAGGGGATGTTTGGGGGATAAGTTATATTTTAGTTGCGGCCCGTCTCAGACGCTTTTGCCTTTTGCCTTTTTACTTTTGCCTTGATATATTGCGCGGGCTTCGGGAACGAGCCGACGACGTGGGAACAGGGCGGTAATCGGAGCAGCTTTCAAACCTTTCCCTCGATAAAACGGAAAAAAACGGATGGCTACCAACACTAGCTGGAAGCGCCGCCGTGTCGCGCCGACGCGGCCCACCCCCTTGCGCTCCCTGACGGCCGGCCTCGTGCATCTGGCCCGCGCCGCCTTCGCCGAGCCGTATGCGCTCGCGGTCGAGCACGTCAGTGTGGACTTGCGCCGGCTCCCGCGCCCGCTCGACGGCTTGAAGATCGTCCACCTCTCCGACATCCACCACAGCCCCTTTACGGGCCGCGAGCAGGTCGAGCACGCCGTCGAGGTCGCCAACAGCCTCCAGCCCGACATCATCGCCCTGACCGGCGATTACATCTCGCACGAGCGCGAGTACATTCAGCCCTGCGCCGAGCTTCTGGGCCGCCTGCGCGCCCGCCGCGGCGTCTACGCCGTCCTCGGCAACCACGACAACTGGGTGGACGCCCCGCTCATCACCGACCTCTTCCGCGCCGAGGGCATTCAGGTGCTCAACAACGAGGGGATGCGCTTCGAGGACGCGGGCGCCTCCTTCTGGCTCGCCGGCGTCAACGACACGATGGTCGGACTCGAAGATTTGCCGCTCGCGCTCGCCGGCTCGAGTGCCGACGAGATGAAACTGCTGCTCGCGCACAACCCCGTGATTCTGCGCCGGGCGGCTCGCGCCCGCGTCGATTTAGTCCTCGCCGGCCACACGCACGGCGGACAGGTCACCTGGCGCAACGAGCGCGACGCCTCGGGCCGCGTCCGCCGGCGCATCCTGCGGGGCTTGGGGCGCCGCGGGGAGACGCAGATTTACGTTACGCGCGGCGTGGGCACCGTCGTCCTGCCCGTCCGCTACGGCTGCCGACCCGAAGTCTCGCTGCTGCAACTCCGCTGTGCGGAGTAATAAAGTGAAAAGTGATGAGTGATAAGTGATAAGAAAAACCTTTCTTACTTATCACTTATCACTCATCACTCATCACTTTTCCAATGTCTTCCCGCATCGTCACGCTGCCGAACGTCCTGACCGTCTCCCGCATGGTCATGATCCCGCTCTTCGTGACGGCCCTCTACTATCAGCGGTTCTCGCTGGCGCTCACGATCTTCGTCGCCGCCGGCGTCAGCGACGGCATCGACGGCTTCCTCGCGCGGCGCTTCAATCAGGGATCACAGCTCGGCCAGATTCTCGACCCCATCGCCGATAAGCTCCTCCTCGTCACCTCCTTCATCACCCTCTCGATGCCCGGCATCATCGCCAAGACAAACCACCTGCCCGTGCCCTTCTGGGTGACGGCGGCCGTCGTCGGCCGCGACGTCTTTATCGTCGTCGGCGCGGCGGCCATCAACATCGTCACCGGCTTCCGGGGCTTCCGGCCCTCTCTGCTGGGGAAGGTCAACACGGTCGTCCAGATCGCCGCCATCACCATCATCCTCGTCGCCGCGCGCTTCCCGGCCCTGCGCGGTTACGTCCTGCCGACCACCTACACCATCGTCTTTCTCTTCGCCCTCGTCTCCGGCATCCACTACGCCTTCTGGGTCTCCCGCCTCATGAACGACGAGCGCGGCGCCCGTGGGCCAAATCAGAACTGAGCCGCACTCTGCTCAAGCCTCCGCGCCCCCTCTGCGTCCTCTGCGCCTCTGCGGTGAATCTTCTTCCGTGATGCTCAAGTGAATATCACTCTAAACCGTATATTTGCTAGAACTTCGGCCGAACGCACTTAAATCTTTCCTCCCGCCCCACTCTGTCTGCTGCCGAGCACTAAGATAAAGTTGACAACGACGGACTCAGATATTATATTACTGGCGTATTTAAGTCGCCGCACATTCCCGTCAGAACTTTGGAGTAGACGGGCGCGTGTGCGGCCACGGGCGACGGATTTCGGCCCGCCGAAGCCGGGCTAAACTGATTGGAGACAGGGAGAAATGAGCAAGATTATCGGTATCGATCTGGGCACGACCAATTCGGTCGTGGCCGTGATGGAAGGCGGCGAGCCGACGGTGATTACCAATTCGGAGGGCGGGCGCACAACCCCCTCGGTCGTCGCCTTCGCCAAGGACGGCAACCGCCTCGTCGGTCAGGTCGCCAAGCGCCAGGCCGTCACCAACCCCGAAAACACAGTCTATTCGATCAAACGCTTCATGGGCCGCCGCTTCAACGAGGTGACGGAGGAGATGAAGCAGGTGCCCTACAAGGTCAAGTCGGCCGGCAACGACGTGCGCGTCGAGGCGGGCGGCAAGGAGTGGTCGCCGCCCGAGCTTTCGGCGATGATTCTCCAGAAGCTCAAGCAGGCGGCGGAAGACTACCTCGGCCAGAAGGTCGATAAGGCGGTCATCACGGTTCCGGCCTACTTCAACGACTCGCAACGGCAGGCGACGAAAGACGCCGGCAAAGTGGCGGGCCTCGAAGTGATGCGTATCGTCAATGAGCCGACGGCGGCCGCGCTCGCTTACGGCCTCGACAAGAAGAAGGAAGAGACCATCGCCGTGTTCGACTTCGGCGGCGGCACCTTCGACATCTCCATCCTCGAAGTTGGCGAGGGCGTCGTCGAAGTCAAATCCACGAACGGCGACACGCACCTCGGCGGCGACGACATCGACGAGGCTTTGATCCGCTGGATCATCGAGGAGTTCAAGCGCGACCAGGGGATCGACCTCGCGCAGGACAAGATGTCGCTCCAGCGTCTCAAGGAGGCCGCCGAGAAGGCCAAGATCGAGTTGTCCTCGACGATGGAGTCGGAGATCAACCTCCCCTTCATCACGGCCGACGCCTCGGGGCCGAAGCACCTTGTCTTGAAGCTCACGCGCGCCCGCTTCGAGCAGCTCATCGACCCGATTCTCAAGCGTCTGATGCCGCCCGTCGAGCAGGCCCTCAAGGACGCGGGCGTGGACTCGAAGAAGATCGACGAGGTCGTCTTAGTCGGCGGCTCCACGCGCATCCCGAAGGTGCAGGAGATGGTCAAGGGTTTCTTCGGCAAGGAGCCGAACAAGTCTGTGAACCCTGACGAGGTCGTCGCCATCGGCGCGGCCGTGCAGGCCGGCGTGCTCTCGGGCGAGAAGACGGACATCCTCCTGCTCGACGTGACGCCCCTCTCCCTCGGCATTGAAACCTTGGGCGGCGTCTCCACCAAGCTCATCGAGCGCAACACGACGATCCCGACCCGCAAGTCGGAAATCTTCTCCACGGCGTCCGACAACCAGACGAGCGTGGAGGTACATGTCCTACAGGGCGAGCGCCCGATGGCCGGCGACAACCGCACGTTGGGCAAGTTCCACCTCATCGGCATCCCGCCCGCGCCGCGCGGCGTGCCGCAGGTCGAAGTCACCTTCGACATCGACGCCAACGGCATCGTCAACGTTCAGGCCAAAGACCTGGGGACGGGCCGCGAGCAGAAGATTACGATCACGGCTTCGTCGGGTCTGTCGAAGGACGAGATCGACAAGATGATGCGCGAGGCCGAGGCGCACGCCGGCGAGGACGTGAAGAAGCGCGAGGAGATCGAGTCGAAGAACCGCCTCGACGGCCTCGTCTATCAGGTCGAGAAGACCTTCAGCGAGAACAAGGAGAAGCTCGACGGCGCGAGCGTCACGCAGCTCGAAGAGGCCATCGCCGACTCGAAGAAGGCGCTCGAAGAGGGCGGCGTTGACCGCATGAACAACGCCTTCTCCGCCTTGCAGACGGCCTCGCACAAACTCGCCGAAGCCCTCTATCAGAACGTCGGGCAGTCGGCGGGCGCGGGCGACGCGTCGGGCGAAGGCGAGCAGGCCAACGCGGCCGGCGCCTCCGGCGGCGCGGGCGCGCAAGGCTCGGCGGGCGGCGACGACAACGTCATCGACGCCGAGTACGTTGACGTGGACGACAAGAAGTAACAGAAAGTAAGCAGTGAGCGGTGAGCAGTAAGCAGATAAGTTTTCTGCTGCTCACCGCTCACTGCTCACTGCTCACTTTTCATGGCTAAGGAAGATTTCTACAAAGTTCTGGGCGTCAAGCGCGACGCGAAGCCGGAGGAGATCAAGAAAGCCTACCGGCGTCTGGCGCGCAAACACCACCCGGACGTGAACCCCGGTGACAAGTCGGCCGAGGAGCGTTTCAAGCGCATCACTGAGGCGCACGACGTGCTCTCCGATCCGAAGAAGCGCACCGTCTACGACCGCTTCGGCCAGTACTCCGACAATCTCGCCGACGCCGCCGCGCGCGGCGCCACGGGGCCGGGCTTCGGCGCGGGCGGCGGGGCTGGTCGCGCTGGTGCGCCGCCCTTCGACTTCACCGGCTTCGACTTTGGCACGGCCTCCTCGTCCGGTTCCTCGGGCGGCGGGTCGTCGTTCCGCGACATCTTCGCCGACCTCTTCGGCGGCGGTAAAGAGGAGCACGAGCCTCCCCGGCCGATGCCGCAGCGCGGGGCCGACATCGAGATGCCGCTCGCCCTCTCCTTCGAGGAGTCGGTCACAGGCATGACGACGAACATCACCGTCAACCGCTCCGAGCAGTGCTCGCGCTGCAACGGCGCGGGCGACGCCGGCGGCCCGCTGACGACTTGCACGACCTGCGGCGGCGCGGGGCAGGTGCAGCGCGCGGGCGGGCGTCTGCGGTTCGCGCAGGAGTGTCCCGACTGCGGCGGCGCGGGCAAGCGCCGCACGCCCTGCGCCGTCTGCCACGGCAAAGGCACGGCGCCGAAATCCGAGCAGGTGAAGGTACGCATCCCTGCGGGCGTGGACACAGGCTCGCGCGTGCGCGTGCCCGGCAAGGGCGAGGGCGGGCGTCTGGGCGCTCCCGCGGGCGACCTCTTCATCATCACGAACGTCGGCAAGCACCGCCACTTCACACGCAAGGGCGACAACATCTACGTCACCGTCCCCGTCACCGTGCCCGAGGCCGCGCTCGGCGCGAAGATCGAGGTGCCGACCGTCGAGGGCAAGGCCCAGTTGCGTATCCCTCCCGGCACACAGTCGGGCCAGAAGTTCCGCCTGCGCGAGCGCGGCGTGCCGAGTCTTCGGAACCCGCAGGCGCGCGGCGACCAGTTCGTCGAGGTGCAGGTCACGCTCCCGAAGGTCGTCTCCGAGGAGACGAAGGAGCTGCTCCGCAAGTTCGCGCAGATGAACTCGGAAAACCCGCGCACGGGGATGGGGCTGGAGTAGACGCGCGTGCCACTCGCGTTGCACTCGCAACCGACCGTGTGGGTGGCGCTGTTCGTGCTGGCGGTGCTGGCTTTGGTCTTTTTGGTGATACCGGCTGCCGTGGGCCTGTTGCTCCACCGCAGACGGGGCGGGAAGGACAAGTCGTAAAGTCACGGATGCTTTTTCGGCTCTCGACTTATGAAACGTAGCAGGAGCAAAACCTACACGATCAGCGCGGTGGCCGCGCAGTATGAGATACACCCGCAGACCCTTCGGCTCTACGAGCGCGAGGGGCTGCTCAAGCCCTCTCGCTCCGATGGCAACACGCGGCTCTACATCGACGCCGACCTCGAACGACTCGAAGTGATCCTCTCTCTGACGCGCGACCTCGGCGTCAACCTCGCCGGCGTCGAGATCATCCTCAACATGCGCGAGAAGATGGACGCCATGCGGAGCGAGTTCGTCCGCTTCTTCGCCTACCTTCAGGAGCACGCCGACGAGTTCACGCATTTCACCGAGCCTCCTCCTCCCGAGGCCGGCGCGCTCGTCCCCAGCACGCGCGCCGCCAAGCTCCAGATGCGCCGCGCCACCAAGCAGCACTGACCCCGTCAGCGCGCGCCTCCCTTGCCCCCCGCCTCGTAAAAAACCCTCTTGTCTTCGTCCCTCGGAAGGTATAAAGTGCGCGCCTCGGTCGGCTTAAAACCGGGCGCTTCCGCCCCGCCTCACACCGCGCGTACAAACGAGTTCGGCACACGTGTCCGCGCTAAGGGACGAAGCGACCAGCCGTAATCAAACGCCGACGGGAAGCCTCGCACAAACCAATCACGCGTCCGTCAGCCGCCCACCGCCGCGGGCCGCCGACGCCTCACAACCCGGAGCGACACACGATGAGACACCTCACCTCTCTTCGCACGCCCGCGCCCCTGCGCGTCTTCTGCTACTGCGCCTGCCTCCTCCTTCTGCTGACAACTTTCAACCTTGCGCGCGCACAGGATTTGGACGACGTGACGATCACGGGGCGCGTCACGGACGAACACGGCGACGTACTACCCGGTGCCGTCGTCACGGCGGCACTCGCCGAGACGCGCTCCTCCCGCACGACAATCGCGGACGCCGAAGGGCGCTACCGGCTCATCGAGCTTCGTCCGGGCGCGTACACGCTGCGCGCCGAGAGCGCGGGCTTCGCCGCCGAAGAGAGAAGGGGAGTCACGACCATCGCCGGCCAGAGCGTGCGGCTCGACTTCACCCTGCGCCCCGCTGCACTCGCAGCCGAGACGGTCGTCGTCAGCGAGACTGACGCGCCGGCCGTGGACACGTCGCGCACGGTCGTGGGCGGCGCCATCACGCGCGCGGAGATCGAGTCGCTTCCGCTCCACACGCGCTCGCCGCTCGACCTCATCTTCACGCTCCCCGGCGTCACCGAGGAGCCGCTCTCGACGCGCGACGCGGCCGAAGACCGCGACCCCGCGGGCCGCGCAACGGCCTCCTCAAGCGCCCGCACGCCCGAGGAGGCTGGCGTCTTCGCACTCTCCGGCGGCCCCGCCTACTCCAACAACCTCACCATCGACGGCCTCGACAACAACGACGACCGCGCCGCCCGCGAACGCTTCCAGCCCTCGCTCGAAGCCATCGAAGAAGTTCAGGTCATCACGAACCAGTTCTCCGCCGAGTACGGCCGCGCCTCCGGCGGGCGCGTCAACCTCCGCACCCGCTCCGGCGCGAGCCGGATGCGCGGCCGCCTCTTCTACTTCTTCGAGGACGAGGCGCTCGACGCCAACACCTGGAACAACAACCGCCGCGGTCTGGGGCGCCTGCCCTTTCAACGACACACGCCCGGCTTCACCCTCGGCGGCCCCGTCGCCACTCCGCAAAAACTCTTCAGCGCGCGGGGCCAAGACAACCGCGCCCGGTCTCACTTCTTCGTCGCTTACGAGTTCGACACCACGCTCGACTCGGCGCTCATCGACACGCTCGTCCCCGTCGAGCAAAGCGCTGTGTTCCCTCTGCCCGCGCCGACCGCGCCGGAGGGCCGTCGCCGCGAGCCTTCGGCCACGCCGCCGAACATGCCGGCCGAACTCGCCCCCTTCGTCGAGAGCGTGAGCACGCCCGCGCGCAACCACACGCTCACCGCGCGTCTCGACCAGCACTTCACGGACGCGCACAACGGCGCACTCCTCCTCCAACTCGGCCGGCTCCGCAACCTCCGCCAGTTCGGCGGCGGCCTCCGACTCGCCGACACACTCCAGGGCCGCACGCGCGACACCGAGTCAGTGTCCTACACGCACAACTCCGTCTTCACGCCGGCACTAGTCAATCAACTCCGCGCGCAAATCTCCAGCCTGCGGCCCGCCTTCGAGCCGCGCGGCGGCGCACGCGGCCCCGTCGTCCTCATCGAGATCAACGACCCGCTCGACGACGCCGAAGCGGCGGAGCGCTCCGGCACCCTCGTCGCCGGCTCCTCCACCTCCGGCGCCACCGACCGCCGCGAGACGCGCCTCCAACTCCAGAACGCGCTCACCATCGTCCGCGCCGCGCACTCCATCAAGCTCGGCGCAGACCTCCAGCGCGTCAGCTCCACCTTCATCGATCTCGCCGACGCGACCGGCACCTACAGCTTCACCAGCGCCGGCGATTTCCTCGCCGCCGCACCCTCCCGCTTCCGCCAACGCTTCCATACCGAATCGACGCAGAAGAATCTCTACGCGGGCCTCTTCGCGCAGGACGAGTGGCGCCCCCTCCCCAATCTCTCTCTGACCCTCGGCCTCCGCTACGAACACGAGAGCATCATCGACGACCGCAACAACTTCGCCCCGCGCGCGGCCGTCGCCTACGACCCACTCGGCACGGGCCGGACGGTCGTCCGCCTCGGCGCGGGCGTCTTCTTCAACCGCGCTCTGCTCCGCACCATCGACGATTTCACGCTCGGCCGGCAGACCGTCGAGTTCGACACGAACGATCTGCCGACGGCCGCGCGCCGCCCCTTCATCGCCGCCAACCTCAACTTCCCCGACGCGCTCGCCGCCGACTCCGCCATCGTCCGAGACTTCGGCCGCACCCTCACCGATTTCTCGCGCCGCCTCGACCCCCATCTGAAAATCCCCGAAAGCTATCAGGCCAACGTCGGCTTCGAGCGCGAGCTTGGCGCTCGCTTCGTCGTCGAGGCGAACTACACCTTCAACCGCGGCGCGCGTCTGTGGCGCGAGTTCAACGCAAACGCCCCGCGCCTGCCCGCGGGCTTCGCAGACTTCGCCGACTACCTGCTTTCGCGCGACTTCGTCAACTTCCGTAACGCCTCGGGCCTGCGCCCCGTTTACAACGCACAAACTGCCGGCGACCTCGTCCGCTTCACCAACCGCTCGCCCGACCCCGCGAACCCCGACGCCTCCGCGCGCGTCTTGGAGTTCGGCGTCCCCGTCACGGTCTTTAATTTGAACAGCGTCGGCTCCACGACCGCGCTCGAAGCGGCGCTCGCCGCGCTCCAACCCTTACGTCCCGACCCATCGCGCGCTCAGGTCGAGCAGCTCGTCTCGGCCGGCAACAGCTTCTACCACGGCCTCACCGTCGAGACGCGCCGCCGCCACACGCGCCACGGCGTCACCGGTCTCGGCTTCTCCTTCCGCGCCGCCTACACGCTCTCGCGCCTCATCGACGACGGCGTCGTCAACACTTCGAGCGCCCTGCGCGCCGGCGACTTCCACGGCGAGCGCGCCCGCAGTCTCCTCGACCGCCGGCACCGCTTCGTCCTCTCCGGCACGCTCGACACGCCGCGCCGGCTCGGGGCCTTGCGTCTCGCCTCCGTGCTGAGAGTCGCCTCCGGCGCGCCCTTCAACGTCTCGCTCGGCGGCGCGGATCGCAACCTCGACGATGTCGGCAACGACCGCCCCGACTTCCACGGCGACCCCGACCTCATCCGCTGGCGACCTCCCGGCGAACCATTGGACGCGCGCCTCCTTGAAGCTTTCCAACTCCCGACCCTCGGCCGCACTGGGAACCTTCCTCGCAACTCCGGGCGCGGCCCGGGCCTCTTCACCTTCGACCTCAGCATCACGCGCGAGTTCCGCCTCGGCGAGCACGCGCGCCTCCGCCCCGTCGTCGAGATCAACAACGTGCTCAACGCGACCGTCTACACCTTCGCGGCCGAGTTCATCAACTTCACGGGGCTGCGGGAGACGGCCACGCCGGAGCAGCGCCGGGCATTCATCGACGGCTTCCTCGTGCCGACGCGGACGCTGCGACAGCGGAGCGTGCGGGTGGGGGTGCGTTTTGATTTTTAGGCTCGTGGCTTGAGCACGGGGAGGGTTAACTAATCGCAGAGAAGGGGAGGGTGCGAAAAACTAAGTGGACAGTTAGAGTGTTCATTCAAGCTCGCGCAAATGCATCATCCCTGTGATGCACTCTCTTTGCGCTCTGCGCCTTCGCGCTGAACCCAACACAGTTGTCAGACTCAGCTTTGAGGCTCACTTTATCGCGTATGCCAGCATAATGTGGACGCCGAAGCGCGCGCGCCGCCCTGTGACAGCGGGCGCGCGAGCGTTCGATGCGGCGCTTCATCCAGTTAATCATCGGGGTAAACTCCTTTCCGGGTAGGTGTCGAGGAAGGCTTCAACGACGCGCGGGTCGAACTGTGTGCCGGCCTCGGCGCGCAGCTCGGCGACGGCCTCCGCGTGCGAGCGCGGGGCGTTGTAGGAGCGGCGCGAGACCATCGCATCGTAGGAGTCGGCGACCTGCACGACGCGCGCCATCAGGGGGATATCTTCGCCGCCGAGCCGGTGCGGATAGCCGCGGCCGTCCCAGCGCTCGTGGTGATGCTCGGTGCGGACGCGCAGCTCGGCCGAGAGGTTGAAGTAGGACGCCAGCAGCGCGCCGAAACTGGGGTGCAGGTTGAGCACGAAACGCTCCATCCGCGTCGGCCGCCGCGGGCGGCTGAGGATGCTCTCAGGGACGAGGATTTTGCCGATGTCGTGGAGCATCGAGGTGTGGCCGAGCTGTCGGAGTTGCCTGTCGTCGAAGCCGAGCGCACGGCCCGTGGTGCGCGCGACGCGCGCGACGCGGATGCAGTGGAAGTAGGTCGAGGGACGCGTGTGCTTGAGGCGCATGACGAGGGAGTGGATGCCTTCGTCGCCGTGGCGGCGCGCGCCGATGGCCTTGAGGCTGGCGCAGGCGCGCTGGAGATAGTTGGCCCAGCTCGCGTCAACGAGCCTGATGGTGGCAGCGCCTCTCGTGCCCAGCAGCAATTCCTCATGCATCGTCAAAACTCCTCGCGGCTGGATCGGGGCGATCAAACCACATCTCGCGGTGACCTCGGACGCCGACAAGTGTCGCGCCTTCTGATGTCAACACAACATCGGATGTTGGAACCCTGGCAAGGGGGGCTTGCACACGTTCATTAAGCAGTAGTCATGCCACGTTTCTTCCGTGCAACGTAGTCGGCCCCGTTAGATGTGCGGGCGTCGAAACGATGGTTTTGACCGCTCGTGAGCGGAGGAAATTGCAGTTTGCGACGCGCGGGTTAAGAGACCGCGTGAGGTTCCGTGACAAGTCGCACATTGTGTACGCCGTTGGGCAAATTGACGGCTTCTCATCGCACACGATTTCGTGCTCGGTTCGGGGCTGATGTGCGTCGATTGGTGTTCGTCGCGGCGGGCGGCCGTTGTGCTAAACTCGCGTCGATCTTGAAAGTTGAGAGTGCGCTTTCGGAGAGGCGGGACGCTTGGGCGACTCGGGTTCACAGCAGAACTTCGACGAGGACGTGGAGACGGCGATTCTCGACGCCGAGTTGTTCATCAAGTACAAGGCGCCGCAGAAGGCCCTCGAGCGGCTCCAGCAGGCGGTCGGGCGCAACCCGCGCTCGACGCGGTTGCGCGAGAAGCTGCGCGAGGTGGCGCTCGCCTGCCGGCAGCCGGACGAGGCGGCGCGGCAGTGTCTGGCGCTCGCCAGCCTCTACATCGCGCGCGAAGACTTCGAGTCGGCGCACGACCGCCTGCTCCAGTCGAAGCAGATCGACCCGCGCATTTCCATCACCACGGGTCTCGAAGCCATCCGCCGCGCGCGCCGCCCCGACCTGCAACCGAGCGCCCCCCCCGCCGAGGTCGCCGATTCCACCCAGACTGCGAAGCCGCCGCGCCCCGCCACGCTCGCCGGCGACCTCTCGGCCATCAGCATCTTCGACCTCGTGCAGGTCGTCGAGAACGCGCGACTGACCGGCGCCCTCATCATAGAAAGCGCGGGCGCGAGCGGCCGCGTGCTTTTCAACGACGGGCAGATCGTCGGCGCCGAGGCCGACGGCGAAACCGAAGCGCCCGCCGCCTTCCGTCGCCTCCTCGAAATCACCACCGGCGCCTTCGACTTCGAACGCACCGCCCAGAGCTTCCCCGTCCAGCTAAACGCCTCAAGCAACACCAGTCTCATCCTCGATAGCTTGCGCGAAATAGACGAAGGGAAGCAGTGAGCCGTCAACGAGCCGCGGAGCGGCGGCAGAATGTAGCCACGGGCGTTAGCCCGTGGAACAGTCGTCAATTAAATCGGAAAGCCCCGGAGGGGCGAAAGAATCACGACGGGCCTTGTGCACAACGTCGCAATTCTTTCGCCCCTCCGGGGCTTCAATCTTTGTCCGGGTGCTTGTCCCCACGGCTCACGCCGTGGGCTACATTCTGCCGCCGCTCCGCGGCTCGTTGATGGCTGACGCCGGCGCGGTGCCTTGTTAATGATTTGAAGCTAATAGCCAACCGCTCTTTCAATCCATCAGCACGCGCGCGTTGAGGGCTTCGGCGAGTTCGAGGGCGGCGAGGAGGCGGAGGAACTGCTGGTAGTTGCGGCTGCGCGCGCGGACGCGCTCGCGCTCTGAGGAGGAGATGTCGTTGCGCAGGACGAGGTCGAGGAAGTCGTAGTAGTCGGGGGTGGCGGCGAGGGGTAGCTCGCGGGTGTAGGTCGTCTGGCCGGAGTCCGGGGAGGTGAAGCCGGCGAGGGCGTCGAAGAGGTGGTCGGTCGTCAGGTGCGAGGCTTGGCGGGCGAGGCGGATGGGGAGGCGCAGCTCGAAGAAGCGGAGGCCGTCGGGCGTGGTGACGGCCCGCAAAGACTTGGTGCCCTCGCCGTCGAAGGGCGAGTCGCGGTCGATGAGCACGCGCATCAGACGCGGCAGGTCTTGTTCGTCAATCGTGTCTAAAGCGAGCTGCGCGCGGTCGGCCAGAAACTTCTCGAACTGCGCCTCGATGGGGTAGGTGATGCGGCCCTGACAGCCGACGAGTTCGCCTTCGCCCGCCGCCTCGCTCGGCAGACGCGCCGGGCACGACGCGCAGACGCCGATCTCGCCCACCATGCGCTCTAATTCGTCGCCCGCGCGCTCGACGAAGCGCAGCTTCTCGGCCGTCGGGGCCGAGTGCTCGCCCGTCGTCAGACGCGCGTGCAGACTGCTCAGACGCCCCCACGCGCGCAGGTGCTTCTCCTCGTAGCGCGCGCGCAACTCGCAGGGGTACTCGACCGCGAACTCTAAAGACAACTCACTCGCCTCCGTCCATAAACACCCAACACAATGCCGCACGATGCGCGCCTGCCACGTCCAGCGGCTACATAATAACAGAGATTGCCGGAACCACTAACGGGGGCGATTCTGCCGAAACTCGACGCTCACCTGCGCGTGTGATCCGCGTCGCAGAACTTTTGCGGCTCCTCCCCGCTCGCGAAAGTCCGTATCGCCTTGAGGGGGCAGGCGCGCGTGGCGAGTAGGCCCGTCGCCGGGTCAATCGTGCGGTTGACGGTCGGGAGTGTTTTGTATGTGGGGGCGGATTGTCGCGCGCCCGCGTCTGAGTCGCCCTCGCCGCCGGCGGCCGTCCCCGCGCCCTCGCCCACGCGAGGCTGCTTGCCTGCCGGCTTCCTCTCAACGCGCTCGCCCGCGTCCGAAACCACTTCCGACCGTTGCTCCTCAGACAGCTCAGCCTCGGCCGCTGAACTGACGCCGGCGGGAGCTGCCGTGTTCGAGTTCAGAAATCGGTAAGACACAAAAAATGTGATAACGACCGCGGCCACTGCTAACGCGACCGGCGTCAGGCGTGACGCGCCGGCACCAGCGTCGCTGCGGCGTGCGACGACGGTTGTGAAGTCGGCAGGTGTGAAGTCGGCGGGGCCGCCGCGCGGCGGGCGCGGGGCGGAGGTTGACGTTGACGATGACGGAGGAGGAGGCGTGGGGCGGCGCGCGTGTCGGCGGCCGGAAGCCGGGGAGTTGATCGCCTCGTAAGCCTCGTTGATCTCTTTGAGCTTCTCCTGCGCCTTCTGTTGGAGGCGGGGGTCGTGCGCGAAGCGGTCGGGGTGCCAGACCTTCGCCAGATCGCGGTAGGCGTTTTTCAATTCCTGCTCGGAGGCGTCGGGCTTGAGGCCGAG
>DASVES010000135.1:0-7398 GCA_036380435.1 Pyrinomonadaceae bacterium | reverse complement strand
CGTCGCCCGTTGGCAGGAGAGGAAGGAGTTGGGGTGCTGAGGAAAGTTCTACGAATGCTGGCGGTCGCTGTGGCCCTCGTCTTGTGCGGTATCCAGTTCATCCGGCCGGAGAGGGAGACCCCGGCGCGCGCATCGGCCCAGCCAATTGAGCAGCACGTCATCGTTCCGCCGGAGGTCAATCAGGTGCTCACACGCGCCTGCAAGGACTGCCACTCCAACGAGACGAACTGGCCGTGGTACAGCCACGTCTCGCCCGTCTCCTGGTTCGTGGCCGAGCACGTCAACGACGGGCGCAGTGAACTGAACTTTTCCGACTGGGGCGACTACACCCCACATGATAGCAGCGAGATATTGGAGATGGTCTGCCGCGAGGTGAAACGGGAGACGATGCCGCTCAAGTCTTATCTGATCCTCCACCCGGAAGCGCGGCTCACCCCCGCGGACGTGAAGACTCTCTGCGACTGGTCGGACACCGAGGGCCGACGCCTCGCGGCTACTTCGGGGGCCGCGTCGAGCCGTCAATAACGAGCCGCCGGAGGCGGCGAAAGATTGTAGCCCACGGCGCAAGCCGTGGGTCAGCGATTTAGAAAAACGAGAAAGCCCCGGAGGGGCGGAAGAGCATTGACGCGCGTCCTACGCCAACGTCGAAGTTCTTTCGCCCCTCCGGGGCTTTCTTTCTTTTCCAACGTGTCCCCACGGCTGACGCCGTGGGCTACAATCTTTCGCCGCTCCGCGGCTCGTTTGAAAAGGGCGTCTGATTCCCCGCCTCCCGCCTGTGCTAACATTCAACTCAACACGAAGAAAGCGGAAGGGTATTAGCCGACAATGGAAGCGAAGCCTTTTCTCATCGGCGGCAAGTGGCGTACATCTTCGCGCACGCAGGAAGTGCGCTCGCCTTACAACGGCGAGTTGGTCGCGAACTTCTCCGTCGCCTCCGCCGAAGAATTGGAGGAGGCAATTTCATCGGCCACGGTTGCGGCCCGCGAGATGCGCGCGCTCGCGCGCCACGTGGTCGCCGAGTCGCTGCGACACATCGCCGACCGCCTCCGCGAGCGGCGCGAGGAGTTCGCCCGCACCATCGCGCTCGAAGCCGGCAAGCCGATTAAGGCCGCGCGTGCCGAGACCGAGCGCGCCGTCGCCACCTTCACCTACGCCTCCGAGGAAGCGCGCCGCTTCAAGGGTGAGACCGTTGCGCTCGACGGCCAGCCCGGCGGCGTGGGCCGCACCGGATGGACTGAGCGCGTGCCCCGCGGCGTCATCTACGGCATCACGCCCTTCAACTTCCCGCTCAATCTCGTCGCGCACAAGGTCGCCCCGGCGCTGGCCTCGCGCAACGCGATCATCGTCAAGCCCAGCCCGCGCACGCCCCTGACCGCACTCCTCCTCGGCGAAGTCTTCCTCGAATCCGGCCTCCCCGCAGCCGCGCTGCAAGTCGTCCCCGTGGATGTGCCCGACATCGACGTGGCACTCAAAGACGAGCGAGTCGCGATGATCTCGTTTACGGGCAGCGTCGAGGTCGGCTGGCGACTGCGCGAGCACGCGGGGCGCAAGGCGGTGGCGCTCGAACTCGGCGGCAACGCGCCCGTCATCGTGGACGAGACGGCCGACGTGGAGTTCGCCGCCGAGCGCACGGCCGCCGCCGCCTTCGCCTACGCGGGTCAGGTCTGCATCTCCGCCCAGCGCGTGTTCGTTCACGAACAAGTCGCCGAGCGTTTCAACGAGCTGTTCGTCGGGCGCGCTCGCGCGATGCGCGCCGGCGACCCGCTCGACGAGGCGACGGAGATTTCCAACATGATCGACGAGGCGGCCGCGCGGCGCGTGGAGGGGTGGATTAACGAGGCAGTCGGCGCGGGCGCGCGTCTTCTGTGCGGCGGCCGGCGTGACGGTTCGCTGCTTGAGGCGACGGTGCTCGCGGACGTTCACGCGGAGATGCGCGTCTGTTCCGAGGAGGTCTTCGCGCCGGTGGCCACCGTCCAGACGTTTGCGGACTTCGGCGAGGCTCTGGACGAGGCCAACAACACGCGCTACGGACTCCAGGCCGGCGTCTTCACACGCGACATGGCCCGCGCCCTGCGCGCCTTCCGCGAGCTGGAGTTCGGCGGCGTGTTGGTTAACGACGCGCCGAACTTCCGCGTGGATAACATGCCCTACGGCGGCGTCAAGATGTCCGGCGCGGGGCGCGAGGGCGTCCGCTATGCGATGGAGGAGATGACGGAGCCGCGTCTGATCGTCATCGACCCGCGTCTTTAAAGCGGGTCGCTCAAAGTGAGGTGGCGGAGGGGAACACGGATAGGACGGATGATACGGATAGAAACGGATCAGTGTTAATCCGTCTTATCCGTCATATCCGTGTTCCCCTCCGGTATTACTTTCAAGTGGCGCTTCCCCGACCGCTCCCTTATTATTTCTCTCCGTTTACCCAACACCTTCCCGACGAGGTTTCGATGAAAAGATTTTCACGCGGCGCACGCGCCACTCTGGCCCTCCTCTTCACACTCTCCATATTCACGCTTCTGCCCTCGGACAGCTTGCGTCCGCGAGCCAACGCGCAAGCGCAGAGCCAGACGGTCAGACTCGCGCAGCTCAAGCGCCCCGTCACCGTGCGCCGGGACGAGCGCGGCATCCCCTACATCGAGGCGGAGAACGACGAAGACCTCTTCTTCGTGCAGGGCTACGTGACGGCCTCCGACCGGCTCTGGCAGATGGACTTGCTGCGCCGGACGGCGCGCGGCGAGCTGTCGGAAATCTTCGGACGCGCCACGCTCGAAGAAGACAAGCGGCGGCGCACGCTCGGCTTCGCACGCGTCGCCGAACAGTCGGCCGACGCCGCAACGCCGCAGGCCCGCGCCGCCGTCGAAGCCTACGCGCGCGGCGTCAACGCCTACATCGACTCGCTCGACGCCAAGTCGCTCCCGCCCGAGTTTCAAATCCTCGGATACCGCCCACGCCACTGGACGCCGGCCGACTCCAACGTTGTCGGCAAAAACTTCGCCGAGGCCCTCTCGACCACCTGGCGCATCGACCTGATGCGCGCCATGCTCGCAGACCTCCCGCCCGAGAAGCTCAGGGAACTCCTGCCCGTCGCCTCGCCGCTCGACGTGCTCGTCGTCGGCACTGATGCGAAGGCCGCGCCGCGGCGCACGGGGGCCGGGCGTACTCGCTCCGCCGTGCCTGTCGATTCGATTGACAAAGACGCGTGGCTGCGCGCGCTCGCCGTTGAGGATTCGATTTTTCGGCGCACGCAGGAGCGCGCCGGTCTCTTCGCCGAAGACCTCGCGGCGAGCAACAACTGGGTGATCAGCGGCCGGCATACCGCGACGGGCAAGCCCCTGCTCGCCAACGACCCGCACCTCGCCCCGTCGGCTCCGCCCATCTGGTACATGGTGCATCTGAGCGCGCCGGGGCTGCGGGTGGCCGGCGTCACGGCGGCCGGCGCCCCCGGCGTCATCATCGGCCACAACGAGCGCATCGCCTGGGGTCTCACCAACCTCGGCCCCGACGTGCAAGACCTCTATCTCGAAAAGTTCGACCCCGCGAACCCGCGGCGCTACCTGACGCCCGCCGGCTGGAGCGAGGCCGAAGTACGCCGCGAGGAAATCAAGGTCAGGAAGAGTCCGGCCGACGCGTCCACCGAGACGGTCACACACGAAGTCACCGTCACGCGCCACGGCCCCGTCATCTTTGAGCGCGACGGCGCGCGATACTCTCTGCGCTGGACGGCGCTCGACCCGCGCTCCAACGAGTTCGAGGGCTTCCGTCTCCTCAACCGCGCGCGCAACTGGAACGACTTCCGCGCGGCGCTGTCGAAGTACGAGGGGCCGGTGCAGAATTTCGTCTACGCGGACGTGGACGGTCACATCGGCTACTACGGCGCGGGGCGCATCCCCCTGCGTAAGACCGGCGACGGCAGCGTCCCTTACGACGGCTCGACCGACGAAGGCGAGTGGACGGGCGTCATCCCCTTCAACGAGCTGCCGCACGTCTACGACCCGCCTTCGGGCATCATCGTCACGGCCAACAGCCGCATCGTTGGCACGAGCTACCCGCATCACCTGTCGCACGTTTGGGCTCCGCCCACGCGCGCGCGCCGCATCCAACAAATGCTCACTGCCAAAAAGAAACTCACGGTCGAAGACTTCCGCGCCGTGCAGGGCGATACCTTCTCGATCTCCGGCGACAACTTCGCGCGCGAGGTCGTCCGCATCGCGCGCGGCGCAGCTCTCGACCGCCGCGACGAGAAGTGGCGCTCAACCGTTCAACTGCTCGCTGACTGGGACGGCCGTCTCGAACCCGACTCGCGCGCCGCTCTGCTCGTCTACGAGATGCGCGCACAGTTCGCCCGTAAGATTGTGGAGGGCGCGGTCGGCGCCGAGCGGGCGAAGGAGTTTCGCTGGTCCAACAGCGCGACCCTCATCGACCGCCTCATCGCCACGCGCCCGCAAGGCTGGCTCCCAACGAGCTTCAAGACGTACCCGGAATTGATCGACGAAATTCACCGCAGCGCCCGCGCGTCCCTCTCCGGCCGACTCGGGGCCGACGAGGCCGCTTGGACGTGGGGGCGCGATTCTCAGATGCGCTTTCCCCATCCACTCGCGGGCGTCCCCTTCGTCGGACAGCAGTTCGCCGTCCAACCGTTGCCGCAGCGTGGCAACCCCGGCGGCATGGCGTCCGTCAACGTCGGCGCGGCCGTCTCGATGCGGCTCATCGCCGACACCGCCGACTGGGACAGGACGCAACACGCCGTCACGCTCGGCCAGTCCGGCCTCCCCTCCAGCCCTCACTTCAAAGACCAGCTCGCGGACTGGCAAAACGTTACGCCCCGCGCCTTCCCCTTCACACCGCGCGCGGTCAGCGCCGCGGCGAGAGAGACGCGACAGTTCACTCCCGCGCGCCCTTGAGCGATGGGAGGGGTTAACGTCGCCGGCTTGCGATGACTTCGGCGTCTGACAAAAACCTGCGGGTCTTCTGCGCGGTCGAGCTGAGCGCGGAGGTGCGGGAGCTTGTCGGCGATTACATCGCGAAACTGCGCGAGATGTTTCCAAACGTCCGCGCGAGTTGGGAGCGGCCCGAGAAACTTCATCTGACGCTGAAATTTTATGGGGACATCAAACCGGCGCGCGTTGACCAGCTTACAGGCGCAGCCGAGAGGGCGGCGGCGCGCATCAGCACTTTCCCCATCAAGCTCTCCGGGGCGGGCGCGTTTCCGCCGAAGGGGCCGGCGCGTGTGCTCTGGCTCGGCGTCGTGGATGAGTCGGGCGGCCTCGCCTCACTTCAACGCCACATCGAAGACGAATGCTCCACCGAAGGATTTCCACGCGAGGCTCGTCCCTACAGCCCGCACCTCACGCTCGCGCGCATGCGGACGCCCGCCGGCGTGCGCCCCCTCGCCGAGTTTCACAATGCGTCGTCGTTCGAGTCGGAGCCTTTTACCGTCTCCGAGTTCGTCGTCATGCGTAGCGAGCTTTTGCCGACCGGCTCACGTCACACCCCACTGTCGCATCACCCGTTAAGCCAGCCTTGAAAATCTACGTCGGAAGTTGACGCGGAGGCATGCGGCCGCCTCTCTCGCCGCCTTCTTCATCCTGCTTGCCGCGGCGCTCGCCCGTCTCCGCGAACATCTCCTTGATGGCGCCGACGCTGGAGAGCACGCCCGCCGTCTCCATCGGCATGAAGATGACCTTGGCGTTCTGGCCTCGCGTCATTTCCTTGAGACTCTCGATGTAGCGCGCCGTGATGAGATACTGGGCGGGGTTGCCCATGCCCTCGATGGAGCCGGCGACCTGTCGGATGGCTTGGGCCTCGGCCTCCGCCGAGCGCAGGCGGGCCTGCGCCGCGCCCTCGGCCTGAAGGATGGCCGACTGCTTCTCACCCTCGGCGCGCGTCACGGCGGCCTGCTTCTCGCCCTCGGCGCGCGTGATGTTTGCCTGCTTGTCGCCCTCGGCTTGCAGCACCAGCGCGCGGCGGTTGCGCTCGGCCGTCATCTGCTTCTCCATCGTCAGACGCACGTCCTCGGGCGGCGTGATGTTCTTCACGTCCACGCGCGTCACCTTCACGCCCCACTTGTCCGTCGCCTCGTCGAGAATAATCCGCAGCTTGGCGTTGATCTGGTCGCGCGAGGAGAGCGTGTGATCCAAATCCATGTCGCCCATCACGGCGCGCATGCCCGTGATCGTCAACTGCACGAGGCCGCCGATCAGGTCGGTCACTTCGTAGACGGCCTTTATCGGGTCGGTGATCTGCCAGTAGACGACCGAATCGACGTGGATGGTCACGTTGTCGCGTGTGATGACGGGTTGCGGCGGGAGGTCGATGTACTGCTCGCGCAGGTCGATGGAGGCCAGACCGGGCCGGACGTTCGTCCAGTAGACGCCGCGCGGCTTGTCGAGGAAAGGGATGATGACGTTTAGCCCGCTGGCCGCGAGGCGGTTGAAGCGGCCGAGGCGCTCGATGAGCAGGGCGGTCGATTGCGGGACGATCTTGATGGTCTTGGCGGCGACGACAAGCGCGGCGATAGCGAGGAAGGCCAGAAGGATGAGAAACATGTTGAGCGTCCTCCGAAGTTATGCGTTCGTCCGAGACTATAAAGGATTCGCGCCCGCCTGTGAATGTTTGCCGGGCACGCCCTGCCATCCGCCCAGCGCCTCCTCGACGATGCGCGCCGCGGCGAGCACTTCCCTCTCCGCGTGCGGACGACCGACAATCTGCACGCCCACCGGCAGCCCCTCCTCCGTCAGCCCGGCGGGTACGCACGCGGCCGGCAGGTCGAAGACGTTGAAGGCTTGCGCGTAAGCGAAGGCGCGAAACATTCCGAACTCCGCGCCGCCCGCCGAGACACGCCGCGCGCCGTGCGCTGGCGCGGCCACCGCCCCGACGGGGGCGACGACGAGCGGCGTCTCTTCCATCCATTCGAGCAGTTCGCCGCGCAGACGGTCGCGCTCATCCCACAACTCGAAGTATGCGTTCACCGTCGGCGCACTCGCCCGCTCTGCACGTTCCAACAACAGACGCGCGACGGAGCCGGCATCTTCTTCGCGCCCCGCATAAGTCCGGCGCAGGAACTCCTGCGTGGGGTACGAAAAAA
This sequence comes from Pyrinomonadaceae bacterium, assembly GCA_036380435.1. Classification (GTDB taxonomy): domain Bacteria; phylum Acidobacteriota; class Blastocatellia; order Pyrinomonadales; family Pyrinomonadaceae; genus DASQDT01. The sequence goes on along the minus strand of DASVES010000135.1, from coordinate 317 downwards.
GCCCGAGCCACAATTCGGTTGCGCGCTCGACGTGCGGAGGTCGGCGTTCCACCGCAAACATTCCCGCGTCCTCAAGCGCACGCGCCGCCGCTTCGACCGCACGCGCAATCTCGGGGATGACGGGCGTCGCGCCGTCGTCCGCATACCACGCCACGCGCCGGCCACGCAAAAGCGCCGCCTCGTCTTTCAATAGAGCGTCCCCTGTGTCTTCGCTCTGGCGCGCCAAGTCTTCCCCCGTCAGCACGCCGAACAACAGTGCGAGGTCTTCAACTCGACGTGCGAGAGGGCCGAGGCTCGCGCCGAGGGCGAACGGGCCG
>DASVES010000134.1:0-8290 GCA_036380435.1 Pyrinomonadaceae bacterium | reverse complement strand
CCCACCGCACCGTCATCGAGGCCGCGCAGTTAGCCGCACACTTCAGCCGCGCGGGCAAGGACGCGAAGGTGGCCGTCAACTACACCGAGCGCAAGTACGTCTCGAAGATCAAGGGCGGAGCGCCGGGCCTCGTTCGCCTGTCGAGCTTCCGCACGCTGCTCGTCGAGCCGGGGGAAGAGCTGGAAAGGATTTAAGTGCGCCTCGGAGCAGCACAGTACTGCGAGCGGTAGCGAGCGGGTGTGACCGTAACGAGAGACCCGCCTCGCGTGAGTCACACCCGCTCGCTACTGCTCGCGGTACTGTTTTGGCGCCGCCAAGTCGCGTATATTCATCAGACAACTTTGCGACAACTATCAGGGGGGTTAACGATTGATGGGCAGCACTCTTTTCGAGTCGGTTGAGCAGACGACCGCGGGCTTACTCGACGCGGTCGCCGACGCCGTCGTGGGCGAGGCGTCCACTTTGCGCGACGGGACGGAGCACGCCGGCGTGCTCCTGCCGCGCGACCTCTACGCGCACAACGAGGCGCAGACCGAGTGGTGGTACTACACCGGGCACCTGCGAACCGAAAGCGGCCGACAGCTCGGCTTCGAGCTGGTCTTCTTCAAGCGTCGCACCGACCTCGACCGCTTCGGCGTCGTCCCCCTGCGTCTCATCGCCAACCCGCTCTACCTCGCCCACTTCGCCATGACGGACGAGACCGGCCGACGCTTCCGCTACGACCATCGCAAGAGCGCTAACGGCCCCTTCGACCACCCCGCGCTCACCAGCGCCCGGCGCTTCTATCTCAAGCTCGGCGACTGGACGGTGCGCGAGGCCCACGGCCTGCACCTGCTCCACGCCACGCTCGGCGACGACCTCATCTTCGACGCCGCGCTCAGCCCCACCAAACCCGCCGCGCTCAACGGCCACGAGCGCGCCGGCGTGAGCTTCAAGGATCACGGCGAGGCTTCGCGCTACTTCTCCTACACGCGCATGGCGGCCGAGGGCGACATCACCTTTGGCGGTCGAACCGAGCACTTCACGGGCACGGCGTGGATGGATCGAGAGTTCGGGACGTGGACGACCACCGACGACCAGAAGGGCTGGGACTGGTTCAGCATCCAGCTCGACACCGGCTCCGAGCTGATGGTCTACCACATCCGCGACCGCGAAGGCCGCCCGTCATCTTTCTCCAGCGGCACCTACGTTGACGCCTCCGGCGACTGGACGCATCTTGCTCGCGCGGACTTCCAACTCGAAGTGCTCGACCACTGGCGCAGCCCACACACCGGCGCCCTCTACCCGAGCCGCTGGCGTCTGCGCGTGCCCCGCTTCCGTGTTGACGTGACGGTCAGCCCCGTCCTCAACGATCAGGAGTTGGACACGCGCGGCACGACGATGATCGTCTACTGGGAGGGCGCCTGCGCCGTCGTTGGCCAACACGAAGACCGCGACACGCGGGGCCGCGCCTACGTCGAACTCGTCGGCTACGACCGCTCCCACTTGCAGCCCTCGCTCACCACCTTCCTCTTCGGCGCAGCCCTTGACCGACGCTGGCGCAGCATCTTCGGTTGACGGCCGATTCACGATGGTCGATTTACGCCTTTCTCGTTTTTCGTCTAGCATTGAGACATGGACGCTACTGTTGAAAAGAAAGCCGGCCGCTCGGAAGAACTCTTCGAGCGCGCCGTCCGGTTGATGCCGGGCGGGGTGAATTCGCCCGTGCGCGCGTTTCGCGGTGTGGGCGGCGTGCCGCGCTTCATCGCTTCGGCGCGCGGCGCGTTGATGACGGACGCGGACGGGCGCGAGTACATCGACTACGTCGGCTCGTGGGGGCCGATGATTCTCGGCCACGCGGACGAGGAAGTCGTCGAGTCGTTGCGCGAGGCTTTGGGGCGCGGGACAAGCTACGGCGCGCCGACCGAGCTTGAGGTGTTGATGGCCGAGGAGATCATCGACGCCGTCCCGTCGGTCGAGATGGTCAGGATGGTCAACAGCGGGACGGAGGCGACGATGTCGGCGCTGCGGCTCGCGCGCGGCGTCACGGGCCGCGAAAAGATCGTCAAGTTCGAGGGCTGCTATCACGGCCACGCCGATAGCCTGCTGGTGCGCGCCGGCTCGGGCGTCGCCACGCTCGGCCTGCCCGACAGCCCCGGCGTCACGCCGGCCGTCGCCGCAAACACCATCACCGCCCCCTTCAACGACGCCGACGCCATCGCGAAGATCATGTCGGAGCACGGCGACGTGGCCGCCGTCATCGTCGAGCCGGTCGCCGGCAACATGGGCTGCGTCCCCCCGCGCGCGGGCTACCTCCAACACCTGCGCGACCTGACGAAGAAGCACGGCGCCCTGCTCATCTTCGACGAGGTGATGACCGGCTTTCGCGTGGCGCGCGGCGGCGCGCAAGCATTCTACAATGTTACGCCCGACATCACCGCGCTCGGCAAGATCATCGGCGGCGGCCTGCCCGTCGGCGCTTACGGCGGGCGGCGCGACATCATGGAGCACGTCGCACCGGCGGGCGCGGTCTATCAGGCCGGCACGCTTTCCGGCAACCCGCTGGCGATGACCGCCGGCCTCGTCACCCTACGCCGACTGCGCGACTCTGCGGTTTATGATCAACTGGAGCGGGCCACGCGCCGTCTCTGCGACGGACTGACAGCGGCCGCGCGCGAGGCCGGCGTCGAGACACAGACCAACCGCGTCGGGTCGATGTTCACGACCTTCTTCACGGGTCGGCCCGTCTTCGACTTCGCTTCGGCCTCCGAGTCGAGCCGCACGCGCTATGCCGCCTTCTTCCACGCCATGCTGCGCGAGGGCGTCTATCTCGCGCCGTCGCAGTTCGAGGCCGCCTTCGTCGGTCTGGCGCACACGGACGAGTTGATCGACCGCACGGTCGAGGCCGCCGGCCGCGCCTTCCGCGCCTTTGCCTGAACTTTCCTGTTGACAGCCCCGAGCCGGCGAAGATATAAGCGCAGACGCTTTCTGAAGGGCCATTTGTCGCACCGCCCGCGCGCGCGGGCAGTGCGAGCCGCCTTCCTCAGTCCAACCGCCCCCGCGCGCCGAAAGGAATTCTCATGCCGTCCAGCAAGAAGAGTCAGCGCAGTCAGCGCACCGTATTGGAATCCCCCGCGGGCGACTCCCGCAGCGACACGCCGAAGACCACACACCCGCCCGCGCGTTCACGGCGCGAGAGGGACGAAGATACGCAGGTCGAGCGCAAAGGTCGGCGTCGCCTCGACGCGCACCCCGACCGCATCGACATCCGCGACATGTTCTACAACCCGTCGCTTGCACCACTCCCAGATCAGATCGTCAACATCGACAACGTGCCGGCCATCCTCGACCAGGGGCAGGAGGGCGCCTGCTGCGGGTTCGCGCTCGCCGCCGTCATCAACTTCCTCCTCCACTCGCGCGGACTCGGCCGGCTCGTCAGCCCGCGCATGCTCTACGAGATGGCCCGCCGCTACGACCAGTGGCCGCGCGAGAATTATTCCGGCTCCTCGGCGCGCGGCGCGATGAAAGGCTGGTTGGCGCACGGCGTCTGCGAGTCAGAGACGTGGCCACCGTCGCGCCACGGCGCGCGCCACCTCACCCCCGACATCGCGCGCGAGGGGCAAAACACGCCCGGCGGCGCTTACTTCCGCATCCTGCACCGCCAGATTCGCGACATGCACGCAGCTCTGGGCGAGGTCGGCATCATCTACTGCACCATCCAGGTGCATGATGGCTGGTCCAACTTCGGCGACGATTACGTGAAACTCGACGGCGTCAAAAACCCGCTCGTCGCCAAGCAGGGCATCCCCGTCATCAAGCGCGTTGACGGCCCGACGTCTGGACACGCCATCGCCCTCGTCGGCTATACCAGCGAGGGCTTCATCGTCCAAAACTCCTGGGGCGACACGTGGGGCGCGGGCGGCTTCGCGCTCCTCCCCTACGAAGACTACATGCTCCACGCCACCGACGTGTGGGTCGCACAGGTTGGCGTCCCCGTCCGCCTGAGCATCTGGAAGCACCCGGAGCTACAACCCGAGGCCCAGACCGAGGGACTTCAGGGGTCGGCCAGCGTCGTCCCCTTAAGCGACATCCGACCCTACACCGTGGATGTCGGCCCCGACGGCCAGCTCTCCACCTCCGGCCGCTACTGGACGACCGAGCAGGATATCGAACGCCTCTTCACCGACTCCATCCCCGAGGCGGCCAAGGACTGGAAGAAGCGCCGCTTGATGCTCTACCTCCACAGCGGCTTCCAGAACGAAGACCGCCTCGCCCAACGCATCATCGCCTTCCGCGACGTGATGCTGAAGAACGAGGTCTACCCCGTCAACATCATGTGGGAGTCGGGCGTGATGGACTCGTGGCAGAAGCTCCTGAAAGAGACCCTCGTCGGCGAGCGCGACGAGGGCAAGACGGCCGACTGGCTGCGGCGCGTGCGCGGCGGCTCGCTCGACGTGCGCGACGACACCTTCGAGCTGACGGTGGCCTCCCGCGGCAGCCAGCTCTGGCGCGAGGTGAAGGAGAACGCGCGGCTCGCCTCGGACTCGCCGGACGGCCGCGGCGCCATGCAGCTCCTCGTCGAGCACGCGAAGACCGCGCTCGGCAAGGTCTCGGCGAACCGGCGCGAGTCGTGGGAGCTGCACGTCGTCGCCCACAGCATCGGCTCGATCTTCGCGGCCCACGCCGTCCGGCATCTCGCCGGCCTCGGCGTCGGTTTCAAGAGCCTGCACCTGATGGCCCCGGCCATGACGGTCAATCTCTTCCGCGAAGAAGTCCTCCCGTTCGTCGAGGAAGGCGCCTGCCCTCACCCGTCGCTCTACATCCAGAGCGAGGTCGGCGAGCGCGACGACGATGTCGGCCCCTACGGCAAATCGCTCCTCTTCCTCATCAGCAACGCCTTCGAGGGCGACCGCAACACGCCGCTGCTCGGCATGCAGCGCTTCGTCAGCACCGGCGGCGACACCAGGAGCGAGCACACGGACATGGAAATGAACCGGCTCTTCCGCAAGAGCGTGGACGGCGAGCCGAGCCTCGTCATCGCAGGCCGTGACGGCGGCCCACGCAGCACCTCCCGCGCCGAGTCGCACACCGGTTTCGACACCGACGTGGACACGCTCAACTCCATCCTCCGGCGCATCGTCGGCAGCAACAAGCCGAAACGCGCCTTTAAGATTCGCGACCTGCAATACTGAAAGGGGCGGGCGGCGCACGCACGCTATCTAATTTCACTTGAGTATAGCCCAAGTAGATTCACCGCGGAGGCGCAGGGGGCGCAGAGTTCACGCAGAGAGTGATTCAACCCTCGGCGCGAACTCCGCGCCCTCCGCGCCTCTTGCGGTGAATCTATTTCCCTTTCACTCAAGTAAAAGTCGTTCTAGTTCGATTAGTTCGATACAGCTTTAATTCTCGGGAGGTGAACGATGGGCAGTGATAAGGATGTGGAGAAGTCTTACTCGAACAAGGAAGTGGTCGCCAAGCTGCGGCGGTTGGCCGACGCACTGGAAGAAGAGAAGACTTTTGAAATTCAAATCGCGGGCGAGCGCGTCTATGTTCCGCCTTACGCGACCGTCGAGTTCGAGTATGCGAAAGAGGGAGACGAGGAAGAGGTCGAGATCGAGCTGCGCTGGAAGAAGCAGTGAAGAGCGGGGCCGCGCTCGATGCGGCGCGAAGTGAACGATGACAAGAGGCTACGCGGGCGGCGCTTGTAGTTACCGTTTCGGTTTCGTCGGTAGAGATGCGCCGCACGGGGCGTGGCCTCTAGTCCATGTCGAGCGGGTTGATGTAGGGCTTGTCCTTCTCGCCCTCGGCGCGCTTGAACGCCTCGCGGAACTTCTCTTCGAGGATGCGCTCGCGATCCTTCTGCGAGCCAAGCTCCTGAGAGAAGACCTGCTCGCGGAGCTGCTTCTGGCGCTCCATCTGCTTGGCCATCTCCTCGAACGACGCGAGGGGCTTGGCCTTCTCCTCGTGCGAGATGAGCGCCCCGGTCTGCGCATCGACCACTAACGTCGCCTCACAGCAGGGGCAGATCACAGTCCAACTCTTTGTCTCGGTCACCTGTCTCTCCTCCGCAAGTGTCTAAAGGATTCTCAACGCTTGAAAGACACCCGTTGGCGCGCTTGCGCGACGAGTATAGCACCTTGCCCGGCGGCGGGCCGAAGCTCGATAAATTTCGCCGGGCAAAAAATAAGGCGACCCAGCAATGGGCCGCCTTTTGCGTCGAAGCGTTTGGAAAAGAAGTCAGGCCGTGACGGCGTCCAACCCCGGATTTACTTTTCACATCCCCGACAAAACGCAATCCGCTCGCGACGCGCGGGTTCGGCCGTCACCGGCGCCGCGGTCGCGAACGGATTTCAGTTGTTAACTTCGTTAGAAGATTTTTCTGAACGCCCGCTTGAACCAGTTGCCGGTCTTCTTGGCGCCCTTCGCGCTCTGGTCGCCCGCGTCCTCGGCCTTGTCCGCGACTTCGTGGCCGACGGCCTTTGCGCCCTTGACGGTCGCGTCACCGGCGTCCTCGGCCTTATCAGCAGCTTCCGCGCCCACGGCCTTCGCCCCGCGGCCCGCTACCCTCGCGCCTTTGGCCGCTTTGTCTCCCACGTCCTCGGCCTTGTCGCCAACCTCGTTGACGCCCTTTTTGGTCACATCGACGGCCTTGTCGCCAACGTCTTCGGCCTTATCAGCCGCCTTGCTGCCGACAGCCTTCGCGCCCTTCACGGTCTGATCGCCAACGTCCTCGGCCTTGTCGCCGACTTCCGCGGCGCCGTCCTTAACCTTGCCGGCGGCGTCCTCGGTCTTGTCAGCCGCTTCCTTGCCCGCGTCTTTCGTCTTGCGCCCGACGGTCTTGGCGCCCTTCACCGTCTGATCCTTCGCGTCCTCCGCCTTGTCCCCGACCTCTTGTCCCACGTCCTTCGTCTTCTCGACGGTCTTGTCGGCCGTCTTCTTGACGGTGTCCTGCTGTGCCGCAGTTTGTGACGCTGTACCGGCCAGAAGAGCAAGCGCGCAAATGCCTGTTAACAAATACTTTCTCATTCGGATGCCACCTCCTAGGTGTAATGAAATGAAGCAGTCCCCAACGCCTGTGGAGAAGAGTGGCAAGCGCGATGCCAGAGGCGGGACGGAGGCAAACTATGCACACATCCGAACGCAAGAACGGCCGCCCGTGGAGGCGGCCGTGAGAGCTTTGCTCTGTCAGAAATTAAAAGCGGGAGACGGGACTCGAACCCGCAACCCTTAGCTTGGGAAGCTAATGCGCTACCATTGCGCCACTCCCGCTTAGAACTAACGGCTTCAGCAGATAAATCTCTGCCCACCGTATCCCCTGTGCCTGCTTGTTCAAGGTCGGAGCGAGCCGCAATGAAACATCCGTCACCCCAACTTCATCAACTGGAATTAAGTATACCTTATCATCTTCAGGTTTGAGAACGGCAAACAAGTCCGCCAGTCCTCGATAACTCATCTTAACCGCTCCGTTGCCCGACTGACTGTAAGCGTTAAAAATAAGCGATCCGTTTTTGACTCGACCCGTCTTGCATTGTACCCGGAACAAACGAGTCGAATCATCGACTACGAAATCATACTTGTGCCCTGAGCCAAAGGGAATGGACACGAAGTATCCGGCAGCCACAAAGGCAGCCAGGATTCTAGCCTCGCTCAGATTTCCCTTCTCCCCGGTCCGCATGAAGTTGATGCTCTACAGTTGAGTTGCTGGCACGCGGGCACGTGCGATAAATACCCCGCCGATGCGTTTGATCGGGAAAGATACCTGAGCGTCTGGAACGGTGTCAATTAACACTTCATCAAGCATTCGAACTGCCTGCGTTACCTGCTTATCGACAGGTCAAGTCACGGGCGCTTCATTTCGCCGAGCGCGTCGATCAGCCGGTCGATGTCCGTCTCGTCGTTGAAGAAGTGTGTGGCGACGCGGATGCCTTCGGGCTTGAGCGTGACGGCGACGCCGCGGCGCGCGAGTTGGGCGACCGTCCGGCGCGGCTCAGCCATCGCGACGAGGGTTTCGGCTGAGCGCGCGCCCTCGCGGCGCGTGGGCGAGAGCACGCGCCAGCCGGCGTCGGCGAGACGTTCGGTCAGATATCTGTTGAGGGCGAGGACGCGGCGCTCGATTCGTTCGAGGCCGAGACGCTGAAAGTATTCCGCGGCCGCGCCGATGGCGAAGATACCGGCGAAGTGCGGGCAGCCCATCTCGGCGCGCGGGGCGGCGTCAGGGCGCACGACGAACTCCGTGTTGCTCATCCCGTAAGGATTCTCGACGCTCATCCAGCCGATGGAGCGCGGCCGCGTGCGCGCGAGCAATTCGCGG
>DASVES010000133.1:0-11725 GCA_036380435.1 Pyrinomonadaceae bacterium | reverse complement strand
GAAGGCCATCAAGGATAGCGACGCGCGGAAGGTGATCGCCGCCACGCCCGGCTTCGACCTTCGCACGGGCCGGGTGCGTGTGAAAGACGTGTCGCTCGCGGGCGCGACGCCCGTCGTCGTCAACGCCGAGGTCGAGATCGCGTTCGGCTTCGCGAAGACGGAAGCCGGCGGGGCCGGCGCGCGCTGGCGCGCCGTCGAGTTCCGCACGGGCGACCGCGCGTGGGAAGAGTTCGACTATCTCGCCGGCCCGCTGGGCGTCGAACGGGTCGAGGCAGCGCGCTTGGAACTCGAAGCCCTCGCCGCCGAGTTCGAGACCGAACAGCGCGAGCGCAAGGCCGCGGAAGAAGCGGCGGGAAAGGGCGAGAAGTCGAAAGATAACAAGCTGGAGAAAGAGAAGTCGGAGGAGGGAAAGACGAAGGACGAGAAGGCCGAAGAAGAGAAGAAGCTCGAAGTGCGCCGGGGGCCGCTCGTGATGAAGGAGTTCGCGCCGATGTACAAGTCGGCGCGGGCCGTCGTCGTGGTGGACGCCTCGTTCCGTCTGGAGAAGGACACGCGCGGCAAGTGGCGCGTCGTCGGGTTTAGCGTCGGCGAAGCATCGTTCGGTGACTTCGACGCTTTGATCGCGGGCGTCAACGCGCGGAAGGCGGTGCGGGCGCGCGCCGACCTCGAAGCGGTGCGCGCGGCCCTTGAAGCCTACCGTCGCGAGCGGGGCTTCTATGTCGTCGCCGAAGACGAGACCGTCCTCATCGACCACCTCAGCCCGCGCTACCTCAAGACGGTCATCCGCATCGACCCCTGGCACCGCCCCTACCGCTACGCGGGCACCACCGAACGCTTCACGCTCGGCTCCGACGGCCCCGACGGCCTGCCCGCAACGGCCGACGACGTAACCATCAGCGGCTGACTCGCCCATGCCAACACCGAACTCATTTCCGCGGAGCCGCATAAGATGACGGAAACAGATGAACAGGCCGCCTTCGACGCGGAGGTGCGCCGCTACGTCTACGAGCACGCTATGACGGAGGGCGTGCCGCCTCAGTCGGCCGTGGCGGCGGCCGCGCTTTCGTGTTCGACCGATGAAGTGCGAGCCGCCTTCCGTCGCCTCGCCGACGCGCGTGTGCTCGTCCTTCAGGAAGGGGGCGGAGAGATTTTGATGGCCGCGCCCTTCTCGGCCGTGCCGACGCCCTTCGTGGTGAGATCGGGCGGGCGCGCGTACTTTGCCCCCTGCGCGTGGGATGCCCTCGGTGTCCCCGTGGTGCTCGGGCGCGACGCGGAGGTGGAAGCCTCGTGCGGTTGCTGCGGCACACGGATGAGTCTGCGCGTCGAGGGCGGCGTCCTCGTCGAGAGTGAGCCGGGCAGCGTCGTCCACTTCGCGCTGCCGGCGGCGCGCTGGTGGGAGAACGTCGTCTTCACCTGAAAGACGATGCTGCTCTTCCGGTCGGAGGAGCACGTCGAACGCTGGTGCGCGCAGTGGCGCATGCCGCGCGGCGAATCCTTCCCGGTCGAGAGGTGCTGGCGTCTCGCCCTCGCCTGGTTCGGAGCCGACCGCAGGGAGCCGCTGTGGCGGAGGCGGACGGCTGAAGAGTGTGAGGCTGTCTTTGCGTCGCTGGATTTCACTTCGCCGTTCTGGCGCATGACGCGCTGATAGCACTGTGTAGATAGGTGCGTCGGTCCATGCGCCGCGCGAGGGGGACACGGATAGGACGGATGAGGACGGATCGCATCCGTGCTCATCCGTCTTTATCCGTTTAATCCGTGTTCCCTTTCCTCGCCCCGTTTGCCTCGCACGCAAGTGCAAACTGCTATGAGGCCCGCAGTTAAAAAGTCTTGACTCGCCTTCGGCGCGGGTGTTAGGTTAATTTTGGCCCACGGGAGCAGGGAATTGTCGTCCCGCGCCCGCGCCACACGCCCCCAGCCGCCGCCACCTCGGGAGCGGACTCCAGAGAAGTCCCCCCATCAAAACCCCCTCCGGCCGGCGGAACGTCCCCATTGGAGAAGACTTTTTTGCAGACACGACGCCCCAAACTGCTTCTCGCAGACGACTCACTCACCATCCAGAAGGTCGTGACTCTCACGTTCACTGACGAGGGTATGGAAGTCGTGTCGGCCGGCACGGGCGAAGAGGCGATCCGCATCATGGAGGAGTCGGGGCCGCCCGATGTCCTGCTCGCGGACGTGCACATGCCGGGCATGAGCGGCTATGAGGTGTGCGAGCGGGTCAAGCAGGACGCGCTCTGGCATCATGTCCCGGTCGTCCTCCTCAAGGGCGCATTTGAACCATTCAACGAAGCGGAGGCGCGCCGCGTCGGCGCGGACGAAGTCTTGAGCAAACCATTCCAATCCATCAAAGACTTGATCGGCAAAGTCGGCTCGCTGCTCGGCGGCAAGGATGCCGCCCAAGCGTCGCGAGACGACGAGCGCCGCGTGGACGACGAGCGCCGTCACGAGCACGCGACCGACGCTTACGCGGCCGGCGTGCGCGAAGCGACGACGAGCGCCGTCGTCGCGCAGGACGCTGACGCGAAGCGCGCGCCGCAGGCCGGCGCCTTCGCGACAGACTTCGCTATGGACGATGAGATGATCGAGGCCACGCCAGCCGAGAGCTTCGGCCGGCGTGACGAGGCCGCGCACACCGAACTTGCAGATGTCGGCGCCGCGTTCGCGGGCGACGCCGTGGCGGAAGCGCGCCCGGTCGAGCGCCGCGAGGAGTCGGCCTACGCCGCCGCCGCGGGGCGCGAGGTTGCCGCCGAGTCTCAGACCGGGAGTTCCCCGTTCGCGTCGCGCGCTTCGTCTGTCGCCACGGCCGACGAATCCCTCCTCGACCTCGGCGTGGCCGACGAGCCGTCATCCGCGCCCGCCGAAATGGACGACTTCGTCCTCGACCTCGACTTTGACGAGCCGCCGCCAGCGTCGGCAGGTTCCGCCGCCGCGCCCGCGGCTTACGGCGGCGGCCAATTCGTGCCACAGGTTGACACGGCCGGCGCCTTCGCCGAGGCCGCGCACGGCTCGGGCGAAACTTACGGCGACGACGCGCCGGCCGCCGCCCACGCGGGCTACGATTTTTCGGCCGAGTCGGCTCCGCGTGAAGACATGTATGCGACGCAGGACGTGTCCGCCATGCGCGACTTCGTCGAGCCGCAGGTCGTCGCCTCCGACGAGCCGGTGCGGATGGATGAAGACTTGAGCGTCGAAGGCGACGTTGCCCGTCCGCCCGTGGCGGCGGCCCCATCCTCGTGGGATTTCTCCGACGCGGCCGTCGCACATGAAGAAGAAAGTGCGCCCGGCGAGGTGCGTGACGAGTCGCTGGAGTCGGTGGACACCGCCGCCGCTGCTTCGACGCTGACGCCGGGGCAGTTGTCGCCCGAGATGATCGACGCGATTGCGCGTCGCGTCGTCGAGCTGATGTCGGAGAGGGCCGTGCAGGAGATTGCCTGGGAAGTCGTCCCCGCGCTGGCCGAGCGAATCATCCGGCAGCGGCTCGACGAAGAAAAGTAAGGCAAAAGTAAAAAGGAAAAAGGCAAAAGGGAGATGGCGACGGCTGTCTCCCTTTTGCCTTTTTCCTTTTTACTTTTGCCTTGTTACTATACTTGTCAACCTATGGAGATACCGAAGACTTACGACCCCCGGCAGGCCGAGGAGCAACACTACGCGCGCTGGGAGCGGGCCGGCTGCTTCGCGCCCGAGGCGAACCGAGACGAGTCGGCCCCCGTCTATTCAATCGTCATCCCGCCGCCGAACGTGACGGGGTCGCTCCACATGGGCCACGCCCTCCAGCACACCATCATGGACGTGCTCGCGCGCTACCACCGCATGCGGGGCAAGCGCACGCTCTGGGTGATCGGCACCGACCACGCCGGCATCTCGACGCAGATCGTCGTCGAGCGCGAGCTGAAGAAGGAGGGACTCAGCCGACACGACCTCGGCCGGGAGAAATTCATCGAGCGCGTGTGGGAGTGGAAACAGAGGTCGGGCGGGCGCATCACGGAGCAGATGCGGCGCGAGGGCGCGAGCGTCGATTGGTCGCGCGAGCGTTTCACGATGGACGATGATTTGTCGCGCGCCGTGCGCGAGTTCTTCGTCCGCTGTCACGACGAGGGACTCATCTACCGTGGCGAGCGGCTCATCAACTGGTGCCCGAAGGATCAGACGGCGCTCTCCGACCTTGAGGTGGACAAGGAGACGCAGAAGGGCCAGCTCTGGCACTTGCAGTATCCGGTGAAGGGCAGCGACGAGCGCCGCGTCACGGTCGCCACCACGCGCCCCGAGACGATGCTCGGCGACACGGCCGTGGCCGTCAACCCCGACGACGAGCGTTACCAAGACCTCATCGGCGCGACGCTCATGCTGCCGCTAACGGGCCGCGAAATCCCCATCGTCGCCGACGCGGCTGTTGACCCGGCCTTCGGCACCGGCGCCGTCAAGGTCACGCCCGCGCACGACCCCACTGACTACGAGATCGGCGAGCGCCACAACCTGCCGCAGATCGTCGTCATCGACAAGCACGCGCGCATGACCGAGGCGGCCGGCGCGGAGTTCGCCGGACTCGACCGCTACGAGGCGCGCGAGAAAGTTGTCCAGAAGTTCGAGGAGCTGGGTCTGCTGGAACGAGTCGCCGACTACGAGGGCGCCGTCTCGCGCTGCGACCGCTGTCGCACCGTCATCGAGCCTCTGATCTCCCTCCAGTGGTTCTGCAAACAGCGGGAGCTTGCCGAGAAGGGGCTTGAATTAATCAGAGAGAGACACGAGCCGCACTTTGTCCCAGAGGTGCCGTGGGAGAAGGTCTACACCGACTGGCTCGAAGGCTTGCACGACTGGACGCTCTCGCGTCAGCTCTGGTGGGGCCATCGCATCCCCGCTTGGTACGACGAGGAGGGCAACGTCTACGTCGCGCGCTCCGAGGAAGACGCGCGCGTCGCGGCCGGCGCCGACAAGCTGACGCAGGACCCGGACGTGCTCGACACGTGGTTCTCCTCCGCGCTCTGGCCCATCTCGACGCTCGGCTGGCCCGAGGAGACTTCCGCCGACCTCAAGACCTTCTACCCGACCGACGTGCTCGTGACCGCGCGCGAGATCATCTTCCTGTGGGTGTCGCGCATGGTGATGACGGGCACGAAGTTCATCGGCCCCTTGCCGTTCCGCGACGTGGTCATCACCGGCCTCGTGCTCGACAAGCACGGCAAGAAAATGTCGAAGAGCAAGCCGAGCGACGCCGTAGACCCGATGGACGTGTTCGAGAAGTACGGCGTCGATGCCACGCGCATCACGCTGGCCTCCTCGCCCGCCTCGACCGGCACCGACAGCCGCTGGCGCGACGAGCAGGTCGAGAGCTACCGCAACTTCGCCAACAAAATCTGGAACGCCGCGCGCTTCTGCCTGATGAATTCCGAGGGCGCGCAGGTGGGCAAAGGTTTTGAGGGCGACCCGAGCGGATGGGCGCTGCACGACCGCTGGATCATGTCGGAGTTGAACCGGACGGCGCGCGAAGTCTCACGGGCCGTCGAGGGCTATCAGTTCCACGAGGCCGTCTACAGTCTCTATCATTTCTTCTGGGACGACTTCTGCGACTGGTACATCGAACTCACGAAGCAGGACGTGACGGCGTCCGAACCGACACCGGCGCGCGACGCCGCGCGCAGCCGCGTCGTCACCGTGCTGGAGACGGCGCTCAGGCTCCTGCATCCTTTCATGCCGTTTATTACGGAGGAGCTGTGGCAGCGCCTTCCCGGCGTCGGCGCCGACTCGCTGCATCCGGCCTATCGCGGCATGGAGCCGACCGTCATGCTCACGGAATATCCGCGCGCCGACGAGTCGCTCATCGACGAGCGCGCCGAAAGCGAGATGCGCGCCGTCATCGAGCTGGTCTCGCGCGTGCGCAACATTCGCACGGAGTTGAACGTCAAGCCGTCCGAAGAGGTGCGGCTCATCATCAGCGCCGGTGGCGACGGACTGGGGCGAGTCTTTGACGCAAGCCTCCCACAGATCAAGCGGCTCGTGCGCGCGAGCGAGGTGTCGTTTAAAGAATCGATGGCCGATGCGCCGCGTGCGTCGGCGCGGGCGGCGCTGGCGGGCGGGGCCGAGTTGGCCGTGCCGTTCGAAGGCTTGATCGACTTCGGGCAGGAGACGGCGCGGCTCGGCAAGGAGATCGAAAAGCTGTCGAAGGAGTTGGAGCGGCTCGAAGCTCAGCTCGCCAACCCTCAGTTCGTGGAGCGCGCGCCGGCCGAGAAGGTCGAAGAACTTCGGCAACGCTCGGAGGACATCAGGCAACGAATCGTCGCGCTCGAACAGATGCTGGAGGCACTTAAAGGATGAAGTGGCTTGACGAGGGCGCGCTCTTCTCGCAGATCAGCGCTTTCCTCAGTGAAGATTTGGGCCGGGGCGACATCACGACGCAGGCGACCGTGATGCGGCAGCAGCGCGCGCGCGGGAAGTTTCTCGCCAAGGAGCCGATGGTCGTCGCCGGCCTCGAAGCCGCCGAGGCCGTCTTCTCCACCCTCGACTCCGGGCAACAGCTCGAAGCCTTCGCCTCCGACGGCGACGAGGTCGAGGCCGGCAAAACCATCGCGCGCACCGCGGGCTTCGCCGACGTGCTCCTCGGCGCCGAGCGCGTCGCCCTCAACCTCCTGCAACGCCTCTCAGGGATCGCGACGCTGACGCGGGAGTTCGTCAAGGCCGTCGAAGGCACCGAGGCGCAGATCGTGGACACGCGCAAGACCGCGCCCGGCCTGCGGATGCTTGAGAAATACGCCGTGCTCGCCGGCGGCGGGCGCAACCACCGCTTCGGACTCGACGACGGCGTGCTCATCAAGGATAACCACATCGCGCTCGCCGGCGGAGTGGCCACGGCCGTCGAGCGCGCGCGCGACGCGGTCGGGCATCTGCACAAGGTCGAGGTGGAGGTGGCGAGCGAGCGCGACTTGCGCGAGGCCATCCGCGCCGGGGCCGACATCCTTCTGCTCGACAACCAGACGCCGGAGGAGACGACCCGCCTCGTCCTCATCGCGCGCGAGCTTGAGCCTGCCATCCTTCTGGAGTCGTCGGGCGGCATCACGCTCGCGAACGTGCGCGCCTACGCCGAGGCCGGCGTCGATCTCATCAGCGTCGGCGCGCTCACACACTCGGCGCGCGCCGTGGACATCAGCTTCAAGATTCAGCCCGGTTGATGGAACGACGCCGCGCCGTCGGCGTGTAAGTGCAGCGGCAGTGGAGGTTTTTGTGATGAAGTTCAAAACGTCTCTCACGTCGGGCGCGGTCGCGCTCATCTTGCTCCTGACCGCGACAATGTTCGTGGCGGAGGCGCTGCCGCAGCAGCGTGGCCGCCGGCCCTCGCGCCGCGCCACCGCGCCGGCGCGCGCGCGTGGTGACGTGCTACCCGCCCCGACGCCGCTCCCCGCGGAGCCGTCGGTCATCAGCACCGCCGAGGACGTGGCCGCGCAGGACGATGACACGCCGCCGCGCCGGCGCAACAGTCGCACGACGCGACGCGCCGCCGCTCAGGAGGCCGACGAGCAGCAACGGCGTGAAGAGGAGATGCGCAACAGCGTCAACCGGCTCACGCAGACCGTGACGCGCCTCTCCGACGAATTAACCGCCATGAAGGGCGAGCAGCGCGTCCTCGTCGATCTCGAACGCCTCACGCGCGCCGAGCAGCGCGCCGAAAGTTTGCGCTCACAGTTGCGCGACGTGACGGACAAGGAGTTCGTCCTTCAGGATCGACTCGCGCAGATCACCGCCGAGCTTGACCCCGGAGCCATCGAGCGCCGCTCCCTCCTTATCGGCTCGCTCAACCCCGCGAATGTCCGCGAGCAGATTCGCCTCAGCCTCGAACGCGAGAAAGAACGCGTCTCGCGCCAGCTCGAACTCCTCAACACGAGCCGCGTGCGTCTGGAGTCGGCCGTCGCCGCCGCCGAACAGGACGCCGAGCGCATCAAGGCCCGCATCGACGCCATCGAGCAACAGCAAACGGACGCCAATGCGGCCGGCAACCAGACCACCATCACACAGCCCGCGCCCACGCCGACCCCAACCAGCAACCCCCCGGCCGAGCCGCCACAGGAATAAGAGGTCAGAGGTTAGAGGTTAGAGGTCAGTGAAAATCACTCCGTCTTTCACTGACCTCTAACCTCTAACCTCTGACCTCTGCTTTTTTATGCTTTCCCAGCTTGAGCTTTACCGTTTGGTAGAAGAGGCCAATGCGCGGGGCGAGCGCGTCGTTGTCGCCACGGTGGCGCACACGCGCGGCTCGACGCCGCAGCGGCGGGGGGCAAAGATGCTCTTCTTCGAGGACGGGCGGGTGGCCGGCACCGTGGGCGGCGGCTGCATCGAGGCCGAGGTCTGGGCCGAGGCCCGCGAGACGATGCGGACGGGCGCGGCCGCGCTCCACAAATTCAGCCTCACGGCCGAGGCGGCCAGCGAGGAGGGCATGGTCTGCGGCGGCACGATGGAGATTTTTATCGATGCGTGGAACGGGAAGAGTGATGAGTGATGAGTGATAAGTGATAAGATGTGGCGGCAGGGTCTTCTTATCACTTATCACTTGTCACTTGTCACCCTGATAGGAGGTGAAAAGATGTCCACGTCCTTCGTTGAAGAGTACAAGGCCAAGCACCAGCACCCCTTGAACAAGCTGGCGCACTCCATCGGCATTCCGATGATCGTCGTCAGCCTGCCGCTCTTCTTCTGGAACTGGCGGTGGGCGCTCGCGCTCTTCGTCGTTGGCTGGATTTTGCAGTTCGTCGGTCACTTCATCGAGGGGAACAGCCCCGCCTTCTTCCGCAACCCCATCTATCTCCTCGTCGGCCCACTGTGGCTCGCGCGCCGCGCGCTGGCGGCGGTCGGCCTCGCTCGCCCCGCCCGCAAAACGCTCGACAAGCGCGCGCACTGACCGGCATGAGCGCCGCCGGCGACCCACCACCCAACGAAAAAATCACGCGGGCGCTCACGCGCGTCCTCCGCGACGGCGCGCTGGCCGTCCTCGTCACAATCGTGGAAGCGCCCCGCGGCGTCGGCGCGAAAATACTCGCCGAGGAGTCGGGCGCGCTCGTGGGGACGACCGGCGATGCGTCGCTCGACGCGGCGCTCCGAGCGCAAGCGCGCGTCTTCCTCGACTCGCGCGCGGAGGCGCGCACCCTCCCGGTAGAGGAGTTCGCGCCGGCGCTCGAAGAGTGGCGCGGGGCGCGCGTGCTCTTCGAACGGTTGGAGCCGGAGCCGCGCGTCGTGGTGTGCGGGGCGGGTCACGTCGGGGCGGCGCTGGCGCGCCTCGCGCACGCCGTCGGCTACCGCGTGACGCTCATCGACGACCGCGAGGACTTCGTCGCGCGCTCGCGCTTTCCCGAAGAGGGCATCGAGCTGGTAGCCGCGTCGGACTGGACGCGGCCGGTCAGAGAGGCGATTGGCACGGGGCGGGGCGTGTACGCGGCGGTCGTCACGCGCGGGCACAGCGAGGACGAGGAATGCATGAGGGCGGTGCTCGCGGCGCGGCCCCGTTACGTCGGCATGATCGGCAGCCGGCGGCGGACGAACATCGTGCTCGAACGTCTGCGCGAGGCGGGACTGCCCGAAGAGTTGTTGCGTGAGGTGCGCGCGCCCGTCGGCCTCGACATCGGCGCGGTCTCGCCCGAGGAGGTGGCGCTCTCGATCCTCGCCGAGATCGTCGCGCACCGCCGCGGCGGTACTGGCGAATCGCTCTCGGCATGGCGGCGGAAGTAAATTTCACGCCGAGCCGCGGCGCACGCTCACGTCCGAACCTGAAATCAAGCCCGCCCGCCCGTAATCTTCGTCAGCCAGACAATGACATTGAAAGAGAAAGGGCCGCAACCGCCCGGTCGGGGCTGCGGTTGCGGCCCTTTGAGGGCGCGGCTTACGCGACCGAAGGATCAGTTGGCGTCAGGGCCGGCGCCTGCTGCCCGCAGGTCTGGAACCGGCGGACGTTGTCGGATCGGCCGCCTGCGGCTTCGGGTTCCAGAACGGCGTGGAGGCCGTGTCGCGCGCCGCCCACTCCGGCGTGACGAGGCTGAGCCGCGGGCTGAACGCGTAGTAGTTAGTGTTGGTGAGGAGAATCGAGCGATCCGAGACCTTGTCCATCTCCTCCTTCTCGTCGCCGCTCATCACGCCGCGCACGGTTGCGGGGCTGGCGGCGTCAAACTCGGCCAGTGACTTCACCGGCCGCAGGATGATGTAACTGCTGCCGGGCATCCCGGCGCGTACCGCGAACACGGCCCACGAAGCGTTCTTCATCGCCGTCTTGTCGCGCGCCGGATAGACGTGCTTCTTGACGGCGTTCCAGTACTCCTCCTCGTGGCCGGGCTTGATGCGCAGCGTCGTCATCACCGTGTAGCGCGCCTGCGCTATATCAACCCTGCCCAGACCGTGGCTGAGGTCGGGGCGGAAGGTGGTGATGATGTCGTGCTGCGCGGCGTGCAGGTCGCGGTCGACGAGGGCGTCGAAGTCGGCCTTCATCGGGCCGTTCGCGAGCCGGTCGGCCTCCCGCCGCTTGTTCTCCATCTCCTCGAACGAGTTGTAACCCCAGACGTAGGTGACCTCATTCTCGTTGCCGGCGATGGGAACCATGGCGAGCCGGTAATCGCGCAGCTCTTTGGGCGACACCGTGTTGGCCTTTGTCTGCACCCGCACGAAATTCGCCGCCTCTTCGTTATGGGCGGGCATCTTCCCGGGCTTGATGTCCTCGCGCACAAACACGAGGACGTTGGGGGGCGGGGGCAGCGTCTGGGCGACCGCTTGAGCGGCGAACAGAAGTAGCGCGCACGCGGCAGAAAGTGTCAGGGGATATTTTTTCATGGGTGGTGCCCACCTCCATGGGCATTGATTAAGGAAGGTTGGACTTCGGCGCCCCGTCACCCGACAAATGGATCGCTGGATGGTGGAGCGTGTTCGTGTGCGGGAGGCGAGGCCCACGGCGTGGGCTGTCCGCGCGGCGGCGGCCGTCAGTGGTTGAAAACGGGGTGCGGGACGCGAATCGGCTCCCGCCGGAAAAGACTTTAGACCCTGGGCGTGGCGGGACGATATTTCAAATGAGTTGGCAAGTCAATGGCCGGAAGCCGACGGGCGGGAGCGGAGGCGCGCTTCAATGCGTCTTGTTGCTCTCGTCGTCGCTGTTGAGGATTCTCTCGAACGGCGTGCGCCCGCGCTCGTCGAACTGCGGGATGGGTGAGGCGTTCGTCGCTACGTTCGTGTCAACTTCAGGCAGGGCGCCGCCGGTCTGCGCGGAGGCGACGGCCGGGTCGTCCCCGCCGGAGGAAAGATGAAGGGCCGTCACCTCAGAGCTTTTATGCCTCAACATGGCCGGGATGAGAAAGAACCACTGGAGGAAGCCGAGCGCGACGGCGACGATCCACATTTGGAACTGCTCGACGATGCCGAATTCGCCGAAGCCGCCGGCGAACGCGTGGACGAACAGCACGAAGAATGAGCCGAGAGGGAAAGTGAGAACGAACAAAAGGAACTGGAGCCATGTGCTGACGGCGTTGAGGTCGTACAGCGCGCCGCGGCGGATGGGCACGACAGTGTAGATGACCAGCGCGCTCGTGGCGAGCAGGAGCCAACGGGTTTTCACGTCGAATCGGAAAGAGTTCTGCATGTGCGCCCCTCCAACGCGGGCTGCCCGGCCCGGCATCGCCCGTCATGATTCGGAGTCCTTCGCCGGTTAGACACCGGGGCCGGCGGCATTGTTCCATCGGACGGCCGGACGAGACGCGAACAGTACCGCGAG
>DASVES010000132.1:0-8981 GCA_036380435.1 Pyrinomonadaceae bacterium | reverse complement strand
CAAGTACAACGCCGCCGACCGCCCCGACCGCAATACGAAAATTCCGCTCTGGCAGCTCGTGCGCGCCTCGACCGCCGCGCCCGTCTTCTTCCCGCCCGAAGTCGTGCAGTGGGACTCCGAAGACCCCTCGAAGGCGTTCATCTTCGAGGACGGGGGCTTGACGCCCTACAACAACCCGGCCTTCCTGCTGATGCGCATGGCGACGCATCCCGCCTACCGTCTGGGCTGGCAGACCGGCGAGCGGAACCTGCTCGTCGTCTCCGTCGGCACCGGCGCCGCGCCGAAGGTGGACGCCGAAGTTCACGGCGGGGGCAAGAACGCCTTCTCCAACCTCATCAACTTCCCCGCCGCGCTGATGTACGGCGCGCAGGTCGATCAGGACATCAACTGCCGTGTCATCGGCCGTTGCGTCCACGCCGGCGCGTTCGACCGCGAGCTGGGCCGCTGCGACGAGATCGACAGCGAGCTGGGCGACATGATCCCGCGCGACGAGGCGGGGAACATGATTCCGCTCTCACAAGATTTGGGGCGGCAGTTCCTCTACGCGCGCTACAACGCGGAGCTGTCCAAGCCGTGGCTCTCGGCGCGCGGCCTCGGCGACATCGACCCTTCGAGCGTCGCGCAGCTCGACTCGGTCGCTCACATGGACGACCTCAGCCGCATCGGCCGGCGTCTCGCGCAGGAGGTCAGCATCGACCACTTCGGCCCGTTCGTCGGAAAGTGAGGACAACTCATGCGCGCCTTCATCGTCCGCCCCTTCGGCGTCAAAAACGACATCGACTTCGACGCCGTCGAGCGGGAGTTGATCGCCCCGGCGCTGCGCGAGGCCGGCTTCACCGGCGGCACCACCATCGACATCCTGCGGGCGGGCAACATCCGCATCGACATGTTCCAGCGCCTGCTGACCGCCGACCTCGTCGTCGCCGACCTCTCGATTCACAACGCCAACGTCTTCTACGAACTCGGCATCCGCCACGCCCTGCGCGACAAGCGCACCTTCCTGCTGCGCAGCGACACCGACCGCTTCCCCTTCGACTTGCAGACCGACCGCTATTTCACCTACGACCGGGCGAACCCCGCCGCCAGCCTCCCGCTGCTCGTCGCGGCGCTGCGGCAGACTAAGAACTCCGAGGAGCAGGACAGCCCCGTCTTCAGGTCTCTGCCGAGCCTTGAGGCGCAAGACCGCTCGCACTTCCTCGCCGTCCCGCCGGACTTCCGCGAGGAGGTCGAGCGCGCCGCGGCCGACCGGCAACTCGGCGACCTCGAACTGCTCGGAGTCGAAGCACGAGGGTTCGAGTGGGAGAGCGAGGGGCTGCGCCTCGTCGGGCGCGCGCAGTACAGCCTGAAGGCGTTCGAGGGCGCGCGCGCGACGTGGGAGGCCGTCCGCCAGCTCGACCTGTCCGATCTGGAGGCCAACACGCTGCTCGGCACCATCTATCAACGCCTCGGCGATCTGGTGCGCTCCGATCAGGCGTTGAAGCGCGTCCTCAGCCGCAGAGGTCTCGACAGTAACGACCGGGCCGAGGCGCATTCGCTGCTGGGCCGTAACGCCAAGGCCCTCTGGACGAACGATTGGGAACAGGCGTCGTCGTTGCCGGAGCGGCAGCGGCTGGCGTTGCAGTCGGCCTATCTGGACGAGTCGCTTGAAGGCTACGAAGGGGCCTTCGATGAAGACCTCAATCATTTCTATTCGGGACTCAATGCGCTGGCGATGTTGACCGTCCAGACCGAGTTGGCAAAATCGTTGCCCGAGGTGTGGGCGGAGAGGTTTGAAGAGGACGACGAGTCCGAGCGCGAGCTGTCGGCGCGGAAGAAGCGGGCCGAAAAGCTCTCGGCGGCGGTCGAACTCTCTCTGAAGGCCGCGGCCGAACGTCTCAAGAGGGAGCAGACGACCGACATCTGGGCGCAGATCAGCGAGGCCGACCTGTGCTTCCTCACCTCGCGGAAACCGAGCAGGGTCACGAACGCCTACCAGCGGGCGCTCGCCGGCGCGCCGGCCCTGGTCGTGGCCGCCATACGCGGCCAGCTCGGGCTTTATCAGGAACTCGGCCTGCTTCAGGAGAAAGTCGCGGCAGCTCTGGCGGTGCTCGCCCCCGCGCCCGCCGGCGGCGACAGCGCGTCACCACCCGCGCCCGCCGGCCCGACGCGGGTGCTCCTTTTCACCGGCCACATGATCGACACGCCAGACCGCGCGCAGCCGCGCTTCCCGCCGGACCAGGAAGAGGTGGCGCGACAAAAAATCATGGAGACGGTGCTGCGCGAGCAGGAGTTGGCGGGCGGCGTCGCCTACGGCCTCAGCGGCGGCGCGAGCGGCGGCGACATCATCTTCCACGAGGTCTGCGAGAAGTTAGACATCCCGACCCGCCTCTTCCTCGCGCTCCCGCGCGAGCAGTACGTCAGGGAGTCGGTTCAGTCCGCCGGGCCGCAGTGGGTCGAGCGCTTCCAACGGCTCCAACGGAGTCTGCCCACGCGCGTGCTCGGCGAGTCGAAGGAGTTGCCGCGCTGGCTTCAGGAGAAGCCCGACTACAACATCTGGCAGCGCAACAATCTCTGGATGCTGCACAACGCGCTGGCCGCCGGCGGCGACAACGTGACGCTGATCGCGCTCTGGGACGGCAAGACGGGCGACGGGCTGGGCGGCACGAGGGACATGGTGCAGAGCGCCGACGAGCGCGGGGCCAAGACCATCATCCTCGACACGAACACAATCTTCGGAACATAGGGCTGGTCGAAGCGCGAGTGGAAGCGGTTGAAGCGGCGGTGCATGGCCTCGTCACTCTGGTTGCCGTCGCGCTCGTAGGAGGTAAACCTCTTCGGCTGGAACGAGGCGTTGGAGCTGCGCGAGGTGTCGGCCCCGAACGGGTCGAGTTCCACCGCGCTCTGGACGGTGCCCGCCATGTCCGTCACCCGCTTCGACTTCGTCACCGGGTCTTCGTGGACGAACTGCACCCCGCCCTGCTGCGTGGCTAAGAGCTGTGAGCCGAGGTAGACGTAGCCGCGCATCCACGCCCAGCCGTAGTACATGACGTAACCCATCTCGGCGACGACCGCCCCGCCCAGCACCGTCGAGCGCAGGTAGTAAGTTGTCCCGCCGTTCTCCACCTTCTTCACCCGCAGCCGGTCGCCGTCGTAAGTCTGCGCGAGCGAGTAGCCCCCGTAGGCGGCCGAGGTCTGTCTGCCTTCGGCGTCGTAGGCGAAGGTCTGGCCGAGGTCGTTGGTGAGGTTGCCCGAAGCGTCGTAGCTGAAGCCCTGCCGGCGGTTGCCGGTGAAGGCCGTCGTGTACTGGTTGTCAGAACCCGGCGCGCCGCCCAGCACCCCGCCCCACCCGTAACGCTTGGTCTGGTTGCCCCACACGTCGTACTCGTAGCCCTGCGAGAAGGGGCCGTCCATCACCCCCCACTGCCCGGAGTAGGCGTGGGCCCGCGCCTCCGCTCCCGAGTGCGTGTACACCAGCCGCCCCACGTGGTCGTACTCGTAGGAGCGGTCGAGCGTCGCGTCGTAGAGGTTTTGCGCGTAGGTCACCCTTCCGGTGCGCTCGTTGAAGTGGTCGTAATAGTAGTTGGAGCCGAGCACGCCCGCGACGTTCCACTGGGTGGGCCGCATCCGGTTGTCGTAGGAGGCCGACAGCGAGCGGCCGTTGGAGAAGTTCATCTCCTTGAGCGCCCCGAAGGCGCGGTACTTGAGCGAGCTGGCGTAATTCGACACCCCGGCGTAGCCCGCCCCGCCGACGCTCGTCACCTGCCCGGCCCGGTCGTAATCGTAGGAGACCTGCGCGCCCCAGTGGTTGGTGAGCGACGTGAGCTGCCCGGCCACGTTGTAGCCGTAGTAGAGATAGTAGGTGGCGTTCGGCGCGATCTCCGTGATGGTGCGCCCCTCCCAGTCCATCCGCCCCAGAGAGTCGTAGTGGTAGCTGGCCGCGCCGTGGCCGTCCGTCATCGACGTGCGGTTGCCGGCCGCGTCGTAGGTGAACGTCACCGTGGGAGTCGAGGCGACGCCCGCCGGCGCCCCGTAGGTGATCGAGGTCGGGAGGTGGCGGGCGTTGTAGCCGAAGGTCTTGCTCGCGCCGCGGGCGTCCGTCACCGTGTTGACGGTGTCGTCGAGGTTGTAAGTGTATGTGGTCGCCCCCTGCTCGGGCGTGGTGCGCGACAGCAAGCGCCCCAGCCCGTCGTAGACGAAGCTCCTGATCTGACCCTGCTGGTTGACCTCGGTGATCTGGTCGCGCGTGTTGTAGGTGTAGTTACTCGTCGAGTAGACGGAGCCGCCCCAGTCCAGCTCCTCGACCTTCTTGAGCCTGCCGAGCACGTCATTCGTCAGGCGGCGCTGGCGCCCGTGCTCGTCCTGAGTCAAGACCACCTCGCCGCCCGCGCACCCGCACCCGCCGTAGGAGAAGGCCCGGGTCGAGCCGTCCGGGTTAAGGACCTGAGTGACGCGGCCCTTCCAGTCGTAGCTCTGATACGTGTAGGACCACGATGAGTCCGCGCCCGCCGGCGCCCACGCGCCGGTCATCTCCGTGGGCTTCGACTGCTGCTGAAGCCGCCCCATGTTGTTATAGACAATCGATACCCCGCTGAAGCCGCCGGCGCTGCCGGGGTGGTCGGAGGCCGCGGCGCGCACTCGCCCCGCGCCGTCCAGCATGCTCCACGAGTGGAACTCGTTGGCCTGCGTCGTGTCCTTGATCGTCTCGTAGGTGTGGACGTAGTAGCCGTTGTCCTCGTAGACCCAACGCTTGTAGGCGCCGCTCGTCTGGTTGGTGACGCGCTCGATGCGCCCGTGGGCGTCGTACTGCGCCGCCTCGCCGACATGCGTTGTGCCCGCCCCCGTGCCGCTCGTCGGAGTGTAGGTGAGCGTCGTGCCCCCGTGGTCGTAGTTGTATTGCGCAATCGAGTAATAGCCTTCGGGGTCAGTGACCAGCGTCGGGTAGGCGTAGGTGCCCCGCGCGTTGTTGCCGTCGGAGAAAGAATCCCCGTAGGCGAACGAGGTCATGTGCCAGGAGGTGTCTGATGTGAAGGTGACCGACCCCGTCTGATTGTAGCCCCAGTGCGTCCGTACCGTCTTGTCCCAGTTGTGCTGGTCCCCGACGTCGAAGCGCGCCTCGTAGTAAAGGTTCCCGCGCCCCGCCACGGAGCTTGCGCCGTAGTTGGCGGAGTCGTGCTGCGTGGCCGCGCCGGGCGTGGCCACCATGAAGCCTTCCCACTGTTCGTCATAGGTGAAGTAAGTCTTCGCTTGAAGATTCCACGCCCCGTCGAAGACGAAGCGCCAGGTGACCAGCCCGATGATGCGGCGGTCTACGTAGGCGGCGCCGAGGTTGTATTCCATGACGGTGTGGCGCACGACCGTCACGCCGTCGGCGGCGTACTCGGCCACGAAATGTGGCAGCCCGTAGGCGGTGTAGGGGGCGTAGTCATAATGGATGGTCGTGCGCCGGCGGTTCGTCCCGTCGTGGACGTTCGTCTCGATCACCCGCGGGTTCTTCTGATAGGGCAGGCTCTCGTCGTCCTGCGCCCAGGCGATGGTCGTCCACTTCTTCAGACCGCCCTCGGCGTGAACCTCCGTTCGCACGGGCAAGCCCTTCTGCCAGCCCGAGGTCGCGTAGTACTCGTAATGGTGAGACCCGTCGGGCGGGATGGCGCGACTCCAAGAGCCGTCGGCGGCCGCGCTGTAAGCGGTGACGGCCTCCGCGTCGTTGTTCCAGTATCGCGCGTAGTCGCGCCGGTGGGTGAAACGGGGGCAGTCCGTCTGCGGCCCCGTCAGGTCGAAGGTGTAGGCGGTGTGCTCAAGCTCATAACCGTCCGGCGCATTGTGCCTGATCTGGTTGACCTGCCCGTAAGCGTTGTAGTCGAAGTGATATGTCTCGTGGTTGGACAACTCCACGTAAGCGAGCACGGTCTGGAGCCCGCCGCTCGGTAGGCCGTAGACGGCCGTCACCCCGGTGAAGTTCGGCGACATCGGAACTGAGCCGTAGTAGAAGGTGGCGTAGGTGTGCGTCGCCGCGCCCCACGTCTGCGTGATCTTCTGGAGGTTGCCGTCGGCGTAGTAGACGAAGGTGACGACACGCTCCGTGGTGTCCTTGACGGTGAGCAGGTGGCCGTTCGTCGCGTTGTAGGTCGCCGAGATGAAGTTGCCGTTGCGGTCCTTGATCTGCGTGCACCGCCGCTCGCCCCCGGCCTGCGTCGCGAAGCGGTACTGCGTCCCGTCCGTGGTGCGGACGACGGGCGTCGTGCCCTCGATGGTGAGCCGCGTGAAGGCGCCGTCGCTCGACTCGTAGACCGGGGGGGACGCGCCGATCTGCTTCATCTGGACGCGCCCGCCCGACGGGGTGATCATGACGTAGGAGTTGGCCCCCTCGTCGGAGTCGTAGTAGGGGTTCTGGAGACGCGGCAGGCCCAGTTGGAAGCCGGGCGCGGGCGTGCCGTGGTCGGCGTTGTACTGGACGGAAGTGTTCTGCTTAGTCCACACCAGCGAGTTGTAGTAGAGCGTGAGCGAGAGGTCTAGCCCCGCGCGGCCCGGCAGCCCGACGAGCGGCAGCCCCCAGTTGAAGTTGCGCGAGCCGAGGGTGACGCCGGGGTCGCCTGTGTCGTTCTGGGGCCGGGTGCGGCCGGTGCCGAAGTAGGGGTCGCTGCCGCCGGCCCCGCCGCCGCCAAAGGGGTCGCAGTCGGCGCAGGCCAGGTTCGACTGGATGGCCGGCGAAGGGGCCGTGGCGACGGGAGACGTGCGGCGCTTGCGCGACTCGTCGAGGTTGGGCAGGTTGGCTGCCGGCACGCCCCGCACCTCTTTCGGCGGGGTGACGATCAGTCCCTTCTTGTCCCGGCCACGGGAGCCGTCGTCGTCGCGGCCCGGCGGGACATATGGCCGACCGTGGCCCTGCCCGTTGCCGCCGCCGTTCTTGCCGTTGCCATTGCCATTCCCGTTGCCGTTTCCATTCCCGCCCCCGCCGTTGGGGTTGCCGTAGAGTGCGCCGATTGCTCCGGCGGCGTCGGCCACCCCGCCCGACGCGACCCTGCCCTCGAGTACCGCCACACGCCGGGAGCCGCTGATGATCGCGTCGCGCACGAGCGCGGCCGGCATGCTGGGACGCATTGTCTTCAACAGACCCGCGATGCCCGCGACCAGAGGCGCCGAGATGGACGTGCCGGTCACGGCCCCGTGGTGGCCGCCCATCCGGGTCGTGAGCACGCCCACG
This sequence comes from Pyrinomonadaceae bacterium, assembly GCA_036380435.1. Lineage (GTDB taxonomy): Bacteria > Acidobacteriota > Blastocatellia > Pyrinomonadales > Pyrinomonadaceae > DASQDT01. The sequence goes on along the minus strand of DASVES010000132.1, from coordinate 1,801 downwards.
CCCGGCGCGGCGACGCCGACGCGCTCCGCGCCCCGGTTGGAGAACTGCGCCAGATTGTCGAACTGGTCGGTGGAGGCCACGGCGATCTGGTTCGTCAGGTCGAAGGAGGCCGGGTAGTAGGGGGTCGCGTCGATGTCTCGGGCGGAGTTGCCGGCCGAGACGACGACCACCACGCCGCGACGGCCGGCACGCTCGACGGCGTCGCGCAGCGCCCGTGAGTCGGCGTCCGTGCCCCACGAGCAGTTGACGACCGAGGCGCCGTGCGCGGCGGCGTAATCTATCGCCTCGACGGCCGCGGCCACGTCGCCCATCCCCATCGAGTCGAGCACCCGCAGACTCATCAAGCTCGCGCGCCACATCACGCCCGCCGTGCCGAAGGAGTTGTTTCCCTCGGCGGCGATGACGCCCGCGACGGCCGTGCCGTGCCCCTGCTCGTCGCGCACCGCGCCCGAATCCGTCACCCAGTCCCAGCCGAGCGCGTCATCGACGTAGCCGTTGCCGTCGTCGTCCGCGTTGTTGCCGGCCTGCTCGGCCCGGTTGCGCCACTGCTGATTCGTGAGGTCGGGGTGAGTGAAGTCGATGCCGCTGTCGATGACCGCGACGACCGTCGTGGGCGAGCCGGTGCTTTCCTGCCAGGCCGTGGAGGCGCGCACGTCGGAGCCGGCATTGCCGCCCGCCTGCCCCGTGTTTCTGAGCGCCCACTGCTCGCCGAAGCGCGCGTCGTCGGGGGTGACCTGCGAGCGCGTGATGAGGAAGTTAGGCTCGGCGAACTCGACCGCCGGGTCGAGTCGGAGGGCCTCGGCCAGCGCCGACGCGTCCTGCCCCGGCGCCAGAGCGACCTTCTCCAGCTCGCTTTCGCCCCGCAGCTTTGCCTTGCGCCGCGCGCCCCTCGACGAGACGAGCGCGCCCTTCGCGTCCTCGGCCACTCCCGCGCGGAAGCGCACGACGACCTCGCCCTCACGCCGCGGCGCACCTTCGCCCTGCCCCCGCCGCGCGGCGGGGGCGGCCTTCTTCGCCGCGCGGGAAGCCGCCGCGGCCCGACGCGGGACGAAGGGCGCGAGGGCGGTGAGCAGCAGCACGTAGGACAGGACGCAGCAGAGCAGGCTCGTCGGGGTGTGGGCGACGGGACGTTGGTTGTTCATCGCGTGAGGTTCCTCGCTGAACGCTGATGTCGAGGCCGTCAGTTTCGCGTTAAGGACGTGAGAGCGGCCACTCCGGGCAACTTACCTTTCGGGCCCGACGCTCGTCGGAGGCTTTGGTGTTGTTCAAGGGCCGGGTCTGAGCGCACGTGGCGACGCTTCTCGCTCATCCATGACTCGTGGAGTCGAAGAGCGGTGCTCGGCGTGGTCTGCCGACAGGGAGCGTCGGAGTGAGTCATGTCAGCGGCCGCGCGTCGCGGGGGTAGTGCATCAGCAGGCCAGTCGGGACTGTGTTAGTGAGGCTAACGAAGGGGAGCGTTCGGTAGCTCTCGTGAGAAACGCGCCGGGAAGCAAGGGGGAGACTAATGCAGGAGTCCGGCGACTGTCAACGCAAATTATTTCGACCGCGCAACTCGACTTTATCCATTTTCAGAAGACTAAAATGCCGCCCGATAACCAAGAAGGCCGCCCGGTGCATGATGCTCCGGGCGGCCTTACTTGTCTTGACTGCTCACTGCTTACCGCTTACTGCTCACTGCCCTTCAGACGCCGTGGAGGCGCAGACGGAACTCGTCGTTGAAGAGGTGCATTTCGGTCTTGCGGCCCGAGAAGAGGCGGGAGTCGCGCAGCAGCGCGGGCAGTCCGCCGGGCGCAAGCCCGAG
>DASVES010000131.1:0-5476 GCA_036380435.1 Pyrinomonadaceae bacterium | reverse complement strand
GCCTCCTTCAACGGCGTGAACCCGCGCGGGAAGCCCGTGTGGAAGTTCCAGAGCGAGGAGGTATCGTCCCAGCCGTCGTCGAAGAGGAAGGAGTTCATCCGCACGCCTCGCTTGCGCACCAACTCGCGGCCGAAGTGGTTGATACGGTCGAGCGAGTCTGCCTCGTCGAACTTGTTCGTGTACCCGATGTCGTACCAGGAGTTGTAGTGGAGGAACGTGCGGTAGGGGTGCGCGCGCTCGCGCTCCAGGTAGGCGAGGAAGTCGCGGCGCAACTGCCCCGGGCGCGTGACGCCGAGGACGGACGAGTAAGTGACATTCGTCCCGGCGCGCAGCGGCAGCTCGCGCGGCAAGATACAGGTCGCGCGCGCCGGCTTGGCCTTGCAGACTGAGAGCGGGTGTTCGAACCCGAGGAAGACGCTCCCGGCCACCAACGGCGAGCCACTGACCGTCCCCTCGACGCGCGCGCCTTCGAGCACCGCGTCCACGAGACGAATCTCGGAGACGGGCAGGTCTGCGCCCAAAGCCTCCAGCGTCACCTCCTGCTGCACGTAGTTCGAGCCGTCGCGCAGCACGGCGCGCCACGTCGCGCGCACGCGCCCGCGTTCGTCTTCGAGCGTGACTTGGGCTTGCCCTCCGCGCAGCCGCTCCGCGAGGCGCGAGGCACGCGGGTTCCGAGGCGCGTCCCCTGAGCGCAGATCGTCCACGACGCGCATCTCGGACGACCTGATCTCGGCGCCGTCTTTGAGCACGAGCGTAAAAACGTCTTCGGCAACGCGGATGACCTTGCCCGTCACCCTGTCCACAACGTCGGCTGTGCGGAACCTTCCACCCGTGACGAGCCAATCGACGCTGACGAACTGGTTTGAAAGTCTCAGGGCGTTCGGCGCCTGTGGCCGCACGCGCCGCGCGCCGCGCGCCCCCTGAACGGAGGCTTCGCCCGAGTGCGCGAGCAGGAACAACACGCAGGCCAGCGCGAAGGGCATGGAGCGGCGCAGGCTTCGGCCGCGTGAGGGCTTCACGAATGAATCCCCGTCTCTCTCGACACTGCGCACAAGTATCTCCCCTCCGACGTTCCACTCCGGCCGACCCACGCGGGGCAGCTACCTTTCGGAAACCTCGCGCACGCCCCGACCCCGCGAAGGCGAACTCTTCCCGAGCTTAACCGTCGCCATCCACGAGGCGTAGTCGCGGCCCTGCCCGCCGGCCATGAGCGCGTCTTCCTTGTTGAAGCCCGGCTCGCGGTTCGGGTCGGCGAGGCCGCCGACGGGCACGTCGCGCCCGCCGTTGTAAAAAGTGTTCTGGTCGTGGACGAAGCCCGCGACCCGCACGCCCTCGCCCGATGTCTGGTAGAGCATCGTCTCGTCCACGACGCCCGAGAGGACGAAGACATTGTGGCGGAGCGTGAGACCTTCGGTGAGAGTGAGGCGCACGCTTCGGCCGCACCCGCGCGCGGGGCTGTCCACCTCGTTGCCGGGGCGGACGAGCAGCACGCCGCGCTCGCCGACGCCGACGAACGTGTTGTTGACGACCGTCGCGTCCTTCGCCGCCCAGAGCGAGATAGGCTCGACGGGGCGCTCGCCCGGCCGGGTCGAGACGACGAGGTTGTCGCGCGCCGTCATCTCGTACGACTCGAAGCGCGCGAACGAGCAGGGGTCGCCCACCCGCCCGTCGATGAAGAGGTCGGGGTCGGTCGAGCCGCCCGAGAAGGCCGCGCCCGAGTTGTCCACGAAGACGTTGGCCTCGATGAGCACACGTCTCCCGCCGCCCTTCGAGACCACGCCGCGGTGGCTGTTGCGTATCAGGTTGCGCCGCACGACGACGTCGTCCACGCAGGGCAGGTCCACGGCCGGCTTGCGCTGCGCGTTGCGGCCGTCGAAGAGCTCGTTGTCTTCAATCGTGATGTGGTGCGACTGGTTGAACTTGATGAGGTAGAGCCGGTCGTCGTCCTGCAAGGGGTCGTACTCGGGCGTGCAGCCCGACGGCGGGCACTCGTAGTGAACCTTGCAGTTGCGCACCGTCACGTAACTCGTCCACAGCGAGCGGTCGTACCACGCGGCGGTGTGGCCGCCCGGCGGGTCGTTCGTCTTCACCCTGTTGAACTTGTCGTCGGGCTCGTAGACGCTGTCGCCGTGGACGCCGTTGCGGCGGCGGTTGACCTTCCGCCCCGCCGCGTCCGTGTAGTAAGGGTTCGGGTTGATGTCGAAGCCGTCGATGACAATCCCGCGGGCGAGGTGGAGGCGCACCGAGTCAATACGGACGCCGTGCTTAGTCTCGGCGCGAATGGTGAGCGGGCGCGCAGGGTCGTAGCGGTAGATGCCGACGGTCTCGGGGCGCGCGGGGTCGGGCACCGGCTGGCGGGGGTCGGCGGGTTCCAGCTTGTCGTTCATCGTCAGGACGAGGTGTATGCCGCCCCAGCGCGCGGCCTGACCCGCCTTGCGGTAGTCGCCGTTCTTGGTGACGACGGTGTCGCCGCTCCCCGCATAATGCAGCGCTTTGCGCCAGGACTTGTAAGGCTTTGCGTAGCTGCCGTCGCCGCGAGCGTCGTCGCCGTCGAGCAAGTGGACGTGGACGGTCTTGCCCGCGGCCTGCGCGGCCCCGCACAGCGCGAGCGTCAAGGCGGCCGCGTGTAGAATGAAAAGGATATTTCTCTTCAACTCTGCCATCCTCACTTGCCCTGCGTCGCGCCGACCCAGGCGCCGCCAAGCATGACGCGCCTGACGTTGCGCATGACCTTGATGTCTTTGAGCGGGTCGCCTTCGACGAGCAGGAGGTCGGCGAGTTTCCCCGGCTCGACGCCCCCCAGGCGCTCCTCGACGCGGAAGAAGCGCGCGTTCTCCGAGGTGCCGGCAACGATGGCCTGCATCGGGGTCAGTCCCGCCTCGACCAGCAACTCAAGCTCGTGCTGGTACGCCCAGCCGCGCTCGGCCTTCGGCACGGCCGAGTGAGAACCGACGACGACGCGGACGCCCGCGCGCCGCGCGCGGCCGGTGAATTCGAGCATCTTCTTGAAGCCGCCGACGTGAACGTCCTTAGCGTCCTTGTCGCCCGCGCGCCGCTCGAAAATGGCGAGCGTCGGCGACAGGTACGTGGCGCGCTCGGCCAGCAGCGAGATGATGGCGCGCGCGCGCGGGCCGTCGAGGTCTGCCTTGCTCCAGACCTCGTAACGCCCCTCGCGGCGTGCGGCGTTGTCGGCGAGCACGGCCTGCCTGTACTTCTCCGCGTCGCGCGCCGGGAGCAAGGCCGTGCCGAAGGAGGTGACGTGCTCAACGCCGTCTACGCCCGCGCGGATGGCGTCGGCCGCGTCCACGATCTCTAAGTGTGAGGTGACGGGCAGTCCAAGCCGGTGCGCCTCCTCCGAGAGGACGCGGATGAGACCGACGGGGAGTCGGAAGTAGACCTTGAAAGCGGAAGCGCCCTGTTCGGCGAAACGCTTGACGGCGAGACGTGTCTCCTCGGCGTCGCGCACGACGTGGGAGTCGGCCGGGTAGGCCGCGGGCGGCGAGTCGAGGTGCGGCCCTGTCAGGAAGAGGCGCGGGACGGGCGGGCCGGCGGCGCGCGCGGCGTCGTAAGCCTCGATCCATTGCCCGGGGTCGCGCAAGCTCGTGATGCCGTGCGAGAGGAAGAGCGCGGGCAGCCCGTCGTCGCCGTCGATGTGGAAGTGCGCGTCGATGAGGCCGGGCAGCAGCGTTAGCCCGCGCGCCTCGAAGACCTCGGCGCCCGCGGGCACGCGCACGGAGGCGCGCGGCCCGGCCGCGACGATGCGTTCGCCGCGCACGACGACCATGGAGTCGGCTATGGGCGCCCCGCCGCGCCCGTCAATCAGCGTCGCGCCGACGATGGCGACCGTGCGGCCCGGGTCTGCACCCTTAACCTGATTGACCTCTTTGATGTCCGACGCCCGACGCTGGGCCGCGGCGACGCCGCATAGGAGCATCAGGGCAAGCGCCGTCGAATATAGTCTTGCTGCTGTTCTCATCATTTATAAAGGCCTAAGTCTTCGAGAGCAGGCGCAGGCGCAGGCGGCCGTCCCGCTGCCCCTTGAACGAGGGCAGGTAGATAATGCCCGAGCCGTCGGCGGTCGCAACCTGCTGCCACTTCGGCACGCCGTTATAGAGGCCGCCGCGCCAGTTGGCCCGGCCCCCCGTCAACTGCAACTCGTACTTCCCGTTGGGGACGAGCCCCGTGACTAGGAGCGCCGTCGTCTCCACGTCTGGCACGGTCACCTCGCCCTCCGTGACGCGCGCGTCAGCCGCCGCGAAGAGGGCCAGCACGCCGCCCTCGACGGCCGCGCCCGTCAGGTTTGACCCGTCGGCCAGCTCCACCCTTCTCACAGGCATCCGGCCGCGGTCGCCGATCTCCATGACGTTGAGGAACGCGTCCTCCCGCGAAGGCTTCGCCGGCGAGACCTCGACGCGCCACGCGGCGGGCACTACCGCCCGCGTGTTCGACGGCAGGAGCTTCTCGAACTCCTCACCCCAGAAGGTCTTCCACATCTTGCGCAGGTACGGGTCGGCGGGGAGCGGCCCGCCCTCCGGCGGGTCGAGCGGCCAGTTCTGCCCCGTGCCCCACGCGCCGCCGCGCTCGTCGCCCGGCGTCCAGAACTCGAAGCCCTTCCCGCCGCGCTTCGTCAACTCTCGCTCGCGCGGGAGCAGTGTGTGGGCGCGCAGTGCGCCGCTGCCGTCCTCGTATGTGAACTCAGTTGCGCCGGCATAAGAGGTGCCGCCATGCCCTGCGTCACTCCCCGCCCCGGCCGCCTTGATGCGCGGCTCGCCGACGCCGTGCAGCAGCCATGTCTTCTTGAAAGTCGGGTCGGTCGCGCGCACGCGGTCGAAGACGAAGAGGACGTTGTCCGAAGGCGTGTAGACCAGTTCGCGCGTGAACAGCTCGACCTTAACGGGGCTGTAGGCGTGCGTGGCGTCGCCGCGCGCGTAGTGGTACGCGCCGGGGCGGTGGCCGACGGCCTCCATCCTGGCGAGCGCCCACAGCTCGCGCGTGTTCTGGAAGTCCTCGCGGCTGCGCGCCGTGTTCCAGTAGCGCGACGAGTCCATGCGCTGCCCGCCGTCGTTCGCCGCCGGCCAGAGGTTCTCCGCCCAGAAGAAACGCTCGCGCTGGTCGTAGACGAGCACCGAGTTGTGCGCGATGGTGCGGCGGTAGTAGTTGAGGTAGTGCGGGCTCTCGGTGTCGGTGTAGTCGGCGCCGCTCTCGGTGGCGAGGTAGCCCTTGTGGTAGACGGCGAAGTGGAGCTGGTCGAGGTGCTGGTGCTTCGCCAGGTAGGGGCCGGCGACGAACTCGATCCAGGTGGAGTCGGGGCCGAAGCCGTCGCGCATGACGAGGTGGCCGACGCCGCGGAAGTGGTGCTGCCGCGACAGCTCCGCCTCGGTCGTCTTCGCCGGGTCGCGCGGCGCGACCGTCGGGTCGTCCCACAGGAATTTGGTGATGGGGATCAGCCAGTCTTTCGTGTCCACCCAACCCGACT
>DASVES010000130.1:0-11256 GCA_036380435.1 Pyrinomonadaceae bacterium | reverse complement strand
GAGCGGCGGCAGATTGTAGCCACGGGCGTAAGCCCGTGGAACGGTCGCGTAATGTGCAACGAAGCCCCGGAGGGGCGAAAGAGCTTTCAACTTGAGCATCAGGCTCGCTGAGGTTCTTTCGCCCCTCCGGGGCTTCACTTTTTTAAACTGGCTTGTCCCCACGGCTTACGCCGTGGGCTACATTCTGCCGCCGCTCCGCGGCTCGTTGATGTCTGCCAACGAGTTGGCTTTCCCACTTTTGCCTTTTTCCTTCATCAAGTCTCGGATGTTAAGCTATGCCGCATGTCAGAGACATCCACCGCGTTGCCGGACTCGCGCGGCTACTGGGGCAAATACGGCGGCCGCTTCGTCCCCGAGACCTTGATGGCCCCGCTCGAAGAGTTGACGGCCCGCTACCTCGAAGTCAGAGATGACGAAGAATTTCGCGCCCGGTTTGAATCGCTCCTCCGGCACTACTCCGGCCGTCCGACCCCTCTCTTTTACGCCGCCCGCCTGACCGAACACGCCGGCGGCGCACGCCTCTTCCTCAAACGCGAAGACCTCTCCCACACCGGCTCCCACAAGATCAACAACGCACTCGGTCAGGCGCTGCTCGCCATCCGCATGGGCAAGCGGCGCGTCATCGCCGAAACGGGCGCGGGCCAACACGGCGTGGCCACCGCCACGGTCTGCGCCCTCTTCGGTCTCTCATGCGTCGTCTACATGGGCGCGGAGGACATGCGCCGGCAGGAGTTGAACGTCTTCCGCATGCGCCTGCTCGGCGCAGAGGTGCGCGAAGTCACGACCGGCTCGCGCACGCTCAAGGACGCCATCAACGAGGCGCTCCGCGACTGGGTGTCTACGCCGGCCGACACCTACTACCTGCTCGGCAGCGCCCTCGGCCCGCACCCGTACCCGCTGATGGTGCGCGAGTTTCAGAGCGTCATCGGGCGCGAGGCGCGTGCGCAGATTCTCGAAACTGTGGGACGCTTGCCCGACGCGCTCGTAGCCTGCGTCGGCGGCGGCTCAAACTCCATCGGTCTCTTCCACCCGTTCCTCTCGGACGCATCCGTCCGCATGGTCGGCGTCGAGGCCGGAGGGCGTGGCGGCGGTCTGGGCGAACACGCGGCGCGCTTCATGCCGGAAGGCGGCGGACGGCCCGGAGTGCTTCAGGGGACGCTGAGCTACGTCCTCCAGGACGACGGCGGGCAGATCGCCGCGACACACTCCGTCTCCGCCGGTCTCGACTACCCCTCAATCGGCCCCGAGCACGCGCACCTGCGCGACACCGCCCGCGTCGAATACGTCTCGGCTTCGGACTCAGAGGCGCTCGAAGCCTTCCGCCTCCTCTCACGGCTCGAAGGCATCATCCCCGCCCTCGAATCGGCTCACGCCATCGCCCACGCCCTGCGCCTCGCGCGCGAAATGCGCTCCGACCAGATAGTTCTCGTCAACCTCTCTGGACGCGGCGACAAGGACGTGCAGACGGTGGCCGCGCTCGCGGAAGAAACGGCGGCCGTCGAAGTGACATCAGGGGAGAAGTCCGCTTGAGCCGCATCGCGGAAACTTTCGACCGCCTGCGACGAGAAGGCCGGCGCGCGTTCATCCCCTTCGTCACCGCCGGCGACCCCGACCTCCAGACCACCCGCGCCCTCATCCCCGAACTCGCGCGCGCCGGGGCCGACATTATCGAACTCGGCATCCCCTTCAGCGACCCCGTCGCCGACGGCCCCGTCATCCAGCGCGCCTCGGAGCGCGCCCTGCGCGGAGGCGTGACCGTGGCGGACGTGCTTGCCGTCGTGTCGGAGGCGCGGCGCGAGTCCGACGTGCCCGTCGTGCTCTTCAGCTACTTCAACCCGCTCATGCAGTATGGCGTCGAACGTCTGGGGCGTGCGGCTGGTGATGCCGGCATCGACGGCGTACTCGTCACCGACCTTGTGCCGGAGGAGGCGGGCGAGTTCGCCGCCGTGTTGGACGCAAGCGGTGTAAATCAAATCTTCCTCGTGGCCCCGACGACGACCGACGCGCGCCTTTCGCTCGTGGCCGGTAAGGCGAGCGGCTTCATCTACGCCGTCTCGCGCGCCGGCGTGACGGGCGCGCGCACGGAGATGAGCGCGGAGGCCGAAAAGTTGGTCGGCCGCGTGCGCCGCGTGTCGGAATTGCCGGTCGCCGTCGGCTTCGGCATTTCGAGCCGCGAGCAGGTCGCCGAAGTCTGGCGCTACGCGGACGCGGCCGTCATCGGCTCGGCCATCGTCGCCGAGATGGAACGGCTCGCGGGCGCGCCCGACCTCGTGAGTCGCGTCGGCGCTTTCGTCCGCACACTCGTCCCCGAAGGATGAACAGTACCGCGAGCGGTAGTGAGCGGGTGTGGTTGCGCGATGCGGCCCGCCATCGTAGGCATACCCGCTCACTACCGCTCGCGCTACTGTTTGTCGGCATCCGGCGAAGCGGCTATAATGCCCCGCGATATTTTCCCAAACGGCTCAACCCCTCCTGCTTGCACCGTCAAGCGGCGAGGCGCGGGCCAATCTCCTCCGGCCCCTTTCCTCACGTGCGGGCGGGAGAAAAAAGTCTGTTGCACGTGTGAAACGTTGTTCCATTCTCGCGCCGTTTGTGGTAGACTGTCCCGGTCTTTTCCGGACACTGACTTTAAAAACGCGTGAGAGGGGACTGAGAAAAGGTGATAGCGACAATGGCTGATTCCAAAATTAACGCGGAGCGCGGCAAGGCCGTCGAGTCGGCGCTCCTCAACATCGAAAAGAAATTCGGCAAGGGGTCGATCATGCGTCTCGGCGACCGCGAGGCCGCCGACGTGTTGTCGATCTCGACCACTTCCATAAGCCTTGATGCCGCCATCGGCATCGGCGGCGTGCCCCGCGGCCGGGTCATCGAGATTTACGGCCCGGAGTCTTCGGGCAAGACGACGCTCGCGCTCCACATCGTCGCCGAGGCGCAGAAGGTGGGCGGTGTCGCCGCTTACATCGACGCCGAGCACGCGATGGATGCCGAGTACGCCGGCAAGCTGGGCGTCAAAATCGACGAGTTGCTGATCTCGCAGCCCGACTCGGGCGAGCAGGCGCTGGAGATCACCGAGGCGCTCATCCGCTCGAACGGCGTGGACGTGATCGTCATCGACTCGGTGGCCGCGCTCGTCCCGCGCGCTGAGCTTGACGGCGAGATGGGCGACAGCCTGCCGGGCCTTCAGGCCCGCCTGATGTCGCAGGCGCTCAGGAAACTGACGGCCGTCGTCTCCTCGTCGAACACGAGCCTCATCTTCATCAATCAGATTCGCGAGAAGATCGGCGTCATGTTCGGCAGCCCCGAGACGACGACCGGCGGGCGCGCCCTGAAGTTCTACTCCAGTCTTCGCCTCGACATCCGCCGCATCGGCGCCATCAAGGACGGCGACCGGGCGGTGGGCAACCGGACGAAGGTCAAGGTGGTCAAGAACAAGCTGGCGCCGCCCTTCCGTGAGTGTGAGTTCGACATCATGTATGGGGAGGGCATCTCGCGCGAGGGCGACGTGATCGATCTCGGCGTGGCCAACAAGGTGGTCGAGAAGTCGGGCGCGTGGTTCTCTTACTCGGGCGAGCGTTTGGGTCAGGGCCGCGAGAACTCCAAGCAGACGCTCAAGGACAATCCCGAGCTTCTGCGCCGGATCGAGACCGAGGTTCGCAAGGCGCTCGGCATCGCCGGCCCCGACGGCGAGGAGCCGGAGGCCGAGGCGGCTGCGACCGGCAAGAAGTAGTCGAAGCATGCCGAGAGGCCGAGAATAATCCCGGCCGCCACACACGCCGCCGCGCCCGTGCGTTGGAGGCGTGCTGTGGCGGCCGGGACTTTTTTCGTGCCCGTGCGCGGGGCGGCGTTCTTTACAGACTTCGCCGCCCCGGCGCATAATCCTGCGGCTTTTGCCCCGGAAGGCCGCGTCAAAGGCCGTGTCACATGTTGGAACGCAGCATCCTCATCAAAGGCGGGACGCTCGTCACGGTGGACGCCGCCGACTCTGTCGTGGCCGCCGACCTCCTCGTCCGCGGCAGTCGCATTGTCGCAATCGGCGACGACCTCGGCCCCGCTGACGAGACGATTGACGCACGCGGCTGCGCCGTCCTCCCCGGCTTTGTGCAGACGCACATACACCTGTGCCAGACGCTCTTCCGCGGCGCCGCCGACGACCTCTCGCTCATCGACTGGCTGCGTAAGCGCGTGTGGCCGATGGAGGCCGCACACTCGAAGCAGTCCGTCAGGGCGTCGGCGCGTTTAGGCATCGCGGAGATGATTCGGGGCGGCACGACCTGCGCGCTCACGATGGAGACCGTCCGCCACACGGAGGAGGTCTTTCGCGTCGTCGAGGAGACGGGTTTTCGGGCGACGGTCGGCAAGTGCATGATGGACAAGGGCGGCGATGTGCCCGCGCCGCTTCGGGAGGAGACCGAAGACTCAATCGGAGAGTCGGTCGCGCTCCTCGATGCGTGGCATGGCCGGGGCGGCGGGCGCGTCCGCCACTGCTTCGCCCCGCGCTTCGCCGTGAGCTGTACGGACGCGTTGCTCAGGAGTGTCGCAGCCCTGGCGCGCGAGCGCGGCGTGTTGATTCACACGCACGCGTCCGAGAACCGCGAAGAGGTGGAGATGGTCCTGGCGGAGACCGGGATGCGAAACGTCTCTTACCTCTCGTCGGTCGGGCTGACGGGGGATGATGTCGTACTCGCGCACTGCGTCCACGTTGACCGGGATGAGCAGAAACTGTTGGCTGAGACGGGCACCCACGTTGCCCACTGCCCGTCGTCGAACCTCAAGCTTTCATCGGGGATAGCCCCCATTATCGAAATGCTCGCGCGCGGCGTCTCCGTCTCGCTCGGGGCCGACGGCGCACCGTGCAACAACCGCCTCGACATGTTCACGGAGATGCGTACCGCCTCGCTGCTTCAGAAAGTCGTGGGCGGCGCGGAAGCCCTCCCAGCCCGCCGGGTCCTGCGTATGGCGACCGCCGACGGTGCGCGCGCCCTCGGCCTCGCCGGCGAGATCGGGAGTCTGGAAGCGGGGAAGCGCGCCGACCTCATCCTCGTCGATCTGGAGCGCACGCACACGACGCCACGCCCCGATGTCGTTTCGACACTGGTCTACGCAGCGGAAGCGGGAGACGTGCGCGCAACGCTTATCGACGGCGAGGTGGTGATGAAGGATGGTGAATTAAAGACGCTGGTCGAGCGCGATGTGCTCTCCGAGGCACGGGCACACGCCGAAGAGCTATTCAATCATGCTAAATTGTGACCCTCAGAAAATGGCCCCGTATACTTCTAATCCCCGGTTCATGCCGCTACGCACACAAACTCTTTGTCGCAGAGGTTCGGAGTTGAACCATCTGCCGCGTCGAAAAACTTGATTTTCCCCACTGGTTATGCGAAATTCCCACTGCTTCGTTTAGGTTCTCGGCGCAACGCAGGCCGAAGCAGGAACGGCCCAGACCGCTTCACCTTAGTCGGACGCCGGGAATCGCTTCTTCTAATTCAGCCGCGCTCACAGACGTCTCCCCGGCTTTCAACGAGAGCGCCGACACTGCGTTATTCGCCCTGTGTTCAACCTCCGTCTAAAATAGAAGGTAACTCATGCACCATCGTTACATTAAAACTCGCGTCGGTCTCCTCCTGTCATGTGCTCTGTTGTTTTCCTCCCTGTTGCCGCCCGCCCTTAGTCAGACTGCGACGCAGAATCCGCCGGCGGCGCAGCAGGACGAAGTGCTGCGGATTAGCACAAATCTGGTTCAAACAGACCTTGTCGTTCTGGACAAGCAAGGCCGGACCGTCAGGGGCCTGACCAAGGATCAGTTCGAGCTGTCGGTGGAGGGCCAGCCGCAGGAAATCTCTTTCTTTGAAAATGTGGAGACCGGAAGCGCGCGTGAGGCCGCCCAACTGGCGGCCGCGCGTGAGTCGAGTGGAACGCCAAACAACACCCCGTCCCAACCACGTGCGGCCGCGTTGGGCACGTCGGTGGGCCGCACCTTCATTTTCTTTGTCGATGACATGCATCTGGCCCCCGAGGGAATCAAGCGTGCGCGCGACCTGCTCAATAATTTCGTGGACGCCATGGGCGAAGACGACCAGGCTCTGCTCATCTCGCCCAGCGGCCAGATTGGTTTTCTACAACAGTTGACCGGCAACAAGACCGCACTCAGGCTTGGCATCTCCCGCCTTAACTACCAGTCCCGCTCAGCGCCCACACAAGGACGCCGCGCCATGACTGTTTACGAAGCCCTGGCCATCGACAAGGGTCATCGCAACGTGATCGACTACAAGGCCAAAGAATACATGGACGACATGGGTTTTGAGCGCCAGGGGGGGGGCGCGAGTGAGCAGCCGCAGCCGACGCCGCCGCCCCCGCAGCAATCCGGTCAGCCCGGCGGTGGCGGCGGTGGCAGCGGCGGCGGTGGCGGCGGTGGTGGCGGCGGGATATCCTCCAGTGTCCTGAGGGTCCCAGGCACGGACATGAACATGCGTCGGATGACGGCGGAAACTGCCGTCAAGAACGAAGCCCGCGCCGTACTCTTCCAGTCCAACGCCGTCGGTGAGGCCGTGCTCGGTTCACTCGAGTATGTGGCTCGCGGCTCGGCCACACTCCCCGGACGCAAGCTGTTCTTCTTCATCTCCGACGGCTTCATCCTGGACACGAGGAGTGCGCAAGGCACCGAACGATTGCAACGCGTAATCGATACGGCCGCGCGCTCCGGCGTGGCCATATACACGGTGGACTCCAAGGGCCTCACCGTCAGCAATGTTACCGCCAGTCAGGACGTGTTCTCCGATATTGGCATTGGCAGTATCCAGGGGGGCGGCCGCGAGCGCATCGACGCTTCGACCGATGCCTCCAGCATCGCGATGTCGGCCGACTCCGCCACGAGAGAAATTCTGCGCACGCTCGCCGCCGACACGGGCGGGCGCGCCATCCTCAACCGCAACGATCTGGAATCCGGCGTCAGACAGGTGCTGACAGAAACAGAGTCCTATTACGTGCTGGCCTGGAAGCCCCAGGTAATCGAATCGGGCAAACCCAAGTTCAGCAGTCTGAAAGTCAGCATCAAGGGCCGCTCCGATTTGAAAGTGCTCTCGCGCAAGGGCTTCTACCACACACCGCCCCCGCCGCTCGCGTCGGACAACAAAACCACGGCTAAAGACAGTAAGACTCCCGCGCTTAAACCTTCAGAGGCGGATCTGCGCGCCGCCATCTCATCGGCCTTCCCGCGCCGCCAACTGGGTGTGTCGGTTTACACGACCTACGCCAACGAGAGCAGCGACAGCTACAAGATCATCACTTTCGCAGACCTCTCTAACTTCCAGCTCGCGCCCGGCGCGGGCGGTAAGGCGGCGGGTGAAGTTGACTTCGCTGTAGCGGTGCTGAATGACTCAGGCAAGTCCGTCACAGGCGTGGGCCAGAATGTCAAAATCAGCGAGTCAAGCACGCAGCCTTTTAGAATTGTCGCGACGATGCCGAACGCTCTGCCGGCGGGCCTGTATCAGGTGCGCGTCGCGGCGCGCGACGCGCAGACGGGGCGGGTCGGAAGCTCATTCCTCTGGCTTGAGATACCCAAGTTTAAGGCTGGAGAGCTGGCACTGAGCAATATCCTGCTGGCCGAAGTTACGGGCAAGGCCGGGGAAGCCCCGGCGCTGGATGTGGAGCGCAGGTTTGCGCGCGCTTCCAGCATGCTCATCCAGATGTTCGTCTACAACGCGGCCCGGTCAGCCAACGGGCAGGCCGATGTGGCCGTCACACTGCAAGTGCTGCAGAACGGCAAGCAGCTCATCGCCTCGCCCCCGCAGCCGATCTTGACCGCCGGGGTCGCGGATCAGACACGCTTGCAGTACGGCGCCCAGATACCACTTTCAGGTTTTCCTCCGGGACGCTACACTCTGAAAGTCACCGTCAATGATCGCGCGGCAAAGACCGAGGCGTCACAGCAGATCAACATCACCGTCGAATAATGCTGCGGAGCCTGGGCCTAATCGGCACACTTCGGCACACAAAGCAAAAACGGGCAGCTTGCGGGCTGCCCGTTTTTTCATTTTGTTGATGGCCAGGGACGGAATTGAACCGCCGACACCGCGATTTTCAGTCGCGTGCTCTACCAACTGAGCTACCTGGCCGCACGCTGAAAAGCGTCGAAAGAGTGGCAAAGTATAGGTTTAGAGCGGGGGCCTGTCAAATCAGCAGGGCGGTCGATTATTTGTCTATTTAGTCACAAAAAAGCGTTGACAGTTTTGTGAAGTGATGTATAATGCCGCTCGTTCAAGACGGGTTGGCGCCCCAAGCGCCAGCGCAATCCACCGGATAACCGCCTTGAATAAAAGTTAAGTGCCCGCCAGTGCCAGCTCGAACGCCGATTGTGCCCCCCACAAACGCAACACTCGAGCTGGCACAGCTCTTTTTAGACACACATTTAATTCCGAGCTTCAAAATGTTACCGCCCGGCGCTGCTTGAACTTTTCGTAAGCAGCGCCGGGCGATTTTTGCTTGGGGAAGGCTAGACTTCCGTCGAAGGCGTCTTCCGGCCGCGCGGGGCCGCGCTTTTTTTGGCGGGTGTCTTACCCTTGACGGCGGAAGAGCGCGGCTTTTTATTATCCTTCGCCGCCGGCTCCTCGGCTACTTCGTCCGAGCCGACGAGCGACGAGACGGCGCCGGCCGCCTGTTCGACCAAGTCAGTGACCCCCGCGGCCACGTCGGCGGTAAAATCACGGACGGGCTGCGGGATGATGGTGCGTGAAGCCTGTTCCGCGGCCGTGGCGATTGCCGAGAGCGCCTCCCTTGCGCCGGCAGGCTCAGGCACGGGGTTGAGCAGGGCGTCCCAACGGTAGCGCGGAGCGGGTTGTGGCTCCGCAAGGCGTTTGAAAACGAGGTCGGTGACAGCCTTCGTCACCCAGTTGTGATAGAACTCGCCGACGGAGTGGAGGTCGGCGTCGGGCGCCGGGTTCATGAAGTCGATGGCGTAAGGCACGCCGTCCTTGATGGCGAACTCGCAGGTGTTGATGTCGTAACCGAGCGCGCGGCAGAGCTTGCGCACGTCGTCTGTGACGCGCTGCGCGAGTTCGGTGGAGAGATACGTGGGATTGTGCAGGTACTGCTCCCCCGAAAGATAGGGCTTCGACGGGTCGTAGGGCATGATCATCACGTCCTCCTGCCCGATGCAGTAGCAGCGCACGAACTGGTCGTACTCGATGCCCTGCTGGAGCGTCATGCAGAGCGTGCCCGTGGTGTCGTAGACGCGCCAGAGTTCTTCGAGCGAGTTAACTTTGGAGACGTTCTTCCAGCCGCCGCCGTCGAAGGGCTTGATGAAGGCGGGGAAGCCGACGTAATCCGTGATGCCCTGCCAGTCGAGCGGGAACTCCAGATTGCGCAGGGAATCGCTGACGATGCCCTCGATGTAGTCCTTCTGCGGGAGCAGGACGGTGCGCGGGACGGCGACGCCCAACTTTTCGGCCAGCGAATAGTTGAAGAATTTGTCGTCGGCCGACCACCAGAACGGGTTGTTGACGATGACCGTTCCTTCGAGCGCCGCGCGCTTGAGGAAGGCTCGGTAGAAGGGCACTTCATGCGAGATGCGGTCAACGATCAGGTCGTACTGTTTTTCGTAGTCGTGGCGGATGCCCCCGACGGTGATGAACTCGGCCGTCACCTCCCCCGCGCCGCGCTCGTTGATGGCCTCGATCAGGGCCTGCGGGAATGACTTCTCGCGCCCCACCAGTAATCCAACTCTCTTCACGATGTTCACTTCCTTTCGGAAAGGGCCACTGCGGCCGCGGCGCTCTCTGAAGCGTCGCCCGGCACGCACCAAACATAGCAGGCGCCTCTCACACGTTGTTATGAAAACTTTGCACTCTACATTTTAGTCCGAAAGCTTGTCAACGTCAGAGGCCGGGCATCGCCCGCTAACCCTTTGGCATCAATAGATTCTGACGCGCCGCCGGGCCTGAAGCCAGACGGGGCAGTTGTGTTACAATCGTCTCAAATCTCGGCCGTGCTCTCCAACAGAGCGATGCCCACACGGGCGCCGGCGGTGTTGAGTCTCAGGGAAAATTTTAATAGGGAGATGCTTACAACAGTGCTACGACGCTTTCATTTACTTATGCTCGCGGCGGCCCTGTCTTCTGTCGCTTCGGGGGCGCACGCGCAAACGGCGGCCCCGGTCGAGAAGAAGAAGGACGAGAAGAAGGCCGAGAAGACAAGTGACGCGGGGCTGACGGCCGAAGGCATCGCCGAGGGCGTGTTGTTGGTTTTCGGCGGCCGCGCCCAACTCGAACAGGTGAGACGCACGGGCGTCGAGCGCGGGCGCATCTCGCGCACCGCTACGGACGGCACCCCGGTCGAGATCGAGTACGAGCGCTCCTTCAAGCGGGGCGAGACGAGCGACAAGGACAAGATTCGCGTCGATCAGAGACGCACCAATCTCGAGTACTCGCTCATCTTCAACGACGGCCGCCTGTGGGGCATCATCAAAGGCACCTCGTTCGCCCCGCGACAGGAGGACGTTTCCGACTTCGACTCGGCCCGCCAGCACGGCATCGAGAACCTTCTGCGCTACAAAGAGAACGGCGCGACCCTCAACTACGTGGGCAAGGACAAGCAGAAGAACATCGACATGTGGGTGCTCGACCTGACGGAGAAAGCGGGCGGGCGGACGCGCTACTACATCAGCTCGCAGACGGGGAAGGTGCTGTGGCTCGAATACGAGACCGCGCAGCAGCCGGGCGGCACGCCGGTCAAATACAGGCGCACGTTCCACGACTACCGCATCGTGCAGGGCACGCGCGTCCCGTACCGCTCCGTGCTCTACGCGAACGACAAGATGGCGGAGGAGGCCCAAATCCTCACGGTCACATACGGCGTCAAGATGGAGGATTCGAGATTCAAGAGCGAGGAAGCGTCGAACACGAACGGCAATTAATGCGCGGCCCCGGCCCGCGAGCGCGCCACATCAGGAGGACGAGTAAACCGGCTCAGGCTCATGCCTGAGCCGGTTTGCTTTTGGAGGACATCCGAGTTGTTCAAACTGATGTCGGAGTCGAAAACACTTCCTCGTATCGTCGTTTGAGTTAATATCAAGTGAGCGTTCTGGAATAGAGTTTTTCACTGTGTTAGTATCCGCCGAAATAAATTGTTTCTGTTGACCGTTGGCGACTGAAGCCGGGCGTCTCTCTGCCTACTTCTTTCTGGCCTCGGGAGTTTGGAGCGGAGTCGATGAACAACCCACTGCGTGAAATCATGCGGCTCGGCCAGTCCGTCTGGTACGACAAC
>DASVES010000129.1:0-14074 GCA_036380435.1 Pyrinomonadaceae bacterium | reverse complement strand
GAAGAATGTAGCCCACGGCGTGAGCCGTGGGAACGGACGTGATAACAAAGTCTGAAAGCCCCGTCAGGGGCGAAAGAACCGCGACGTTGAGCACGAATCTCGTCGCGGTTCTTTCGCCCCTGACGGGGCTTCCGTGTTTTTAAGCGACGCTGACCCACGGCCCGACGCCGTGGGCTACATTCTTCCGCCCCTGCCGGGGCTTCGCCGCTGTGCTCGTCCGAGAAAAAACTTCGGGCCGCGGTTTTGATCGACGCCGTCCCGCTTAGTCTCCGGCCGTCGCCTCGCCGGGCACGTCGTCCGGCTTGTTCGACATGACCTTGCCGTCGGCCATGATGACGATATCGTGGCTGGGCATGACGCGGTCGCCGTCCATGTTGATCTCCTCGCCGGTGGGCGTCACGACGGGCAGGTTGTCGAGGTAGCGTTCGGCGTCGATGGCGGCCATGCACCCCGTTCCGGCGGCGGTGACGGCCTGCCGGTAGAACGAGTCCTGCGCGTCGCCGCAGGCGAAGACGCCGGGGATGTTCGTGGCCATCGAGCGCCCGGCCGTCTTGATGTAGCCGACCTCGTCGAGTTCCAGCCAGCCGCGGAAGATGTCTGTGTTCGGCTTGTGGCCGATGGCGACGAAGAAGCCCTCGCAGGGGAAGACCCGCTCCTCGCCCGTCTTCTTGTTGAAGATTCGCAGGCCCGTCACCCCTGTGTCCTTCGAGCCGAGCACCTCGCGGATTTCCGTGTCCCACAGGAAATCAATCTTGTCGTTGGCGAGCGCCTTCTGCTGCATGATCTGCGAGGCGCGCAACTTGTCGCGGCGGTGGATGACGGTGACGCGCGAGGCGTAGCGCGTGAGGAATGTGGCCTCCTCCATCGCCGTGTCGCCGCCGCCGGCGACGACGATTGTGCGGCCCTTGAAGAAGAAGCCGTCACACGTCGCGCAGGCCGAGACGCCGAAGCCGCCCAAGCCCTCGGGGTACGGCGCTTCGCCCGGAATGCCGAGCCACTTGGCGGAGGCGCCCGAGGCGATAATCAGCGTCTCGGCCTCGATCAGATGATCGTCCGTGTAGAGCTTGAACGGGCGCTCGGAGAGATCGACTTTGGAGATGAACGTTTGCAGAAACTCGGTGCCGAAGCGCCGGGCCTGCTTCTCGAACTCCTCCATCAGCGCCGGCCCCTGAATGCCCTCGGCGAAGCCGGGGTAGTTCTCCACGTCGGTCGTGATGGTGAGCTGGCCGCCGGGCTGCGGGCCGTGGACGACGAGCGGCTTGAGGTCTGCGCGCGCCGCGTAGATGGCGGCCGTCAGCCCCGCCGGCCCCGACCCGATGATGACGACTTCCTTGTGAATCGTTTCCTGCTCCATGATGTTCGACACTCTCCTCGGGGGCGCGCGTCGCACGCAGTCGAGGGCGCTCGTGCGTCTGGTGCCCACAGTAGCCTTTTGCCTTGCGCGTGTAGTATAACGTCTCGCGCGAGTCGGAGTCGAATATGCCTCCCGCGCCCGAAGGGGTGGCTTCAGAGAGTCGGCCCCGGCTCGGTCGAGGCCCCTGCAAACTTTCACCGTTTTGGTCACACCGGAAAACGAAAAATCTGACGAGACCTCGCCGCCCCTCGCCGTCGAGCGCATCAGCGTGCTCGGGGCCGGGACGATGGGACACGGCATCGCGCAGGTCGCCGCGATGAGCGGCTACCGGGTGACTCTGCGCGACATCTCGGACGACGTGACGCTCCGCGCCTTGCGCGCCATCGACGCGAACCTCTCGAAGGGCGTCGAGCGCGGCAAGGTGACTGAGGAGGAGCGCGAGACGGCGCTGGCGAACATCCGGGTGACGACCGACATGGGGGAGACGGCCCTGGCCGACCTCTTCGTCGAGGCCGTGCCCGAGCGGATGGAGCTGAAGCGCGAGGCGCTCAGGGAGGTGGAGCGCGTGGCCGCGGGCGACTTCGTCTTCGCCACCAACACTTCCTCTCTGTCGATCACGGAGATCGCGCGCGGCGCACGTCGCCCGGAGCGTGTCGTCGGGATGCACTTTTTCAACCCCGTCCACATCATGCGCCTGCTCGAAGTCGTCGTCGGCCGCGAGACTTCCGCCGAGACATGCGAGACGGCGCGCGCCGTGGGGCGGCGGATGCGGAAGGAGCCGATCACGGTCAGAGACGTGCCCGGCTTCGCTTCGAGCCGGCTGGGCGTGGCGCTGGGGCTGGAGGCGATGCGGATGGTCGAGGAGGGCGTAGCCAGTGCGAAAGATATAGATACGGCGATGGAACTAGGCTACAATCACCCCATGGGGCCGCTGAAATTAACCGATCTGGTCGGCCTCGACGTGCGTCTTCAAATCGCCGAGTACCTCTACGGCGAGTTCGGCGCCGAAGGCTTCCGCCCGCCCGACATCCTGCGGCGCATGGTCGCGGCGGGCAAACTGGGCAAGAAGAGCGGCGAAGGCTTCTACGAGTGGAAAGAATGAAGTCAGGAGTCAGGAGCCAGAAGTCAGAATTGATTCGCTCCCTGCCTGATTGCTTCTCATTCTGACTCCTGAGACTCCTGACTCCTGACTCCTGACTTATGGACAAGGCGACCCCCAACATCGAGAAGCGCGAAGAGCGGCGGTTTGCGCTCCGCATGGCGCTGCGGCTGCCCATCGTGGTCTCGGGCCGCTCGGAAGACGGCGCGGCGTGGAGCGAGCCGACCGAGACCGACGACATCTCGACGATGGGCACGCTCTTTCACCTCAACCAGCGCGTGGGCCGCGGCGACCAGCTCTACATCCGCGCGCACAAGCCCGACGGCTCGCCCATCGAGGTCACGGCCAAGGTCATCCGCATCGCCCCGGCCATCTATGGCACGGCGCGCATCGGCGTCCAGATCGTCGAGCCGGCCGACAACTGGCTGCGTCTCTTCGTCTCCTGGGTCGCCGACGAACAGGGCACCGCGGCCGAGGGCGAACAGAGTCAGTGATAAGTGATGAGTGATAAGTGATAAGAAAAGACAGAGCGGTTGCTCTTCGTCTTATCACTTATCACTCATCACTTATCACTTTTTTTGCGGAGCAAAAAATCCAATGGCATCCTACGAGACCATCCTGCTTGAGCGGCGCGGCGGCGTCGCGCTTTTGACCATCAACCGGCCCGAGAAGCGGAACGCCCTCAACATCCAAACCCGTCAGGAGGGCGCGGCGGCGCTCGATGAGCTGCGCGAGGACGAACGGGTGCGCGTCGTCGTCGTCACGGGCGCGGGCGACAAGGCGTTCATCGCCGGGGCCGACATCAGCGAGTTCGAGGGGCGCACGGCCAACACGCAGCGCGACGTGATGCTCGGCCGCTCGCTCTTCACCGCCGTGGACACGTTCACCAAACCACTCATCGCCATGGTCAACGGCTACTGCCTCGGGGGGGGGTGTGAACTCGCCATGGCCTGCGACATCCGCATCGCCAGCGACAAGGCTTCTTTCGGCCAGCCCGAGATCAACCTCGGCATCATCCCCGGCGGCGGCGGCACACAGCGGCTCACGCGTCTCGTCGGCGAAGGCAAGGCGATGGAGCTGATCCTCACGGGCGACATCATCGACGCGCAGACGGCCTACAACATCGGCCTCGTCCAGATGGTCGTGCCCGCCCCGGACCTCGAAGCCAAAACGATGGAACTGGCCGGCCGCATCGCCGAGAAGAGTCCCGTCGCCCTGCGCCTCGCCAAAGAGGCCGTCCGCATCGCCTCGCGCTCGAACCTCGACGAGGGCCTGCGCCGCGAGGTCGATCTCTTCGCCCTCTGCTTCTCCAGCGAAGATAAGGACGAGGGCGTCCGCGCCTTCTTAGAGAAGCGCAAGCCGCAGTTCAAAGGCAGGTAGCCGCAAGCCATGAAGCTCGCACGCGCCGCCGCTCAATGCGCTTGACTGCCTTTCTCGCCTCGCGCTACTCTTTTTACCGCCCCGCAAGGGCGACTTGTTCCGAGGGGCCGTAGCTCAGCTGGGAGAGCGCTTGAATGGCATTCAAGAGGTCAGGAGTTCGATCCTCCTCGGCTCCATTTAGAGAAGTGAAAGGGCAGCCACACGGGCTGCCCTTAGTTTTTGGGTAATGACAGTACCGCGAGCGGCTCTGCTCTCGGGAGCGACACCCGCTCGCTACCGCTCGCGGTACTGTTTTTTTTACTGCCGCGACACTGTGGGCCGGCCGTTGTGATAGTTCGGGTAGACGGGTTTGCGGGGCGCGGGCGGCGGGTTCTTGCGAAGCGCCTCCATGACGACCTCGATGGCCTTTTCGAGTTGCAGGTCGCGACCCTGACGCCACGCCTTCGGGTCGAGTTCGACTTCGATGTCGGGGGCGACGCCGGCGTTCTCTACTTCCCATTCGCCCTCGGGGCTGTAGAAGGCGACGCGGGGCGCGGTGACGGAGCCGCCGTCGATGAGCTGCGGGTAGTCGTAGATGCCGACCAGTCCGCCCCATGTGCGCTTGCCGACGAGGGGGCCGATTTTGGCACGGCGGAAATACCACGGTAGGGCGTCGCCGCCCGAGCCGGCGTACTCGTCGATGAGCATCACCTTCGGGCCGTAGATGGAGCCGACGGGCGTGGTGAAGTCGGCCCCCTCGCGCGTCGCCCAGTAGTTCATGAGCGGCCGGCGCATGTAGTCGATCATGTAGTCGGCCGCGGTGCCGCCGCCGTTGAAGCGCTCGTCGATGACGGCCGCCTCGCGGTCGATCTGCGAGAAGTAGTAGCGGTTGAAGTTGGTGTAGCCGGCCGTCGAGGTGTTCGGCAGGTAGACGTAGGCGACCCGGCCCCCAGTCATCTCCGAGACCCGCCGGCGGTTGCCCTCGATCCACGCGAGGTTGCGCAGGCCCGACTCGCTCGCGACGGGGACGACCGTCGTCTCGCGCGCGCCGGAGCCGTCCGCGTTGGGGCCGACGCGGATGACGGTCTGCTTGTTGGCCGTGCCCTCGAAGAAGCTGTAGAGGTTGTCGGCGGCGCGCAGCTCGCGACCATTGACGGCCAAAAGGTACTCGCCGACGCGGACGTTGACGCCGGGCTGTGTGAGCGGCGCGCGCAAGGAGGGGTTCCAGTTCTCGCCGTTGAAGATGCGCGCGAAGCGGTAGCGCCCCTGCTCGACTTTGTAGTCGGCGCCGAGCAGCCCTCCGGGGACGGGTGTCGGCTGAGGCGTGTCGCCGCCGCCCGTGTTGTGGTGGCCGACGACCATGTTGCCGAGCGACTCTTGCAGGAGATAGTTGAGGTCGGCGCGGTGCGCGAGGCCCGACAGGAACGGCTCGTACTTCTTCTCGGTGGCCGCGATGTCGAGGCCGTGGTAGGTCGGGTCGTAGAAGAAGTCGCGCTGGATGCGCCACGCCTCGCGGTACATCTGCCGCCACTCGGCGCGCGGATCGACGCGCACCTCCATCGCGGCCGTGTTGATTAAGCCTTCGCCCGGCTTGAGCGGCTGCGTGGCTGAGACGATGAACCAGCGCCCGCCCTGCTGCTGACCCGGCGCGGCGGCAGCCGGCGGCGCGCCCTGACCGCCGCCCTGCTGGAAGAGCATCTTCTCGCCGTTGGCCGAGAGGTCGAAGGAGGTCAGCCCTTCGGTAACCTTCTCCACCTTGCGCTTCGAGAGGTCGAAGCGTTGGAGGACGAGGCCGAACGTGTCGGTGGGGCCGGGCGCGTTCTCGAGCAGGAAGAGTGTGCCGGCCTTGCCGGCGCGCATGCCGGCGTAGTCGCGCGGCGGGATGGGGAGCGCCAGCACGCGCTGGTCTATTCCCTCGAAGTCGATGCGGACGGGTTCGGGCTTTTTGGCCGCGCCCCCGCGCCCGGCGGCGGGTTTATCGCCGGCCGGCTCCTGCGTCTGCTGCTCGACGGCCGAGATGTTTGCCTCGTCGTCCGCCTGGGCGGGCGCGTCGTCAGTGGAGATGGCGCCCATGACGGGCGTGGGGCTGGGCGAGGGGCCGGGGCGCGGGTCGCCCTTCTCCTCGGGGTTGTTGGTCTTCTGCTCTTCGAGAATCTTCTCCTCGTCGCTCTCGGGCGCGAGCGGGCTGGGCGAGTCTTTGCCGAGGACGACGACGTAGACCGAGCGCGTCACCTGCCGGCCGAAGCTCGACATGTCGAGCCAGCCCGAGGTCGGCCCCGAGTTCGTGCTCGCGGTGAAGTAAAGGTGCTTGCCGTCTCTGTCGAACTGCGCGAAGCGCGCGTCCGACATGTTGTCGGTCACCTGTCGGGTCTTCTGCTCTTCGAGCGAATA
This sequence comes from Pyrinomonadaceae bacterium, assembly GCA_036380435.1. GTDB lineage: Bacteria > Acidobacteriota > Blastocatellia > Pyrinomonadales > Pyrinomonadaceae > DASQDT01. Next base: position 7,871 of record DASVES010000129.1, on the reverse strand, counting down.
GATAAAGACGGTGCCGAGGCGGTTCTTGAGCTGTTTGGTGTAGGTGATGAAGCGCGAGTCGGGCGACCATGCCGGGTCCATCACGCGGAACGGGTTGTCGTAGGTGTTCGTGTCCACCTTGACGGGCGCGACGCCCGACTGCTCGACGTTCACATACCACAGGTTCAGACGCTTGTCCGTGTAGGCGATCTTCTTCGAGTCGGGCGACCAGACGGGCGAGTAGAAGTACGAGGCCGGACTGCCGAGGTTGATTTTCCGCACCTCGCCCATGCCGCTCTGCGCGCGCAGGTGCAGGGCGTACTCGCCCGACTCGTCGGAGAAGTAGGCGATCCACTTGCCGTCGGGCGACCATGCGGGGTCGCGCTCGGCGGCCGCGGAGTTGTTCGTCAGATTTCGCACGTCGCCTTTCTCGGCCGGCACGGTCAGGATTTCGCCGCGCGCCTCGAAGACGGCCCGCGCGCCCGAGGGCGACAGACCGATGTTGCGTATCCCCGCGGCCACCCGCACGAACTTAGGGCGCACGGCCGACACGTCGCCCGCGACGCGCACCGGAATCTGCCGCGTCTTTCCCGACGAAAGGTCGAGCGTGTGGAGCGAGCCGAACTGCTCGTAGACGATCACGCCGTCGCCGGCCGCGGCCGACTTGATGTCGAGTCCCGTGTTCCTGACGGCCTGCGCGACGCGCTTCGTGCGCGTGTCGTAGGAATAGATCGTCACCGCGCCGTCGCGGTCGGAGAGGAAGTAGACGCGCTCCCCGACCCACATCGGGTTAAAGTCGTTCGAGTTCTCGCGCGGCAGTTTCTCGACGCTCGAATCCGAGAGGTCGGCGACGAGAACCGGGGTGGTGCGCCCGCCGCGATAGCCCTTCCACTGCTGGAAGGCGCGCACGAGCGGGACGTAAGCCATGCGCCGTCCATCGGGCGAGAAGCTGCCCTCGGCGGCCTGCGGCAGAGGCACTTCGACGGGGTTACTGCCGGCGAGCGGCATGGTGAACAGACGCGGGGCAAACGAGTAGCTGTCGCGCTGCGTGCGGAAGAGAACGCTCGCGCCGTCGGGCGTCCAGCCGGCAACGGCGTCCACTCCGGGGTGATAAGTCAGGCGGCGCGGCACGCCGCCCGCCGCCTCGACGACGTAGACATCCGTGTTCCCCTCGTAATCGGCCGTGAAGGCGATGAGCCGTCCGTCGGGCGAGAACATGGGGTTCGTCTCGGTGCCGACGCCGGCCGTCAGACGCCGCGCGTCGCCGCCCTCGCGCCCGACGACCCACAGGTCGCCGGCGTAGACGAACGCGATCTGCTCGCGGCTGATCGAGGGGTTGCGCGGGAGCAGCGGCGACTCCGTCTGCGCGCTTGCGCTGACCACTCCACAAAACATCAACAGGGCGACAAGGAGGACGGTTCTCTTCATTTCGGCTACTCCGGTGTTGGTTGTCGGACTCGATTTTCTCGTTCGGGCGGAAGCTTCGGCGGAAGCCGTGACGGCGGCGGTTCCCCACACGTCGCACGGCGCGTGGGCGAGCGTCGAGTGGGCGTTAAGACAGTCTCGAAGGCTGAAGCTGAGGAGACGCGAGGCGGCGCAAGACTCGTCGGGTCAGCCCGTAATTAATGAACGGACGGGTAATCTATGCCAACGCTCCGCGGCGTGTCAATCCGCAACTCCGTGCGGTGGGCGGTGGGCGTGTCCGTCCGTTAGCCTCGACGCCGCTTGTTCGTTAAACTGTCGGCGGCGGCCGGAGTCGGGCGCTGCGGCACAGCAATTTAAGGGGGTAGCTCATGAAACGACATGCAACACTCGCGCTCGCGCTCGCTCTGCCGCAGACGGCCTGCATCGTCGGCGGCTACAGCAGCGAGGGCGGCTTCTTTCTCTGGCCCGGCAGCCTGATACTGACGGCCATCATCGTCGCCGTCCTCTTCCTGCTCATGCGCCGGCGGCGGCGTTAAGAGTCGGTTTCAGACTTCGACGCCGGTCACCTCTGTAGGGGCGGGGCGAGTCCGCGACCCGCGTTTCCGAAAGAGCAATTAACATGGATGGACAGGACTTACAGGATTTGCAGGACTGACAGGACGGGGCGATTTGAAATCTCAAATCTGACATCTGAAATTTCAAATCAGCTCTTTCATCATCCTGTCAATCCTGAAAATCCTGTAAGTCCTGTCTAACCCTCCCGCCCCGAAGCCCCACCCGGCCCACTTAATTCCCGGCTTTTCCGGCGCTTAGAAGACGCCCGTTGACACGTCGCGCGAAATGGCCTATTAACACATCGCCATTCCACGCGTGGGGCGCGCCGCACGCCCCGCGATAAATAAAACCGAGCCGCACGGGTACGATTTTTCAGCATGTCAGCAAACGACTTCGCCCACCTGCACTTACACACAGATTATAGCCTCCTCGACGGCGCCATCCAGATCAAGCCCCTTGCCGAACGCGTGCGCGAACTCGGCATGAAGGCGTGCGCCATGACGGATCACGGCAACATGTACGGCGCCGTCTCCTTCTACAAGGAGATGAAGGCGCACGACATCAAGCCGCTGATTGGCTGCGAAATCTATTTGGCCCCCGGCAGCCGCTTCGACAAGGCCGACGCGCGCAAGGGCGAAAAGCCCTACAACCACATGATCCTGCTGGCGAAGGATCGAGAGGGCTACCACAACCTCGTGCGCCTCACCTCGCGCGCCTTCAAGGAGGGCTTCTACCGCAAGCCGCGCATCGACCGCGAGCTGCTCGCACAGTTCTCCGGCGGCATCATCGGTCTCTCCGCGTGTCTGTCCGGCGTCCCGCAGGCGCGTCTGAAAGAGGGCAAGTTCGACGAGGCTGCCCGCGCCGCCCAGGAGTTTCAGGACATACTCGGTAAGGGAAACTACTTCCTCGAAATTCAGGACCACCAGCTCCCCGACCAGCAGAAGATCAACAAAGACCTGATCGAGCTGTCGAAGCGCACCGCCATCCCGCTCGTCGCCACCAACGACGCACACTACCTCTACCGCGACGACTACGAGGCCCACGACGTGATGCTCTGCATCGGCACGGGCCGCACCGTCAACGACACCGACCGCATGCGCTTCGGCGGCCCGCAGTGGTACGTCCGCTCCGCTCAGGAGATGCGCGAGATTTTCACCTACTGCCCCGACGCCGTCTCGCGCACGATGGAAGTCGCCGAGATGTGCGACCTCAAGCTCCCGCTGGGTGAGAACCGCCTGCCCGTCTTTCCCATCCCGCCCGAGGAAGGCGACATCACGATTGACGAGTATTTCGAGCGAGTCATCCGGCTGGGCTACGAGAAGCGACGCCAGACCGTCTGGGACGCTCAGGCCGGAGCCGGCAAGCTCAAGCACTCCCTCGGCGAGTATCAGGAGCGGGTCTCGCGCGAGATCGCGATGATCAAGCAGATGGGCTTCCCCTCCTACTTCCTCATCGTCTGGGACTTCATCAAGTTCGCCAAAGACCGCGGCATCCCCGTCGGCCCAGGCCGTGGATCGGCCGCAGGTTCGCTCATCGCCTACTGTCTCGAAATTACGGACGTTGACCCGCTCCAGTATGACCTGCTCTTCGAGCGCTTCCTGAATCCCGAGCGCGTGTCGATGCCCGACATCGACATCGACTTCTGCGTCCACGGCCGCGCCGAAGTCATCAACCACGTCACACAGCTCTACGGCCGAGAGTCGGTCTGCCAGATCATCACCTTCGGCACGATGGCCTCGAAGGCCGCCATCAAGGACGTGGGCCGGGCGCTCGACATGCCCTACGCCGACGTGGAGAAGATCGCCAAGCTCATCCCGCCGCCCATCCGCGGCCGCAACGTCTCCATCGATCAGGCGCTCGAAACCGTGCCCGAACTCAAACAGGCCTTCGAGACCGAGCCGCAGACTAAAAAGGTCATCGACATCGCCCGACGCCTCGAAGGCTGCGCCCGCCACTCTTCGGTGCACGCCGCCGGCGTCGTCATCAGCCCGCAGCCGCTCGAAGAACTAATCCCCGTCGCCGTCAACCAGAAGCAGGAGTTGACGACCCAGTTCGAGATGTCCGACCTTGAGAAGACGGGCATGCTCAAGATGGACTTCCTCGGCCTGACCACCCTCTCCATCATCAGCCAGTGCTGCAAGACCATCCGCGACACCACGGGGCGCGACATCTGCTGGTCGGAAGTCGCGCTCGATGACCTCAAGACTTACGACATTTTCGCGCGTGGTCATACAGAAGCAATATTTCAATTTGAGTCAACGGGAATGCAGGAGATATGCCGGAAGCTGCGGCCGAAGTCGATTGAAGACCTGTCGGCTTTGAACGCGCTCTACCGGCCGGGGCCTTTGGACGGCGGCATGGTGGACGACTACATCGACCGCTACCACGGCCGCAAGCCCATCGAGTACATCACGCCGGAGATGGAGGAGACTCTTCGCAACACCTACGGCATCCTCGTCTATCAGGAACAGATCATGCAGCTCGCGCAGCGTCTCGGCGGCTATAGCTTGGGTGAGGCCGACCTCATGCGCCGCGCGATGGGCAAGAAGAAGCGCGAGGAGATGGCCGAGCACGAGGAGAAGTTCGTCACCGGCTGCGTGAAGAACAAGATCGCCAAGAAGAAGGCCAAAGAAATCTTCCGCCTCATGGCGCAGTTCGCCGACTATGGTTTCAATCGATGTTTGGCGGGCAATTCGGAAGTGGTTGATGCAGACACGGGCGCGCTGGTTTCAATCAAAGAGATAGCCGAAGGGCATGCTGACATCGCACGAACATTTAGCTTCGATGGCGAGCGGGTGTTCGTCAACGAGATAGTCGAAGCGTTCGAGACGGGGGAACAGGAAGTAGTCGAGTTCGAAACGGAAGACGGGCAAAAAGTGCGCTGCACTCTCGATCATAAATTCTATACGGACGAAGGTTATCTGCCCCTCAGGGAGATCATCGAGAAGGGGCTTGAGCTTAATTTCTCGCCAGAGGTTGAAGAGTATGCCACATGCCGCGTGGAATAAAAGGTTGACCCCGGAGGTCGAGCATTTCATTGTCGAGAAGTATAAGGGCGGCTTGAGCGCGGGCGAGATTTTGAAATCTATCCCGTTTAAGACGAGGAAGACTGTCTACGACGTTCTCGAAAAGCACGGCGTCCCGAAGCGGTGCGGGATCGCAGACTACAAAACCTGCGACGAGGCGGCCTTCGCCGTGATTGATTCTCCGGCCAAAGCTTACTGGCTCGGCCTGCTAATCAGCGACGGCTACGTGATAGACGGAGGACCGGGACGAACTCCGCAGGTAGGACTGCAAATGACAGACCGCGAGGCGGTTGAAGGTTTTAGGAATTTCCTCGGCCTTAAGAACCCCGTGCTTCGTATCGCGCCGAGGGGCGAGCGTCACCGACCGATGTATCGCGTGATCTGCCACTCGCGACGCATGGCAAGTGATTTAGCACGGCACGGCGTCATACCGAGAAAGAGCCTCTGCACATATCTGCCGATTCTGGCCGAGGACTTGATGCCTCACCTGATACGCGGAATTTTCGACGGGGATGGGACTGTGAGCAGGCGAACTGACGGCGAGGTCATTGTTGGCTTTTGCGGGAGCGAGCGGCTGGTTGCCGAGGTGCGGATGTGGCTTATCTGCCGTCTCGGTGTCTCGGACAATCGTGTCCATGAGAACGGCGCGATTCGCTACGTCCAGTGGTCGCACAAATCGGACGTGCGGCAGATAGCCCGGTGCCTTTACCGCGAGGCCCAGCAGTATTTGGAGAGGAAGTTAGTGCTGCTTCGAGAGTGTTTATGAGAGTGAAGAAGACAAAAATCGTGCGCGTGACATCGGTTGGGGTTGAAAAGACCTACAACATGACCATGCGGGGGCCGCACCACAACTATTTCGTCAACGGCATCCTGACGGCGAACAGCCACTCGGTCGCCTACGCACACGTCGCTTACCAGACCGCGTATCTGAAGGCCAACTATCCAGAGCATTTCTACGCGGCCGTGATGACTTACTGTACGGACGACGCGGCGAAGATTTTCAAGTACGCCTCGGAGCTGCGCGCGCAAGGGATAAAGATGCTGCCGCCCGACGTGAACGAGTCGGGCGCTGGTTTCACGCCCGTCGAGGGCGCGATTCGTTACGGGCTGTCGGCCATCAAGGGCTTGGGTCAGTCGGCGGTCGGCGCCATCAGCGCGGGGCGCGCGGAACGGCCTTACACGTCGATCTTCGACTTCGAGGAGCGCGTCGGGGAGAAGGGTTCGGGCAAGCGCGTGCTGGAGAGTCTGGTGTGTGCCGGGGCGTTCGACTCGATGAAGCCGGCGGCGCAGACTTTGCACCACTGGCGGGCGTGTCTGTTCGCGTCAGTGGATCGAGCGCTGGAGGGCGGCTCGCGCACGCGGCGCGAGCGCGACAGCGGGCAGGTCGCCATGTTCGGCTTCGTCGCGGGCGGCGCGGCTGAAGAGTCGAACGCGCCGACGCACATGTTCGCGGCGGCCGAGGCGTGGGCGCCGAAGGACTTGCTGACGCGTGAGAAGGCGGCCGTCGGCTTCTACGTCTCGGGCCACCCGATGCAGGATTTTGCCGAGCGCATCGAACAACTCGGCTGCGCGTCGGTCGCCGACCTCTCGGGCGCTGCGCCGGACGCGCGCCTGCGCCTGGCCGGCGTCGTCTCCGACTTCACCGTCCGCAACACCAAGAAGGGCGACCGCTACGCCTTCTTCCGTCTCGAAGACATGACGGGCGTCTCCGTCAAGTGCGTCCTCTGGCCGGAGGCTTTGAAGATGAAGGGCGGCGATGCGGCCGACGACCGCGTCGTCCTCGCCGTCGGGCGTATCGACGGCAGCGGCGAAGGCTCCGTGACGCTGGTGTGCGACGAGGTGATGCTTTTAGAGAAGGCGCGCGTGCCGGCGCACGTCCCGGCCGCGGGTTTTCGCAACGGCCGCAACGCGGGCAAGGCGCTGGTCATCGAGATGCCGGCGGCGTCGGCCGACCTCGCGACGCTGTGCGACAGCGTCACGCAGGCGCTCGTCTCCAATCCCGGCGACTGCGAAGTCTTCATCGAGATGAACCTGCCCGACGGCCTCCTCGTCCGCGCCCGCACCAACCGTCTCATCAAAGTCTTCCCCAGCCAGAAGCTCCAGGACGCCCTCGCCTCCACCGGCGCGCGCATCCGCTGGGCCGACGCCAGCTCGATGAACTGATTTCGACGAACCGCAGCACGTCGCACAAGCAAGCCCGATAGAGGAACGCGACAACGAGCCGCTGTTAGCGGCGGAAGAATGTAGCCACGGGCGTCAGCCCGTGGAATAGACGCAAATAAAAATCGAAAGCCCCGGAGGGGCGAAAGAACCTCGACGAGCTTTATGCTCAGGCTTGAAGTTCTTCCGCCCCTCCGGGGCTTTCAAATCTTTATCGTGTCTGTGTTCCCACGGCTCACGCCGTGGGCTACATTCTGCCGCCGCTCCGCGGCTGGGTGTTGCTTTAAATCAACACGCTGTGAATGCGACGGCGGGTCGCCGTCAGTCGCCGCGAACGAGCGGCATCACGAGACAGTGCGGCCCGCCATTGCGGATCGAGAGCAATTCGCCGGGGAAGGTTACAACGTCCACGCCCGCGCGGCGCAGCGCCTCGTTGGTGTGGACGTTGTGCTCGAAGGCGACTACTCGGCCGGGCGCGAGAGCCACGACGTTCGCCCCCTGCCAGCGCAGCTCGTACATGGCCCGCTCGACCGCGTACTTCTCCGTCGCCATAGCGCCTTGCTCGCCGCCCACGTAAGTCACCTCGTAGCCGCGCTCGCGGAAGTAGTCCACGAGTTTGAGGCCGAGCGGCGTCGCCGCGCCCGTGCCCGCCGCGTGGCGCATCACCCAACCCACCTGCGGCATCAGACGCGCCGTCAGGCGCACGTCGTCCGACTTCCCCAACTC
>DASVES010000128.1:0-7624 GCA_036380435.1 Pyrinomonadaceae bacterium | reverse complement strand
TCTAAAGAGGACGGTCATGGTTGGGTCTGATGAGCTTTTGATGGGGTTATTCACAAGCCTTACGGGCACTTGCAGTCAGCGCCTTTGCCGCCTTGTCCCTCGGCGTATTTGTCGGCGTCTGAGGCATAGTCGAACTCAGCCAGCATACAGACGTTTGATCCACGGGCGTTCTTTTGCTGCTCAAGGGTGCGCTGCTCGACTTCAATCTTGTTGTTGGCGCAAAAGACACGGTATTTCGAGTCAGGTGCGGCCGAGCCGTTAGCCAACGCGATCATCACGAAAACACTCAGCCCTAATAGGGCACTGCCTATTCTCTTCATGTTAGACCTCATTCTTTATGGAAGTCGCTGTGTAGCGAAGGTGGATTGCTTCTACACCGAACGCGATGGTGGTGTCAATGTTTTTGATGTATTGGAAACAGTCAAGAGTGGTTATGTAAACTCACCCGTTAGCCGTCACGGTCTTCACCAAAGTTTCCACCACTTTTTCCGGGCGGGGGTAGGTTGGGAAGTCTCTGATTGCGGTGAGGCCGTGCCGGGCCGCGGTGGCCCTGATCTCTTAGAGGGTGAAGGCCGCACGACCTTGGCAGGCTCCCAGCCATATTTCTCTGCCACGGCACGGACACGCTGTTGAAGTTCCGCACCCTTGGCGGGGTTCACCATGTAAACGAAGTTGGCGTATCCCTGGAGCGAGGCGATTACATCCGGCGAGCGTCCCCATTGTTTCCCGACGGGACCGTCCTTTTCGATCTGGTAGAGGGTGGCACGGAACCGCTTGAGTTCTCGCCTCGAGACGTTCAGCTTGCTGTTGACGACGACGCCGGTCACCTCCTGCTGTCGGGAGCGTCGCAGAACCCTCGTCTTATCCGGGTGGACGGTAAACCCTTCGTGCTGGACGATTGCCTTCACGCGGTCGAGGACGCCCCCCAGGTGGCGCAGGCTCTCGCCGGAAGCCGAGAACGTCATGTCGTCGGCGTAGCGCGTATAAGTGAAACCCAAATCCTCGGCGGCCTTGAGCAGTCGGCGGTCGAGGCGGCGGCAGAGAATGTTGGTGATCGCCGGGCTGGTCGGCGCGCCCTGCGGGAGGTGGCGTGCGCCGGTGGCGACGAAATATGTGCGCCCGTCGAATTCCACCTCCTCGGTCGTGGGCTGCGTGCAGAGCAGCCCCAAGATGGTGGCCACTGCCTCCGAGTAGCCGAAAGCGCGGAAGACCCCCTTGACGCGCCGGTAGCTGATCGAGGGGAAGAAGTCTTGCAGATCGAGGTTGATGATCGCCTCCGCCCCGACGTGCGGGCGCGCGTTCGTCACGATGGATCTTCCCCCGCGGAAGCCGTGGGCGCAGTCGTGCGCCTCGACCTTCTCAAGGATGTTGTGCAACACCCAGTGCTGCGCCGCCTTCAGGCGCGGCATGGGCGCGGAGATATGGCGCAGACCGCCGGTCTTCTTCGGAATTTGGAAGCTGACGTAGTGCGAGACGGTCGAGGTTTTGCGGTCGAAGGCGAGGAAGCGGAGCTCGTTGACGGTGACGCCGAGCGCCGCCGCGACCTCGGCCGCGGAGCCGAGCGGCTGGAGGCCGTAGCTCTCGAGGCGTGGCGCGTCGCACTCGGTGCGGTTGAGCCCGCCCGAGACCCCTTCGCCGAGGTAGACGATCTCCCGCTCCTGCCTCTGCCGCCACGCCTCGGCGCGCTCCCGCCGCTCGCGCTCGCGCCTCTCCTTTGTCTCCTGCCGCTTGCGGCGCGACTCGGCGAACCGCCGCAAGCGCAGCTCCTTGATGAGCGCCTCTTCGTTGTAGAGGCGGCGGTGCTCGGCACGCAGCTCGGCGAGCTCCCGCTGCAACTCGGAGCGCCGGTGAATCTCCTCGGCCGGGTCCTGCGGCATCTCGCCGCGGGCGGGCCAGAAGCCGAGCCGGATCATGTCTTCGAGGATGAACTCCTCGCGCCCCCCCTGACGGATGCGCTCGTACAGCTCTTCGCGGGTTTTCGGCCGTTCGGTTGACATCGGATAGTCCGTGCGTTCGGGTGTTGGGGGCTCGATTGCCACGCGTAACGGCCAGGGCTTGCCCGCGTCCCCTTCGAAAACTCCTGAGGACTGGGTCGCTCAACTCGAGCGGGGCGGGCCACCTGTGCGTCTTCCGCTTCGTGAAAGCCACACCGGGAAACGCACAGGTGGCCTGACCCGCACAGTTAAGAGCGGACCAGTGATGCATGCCCTGAGCTTTACGCATGGACGGCGATCCACCGTCCGGGTTGCAAGGCCCACGGGAAGCGCCCTGGCCGTTACGCCTGGCAATCGAACCTGATTGTCAAATCTGCCGCCGGCGCGCGGCCTCCATCCGCAGCGCCAGGATGTGCTCGCACGGCCCCCGGAAGAGCTTGTGCTGCTGGTGCCAGTTGCAGGTGCACTCGGCGCGCACCATACGTCCGTCCGCGTCCAACGCGAGCGACGGATGGAAAGTCTTCTCCTTCTCCTTATCCTTCACGACGCCCCGCAAGGAAAGCTGTCCTTCCGTGTTCGACTGCGTCGCGGCAAGCTCGACGGCCCGCTCGGCGAGGAAGCGCGCCGCGCTCTCCTCGCGCTCGCTGGAGAAGCGCAGCCGCTCCACGGGCAACGGTTCGCGGCTCAACTCGCGCGCGCGGTAGATGCGTTTGTTCAGGTCGAAGATCGCGCGCCCCGCCTGCGTGTACGCGCCGAGCGCGCCGAGCACGGTCGGGCGGTCGAGGTGGAGCCGCGAGGCCAACTCGTCGGGCGTCGCGCTCCATTCCCGGCGCAACTCGTCGAAGACGACCCGTTTGGTCAGTTCATCGACCTCGGCGCGCGGAGCCAGCAGATCGAAGTTGCCCGCGCGTGACCAGTCGTTCGCCGTCCAGCCCGAAAGGCCCAGCGTGAACGACATGTCGCCCAAATCGGCCACGTAGAACGAGGGTAGGCCCGTGCCAAGCAGATGAACTGTGAACTTGCGAGCGACCGGGATCAGACGCTCAAGGATGTGGAGGCGCCGGCGGCCCCAGACGCGGATCACTTCGGCGTCCGCGCCCGCGTAGACCGAGCGCGCGCAGACGATCTCAGTCTCCCACGGCTCGAAGACCACTTTGACGGGTTCGCCCGGCGTCAAGTGGTAACGCATCGCGCGCGGCCCCTTCTGCTCGCGACGGCGGCGCAGCACGAAGCAGATGTTGTGGATGTCCATCGGGTGCAGGTCGAACGTGCGCGCCGGCAGAGACATCGCCGAGCTGACCTGGAGGAAGCCGCGCACCCAACTGTCGGGCAGATCGATCTTCACCTCCCTGTACTCCGCCTCGCCCGTCGTCCGCACGTCGAAGCCCGAGGGGTCGATCTCGAAGCGTGTCTCTTTGTAGGTGCGTATCTTCTGGAACTCGTCGTAGAGCGCGGCCGAGTAGTCGATGTTCGTCGTCCCGCAGGCGAACTCGCCGATCTCCTCGAAGACCTCATAGCCCGCGCCCAGCCGCCCGTAACTCGACTCGTCCTGGCTGAAGCACTCGAAGAACACCTCGTCGGGGTGGACGGTGATGACGGGGTCAAAGAGCACGCGCCAGAAATCCTTCTCCGTTTTAAGGATGTATTCGTAATACGCCCTCCGCGCCTTATTGAATGGCGCCATGCGGTATGAGCTGCGCGCGTGAAGGTCGCTCAGCTCCGCCTGCAACTCTCTGACCCGCCCGATGACCTGCGTGCGCTCGGCAGCGATGGCCTGCCAATCGATCTGCTCCTGCCGCGCGGCCCACTCCTTGTAGGCGGTCTTGTCCGGCGGCTTGAACCGGAGGTCGGAGACGACCACGTCGTGCAGCGCGCTGATCGCCTCGCGGAATTCAATGCGCTGGCGCAGGCGGCCCGTAAAGAACGTCGGCTCGCGCGTCACGTCGGGCGCGAACGACATGCGCGTCCGGTCGGCCGTGCTGGCGACGGCACTGCTGCCGCGGTAGGTATACTCAAACAGCACGGCGCACCTCCGCGGGCTTGATTTCGAGCGGTAGCGGGACGTTCGGATACGCGCGGCGTATGGCCAGCATGGCCTCAATCGCCGCTGCCCTCGTCCCGACCGCCACGGTCGCAGACTGACGCGCGAGAATCTCGGCGACGGCGCGCGCCGCCGCCTCGCTCTTCTGCGCCTCGGAAGTGAGGAACACAATCACGCGGGCCTTCGCCACGCGCGCCTTGTTCACGCGCGAGAGCACGCTCGTGAAGTAGTGCGACATCTCGCGCAGACGGGCCGAGTCGCCGGCGCAGTAGCGTTCGAGGTAGTTGGTGACGAACAGTTGCAACTCGGCCGACGGGTGTTCGCTCAACTTGAGCATGTACTCCTGGCCCGCCTCCTCGCTGAAATATTTCGTCACCAGTTCCCGCCCGAACTGCTGCACCTCCGCGCGCACGCTGTCGCAGACGCTCACCAGAATGCCCGGCGTGAAGTCCTGTGCGCCCAGGCGCGTGCGGAACGCCTCGAAGTAGAAGGCGCGCGCGTCTTCCCATCCGGTGTCGAGCAGGCGAACCGCGCGCGCCATCTCGTCAAGATGTCCGTCGGGATTGGTGGCCTGCCGGTAGCGGTCAATCAGCAGGTCGAAGAGGGTGCGCGCGGCCTGGCGCACGGCGAACACTTCCGCGGCGGCCATCTCGACGATCTCGTCCGTCGTAAACGACTGCGCCCAGGCGGCGTCCGCGCGCGCCCTCGTATCGACGAGATAGCCTCCCAACTCACGCGCGGCGGGGGAAGAGGCGAGCGCCAGCCGCAATGCTAAATCTTTCTCGACCTTGCCAGCCCACGCGTCGCCCAAGTCATCTTGCAGCAGTAGCGCGACGCTTCGGTGGACGCCCTCGGAAGTTTCGGGCGCGAGGAGAGTGGTCAGGAGCAGTTGGGCGAGCCTGCGCGTGAACGGCGAGCCCGCCGCGCTACGGCTCAGGCGGCGGATGACCGGGCGCACGGCGTTGCGCAGATCGGCTAGCGGGTGGCGGGCGAGCGCAACGAGCAGGCCCTCGCGTTCGAGCAGAGACTCGTCGGGAAGCTCGCCGAGCAGCCTGACGCCGATGCCGCGCAGAGACTCGTGCGGGGAGTTGATGAGGGAGAGGACGATCTCTTCGGGCAACTCGGCGGGCCTCACCTCGTGCCCCAGAAGAATTTGGCCGCCAAACTCCTGCACCGCAGCGAGCGGGTGCTTGAGCATGTCGAGGACGGGGCCGAGGCCGAGCGTGCGGAGCTGCTGCCCGAAACATTCGAGCAGCGTCGCGGCAACGTCGCGGGCCTCTTCGCCGCGAGTGGCGTCCAGCCCCACGAGGTGGGCGATGAGGCGGACGACGAGCGCGCGCGCCTCCTCGGCGGGGAGCGCGGTCGAGCGCAGCAGACGGCTCGCGAACTCGCGCGTGTCCGGCCGTGGGCTGGTGACGAGCGCGAATGTGAAATCGCCGTCGCGCAGGAAGCGTTCGCGCCCCTCGTCGATCCAGAGGTGCGCCTCGGCGCGCGCCTCCGGCGAGGCGCTGTTGGCGACCGCGAGAACGAGCGCGTGGTCCGGCTCCGCCGGGCGGTAGCGCGCCCTCGCTAGCTCGAAGCCGAAGTGTGCGATGACCTCGGAGGGGCGGCCGAGGATCATCAGCAGCGCCTCGCGGTCGAGTTCGGCGGTGAACTGCACACATGCGCGGAGCGCCTTGACCGCGAAAAGCTGGACGGGGCGGCAGTTGCTCTCGGCGATGAGGTGTAGCAGCCCGCGCGGCTCGCGCTCCCACAGTTCGGGGAACGCCTCTTCGCGCGCGTCCGGCTCCGGGTCGCCGGGCTTGTAAGGCGCGCGGCAGCGCCATGCGGAAGTGCCCTCGCGGCGGAAGTAGCGCGGGCTGTTGGCGTAGAGGATGTGGTTGAAGGCCCAGTAGGAAGCATAGGCGTCCCAGCACGCCGTCGTGGTGCGGCCAGTCCGCCACTGGAAAACGCCGATCTCGCGCGGCTCGTCCGCGTCCGCATCGGTGAAGGGGAGGATGACGCCCGCCGCCACGCGCACGTACCCCTCGGCGTCGCCCAACTCGCCCAGACGCCGGAGCGTGCGCCACACCCGCTGGCGCAGGTAGGCGCGCGTGCGACCGCCGTAGGCGATGGGCGCGTCCTCTTTCTTGATCACCTTGTGTGCGTCGGAGAAGTAAGACCCGCCCGGCAGCGTGACGTAAGACCACCGCGGCTCTCCCGCCAGCGGGGAGTAAGTCTTGCCGAACATCGCCTTCTCTTTCTCGAAGCGGTAGGCGATGAGGCCGTAGACCTCTGCGTCGTGTCGGTACTCCGCGGCCTTGAAGATGTGTCGGATGCGCTGGAAGTAGTTCGGCCTGAGGGGCGCGGTGCGCAGCAGTTCGAGCAGGGCCGGGCGCGTGTGCTCGTTGTCGATCAGGTAGAGCGCGTCGAGTGTTGCGTAGCGGCGGTGGTCGCCCGCGTCGAGGTAGTCCCGGAGCGCTGCGGCGAAGACGCCGGACGGCCCGCCCACCGCCGGCCCCCGGAGTTGTCCGGGCAGGGCAGCTAGAGCGCGACTTGTGAACTCCGCCCGCGTACCCTCGTCCGAGAGTTTCAGGAGGGCTTCGCCAGCGATGCGTCGAACGAAGTCGGCGGCGGAAGGGTCGTCATAAAGCCGCCCGAGAGTGGAAACGGATTCGGGGCCTCCACACCAGCCCAGCGCCCAGGCAATACAGTAGTCGCGCAGCACGCTACCGCTGCCCACCAGCGCGACGAGCTGCGGGGCCGCCTCGCGCAGCTTCAACTCGCCCGCGCGCCAGATGACGCGTTCGAGCGGCCAGCCGCGCTTCGTAGCCTCCGCGCGATCTCTCAGCCGGGCGATGATAGCGACGGCCTGTGCGTCGCGGTCCGACGGGCCGGAAGTGACGTTTCTCACCGGCGGCTCCGCAGCTTGGGCGTTGATTTCGCGGTAACCCTTCTTCGACTTGGAATTGACCAGGTCCAGGAATATTTTCTCGGCGTCAAGCAGCGGTACGGGCGCAACAGTCTTTACGCCCTCTTTGAAGCGAGCCCCCCGGCGGCCGTAACGGAAATTGACGACGTAGCTGCCGGCGCCGGCCTCGCAGAGATCGACTTCGTAGACCTTGTCGGAACTTCCCTCCCGGTAGATTAGAACTGTTTGCCTGATCAGCTTCACGGCGAGCCACGACCTGAAACGGGTGAAGTATTAACCCGAGACCTTTAACGCTTTACTATGTTTACCCTTATGCTGGCGGCAACTGCTGCAACACTTACTCAAAATACGAGAACCGCGGCAACCGTCAATGATATAACACAAGGTTGTGTTGAGTGCAATACTTTGTTTCATGTGTGATACAACATTGCTAATCCGGAAACCCTTCCAACAATTTGCGGGGGTTAATCCAGGCACTGCTAAGTGAGCCTGCATCCGAAGCTTCGTAAACGTCAGGTGAAGTGGTAGGGGCGATAGCTGGGACAAAGACGCCGGAATGAAAACGAGCGAACCTCTACTTCACAATGGCGACAAAAGGTCCCTCAATTAATATACAACTTAGGAACAGCTTTTTCTATAGGAATATCCTGAAGGATGAAGAAGCATGAATTCATTGTTAGGTGGCGCGTCTTTGATCACCGGCGCGCCTTCCACTCGTTCAGCAGTTCTGCCAATCGC
>DASVES010000127.1:0-5185 GCA_036380435.1 Pyrinomonadaceae bacterium | reverse complement strand
CGGGTTCAATCACAAAGTCGTTTCCGTCGAAAGGCTAAACGAAAGGGCGGACGTTTACTGTCTGAACGTCCCCGAATACGGCAACTTCGCGCTCGACGCGGGCGTGTTCGTCCACAACTGCGGGATGATGAGCGCGCGCTCAGGCGTTGATGTCGGGGAGGCCACGCCGGACAAGAGACTGAAATTCAATCGGGCCGTGATGGAGCGTGTGGCTTTTGGGGCGGGCGGTAAGAGTCGCCGGCTCGGCATGTTGTCGGGGCCGGAGTTTCAAAATCTGGTGCGCGGCGGGGCCGAGTACTACGTCGAAAAATACGGCGCGACGTTTGACCGGAGCCGCGCCGAGCGGCACCGCATCCCCGTGGATGACGGCTGGCAAATTCCGTGGGGCGGCAAAGGTAAACCCGAGCGCGGCCAGGAGCAGTTGGGGAGTCTCGGGTCGGGCAACCACTTCATCGAGTTGCAGCGCGCCGAGGAGACGGGGACGCTCTTCGTGCAGGTACACACCGGAAGCCGCGGCTTCGGCCACGGCCTCGCGACGAACTATTTCGAGCTGGCGCGCGAGGAGCGGCCCACGGAAATCAGGGACATCGACCTCGGCTACTTCACGCCCGACTCCAAACACTACCGTGATTATTTGAACGCCGTCGCCGCCGGGGGCAACTACGCCATCCTCAACCGCCTCGTCATCTTCGAGCAGGTGTCGGAGGCTTTCCGCGAGGTGTTCGGCGAGGAGTTGGAACTGGTCTACGAGATCAGCCACAACCTCGTGCAGCGCGAGTGGCACCCGGAGTTCGGCGAGGTGTGGGTGCATCGCAAGGGCGCGACGCGCGCCTTCCCGGCCGGACACCCCGGCCTCAAGGGGACGCACTGGGAGGATAAGGGCCACCCCGTCCTCATCCCCGGCAGCAACAAGGACTGGAGCTACATCCTGCGGCCGCTCGCTGGGGCCGCCGCGAGCGGCTACTCTGTCAACCACGGCGCGGGGCGTCGGATGTCGCGCGGGGAGGCGTCGCGCACGCTCTCGCAGCGCGCCGTTGACGACGAGTACGCGGAGGCCGGCATCGTCGTCAACACGGACGGGCGCGTGCCTCTGGACGAGGCCGCGCCAGCCTACAAGTCTTCGCAGGAGGTCATTCAGGCGGTCGTCGGCGCGGGGCTGGCGGAGATCGTCCACCGCCTATGGCCGCTCGCCTCTTTGAAGGGCGTGGACGAGCGCAAGGGCGGCCGGCGCAAGGGCAAGGGCCGGCCGGACAAGGGCGCGGGCAAAAAGACGAGCCAGCATTACTGAAGAAGGCAAAAGGTAAAAGTTATAAAGCCAAGTCGCAGGCGTCAACGAGCCGCCGGAGGCGGCGGCAGAATGTAGCCCACGGCGTGAGCCGTGGGGACAGGCAAGGAAAGAAATCGAAGCCCCGGAGGGGCGAAAGAACTTTCAATCTTGAGCATCAGGCTCGTTGAGGTTCTTCCGCCCCTCCGGGGCTTCGTTAATTATGTCCCGCGTTAACCCCGGTCTCACGGCCGGGGCTACATTCTGCCGCCGCTCCGCGGCTCCTTGACGCTCGCAGTTCGGCTTCCTCACTTTTGCCTTTAACTTTGACCGTTGGGCTTGGCGCGCAGCAGCTTGAGCAGGGCGAGTTCTTCGGGCTGGTACTCGGGCTGGCGGCCGAGGACGCGGCGGCGCTCGCGGCGCGGGCGGAACTCCTCGATGGTGACGCCGCGCCGGTAGCTGTCGAAGACGGCCGGGTGGACGTAAGAGGAGCGGCAGACGGCCGGCGTGTTGCCGAGATGTTCGGCCACCTGTCTGACCGCCCGCACGACGTTGCGGCGCGACTCGCGCTCGTCTTCCGAGGGCCGCGCCTCCGCCAGCTTCACGGCCGCCAGCAACGACCCGCCCCACGTGCGAAAGTCCTTGGCGGAGAACTCATCGGAAGTGGCCGCCTTGATGTACTCGTTCACGTCGCGGGGACGCACGGCGCGCACGCGCCCCTCTTCGTCCGTGTACTCGAAGAGACGCGCGCCGCCCACGGCCTTGAGGTCGCGCATGAGCGTGGCCAACTCTTCATCGACGAGCACGCGGCGCTGGCGCACCTGATGCTTGCCCGTGAAGCGGAAGACGAGCCGGCCGCCGTCCTCGATGTCGAGGTGGCGGTTACGCAGCGTCGTCACGCCGTAGGTGCGGTAGCGTCGCACGCTGTGCTCGGAGCCGATGCGGAAGTAGAGATCGTTGATGAGGCGCACGACGACGGCCAGAACCTTTTGCTTCGTCAGCCCCTCGCTCTCGATGTCCTCGTTGGTGCGGCGACGCAGCGCCGGCAACAGCTCGCCGAAGCGCACGACCTTTTCATACTTTCGCAACTGCTGCCGCGCAATGAACGACGCGTGGTAGACGCGCTGCACGCGACCGGCGGCGTCGAGGCCGATGGCTTGCAGCGCGCCGCGCGGGCTGGGCGAGACGCGCACCTCGCGCCACGCGGGCGGGACGGCGAGCGTGCGAATGCGCTCAAGCGCGGCCTCGTCGGTGACGGGGCGGCCGTCGGGCCACTCGTATCGGAAGCCCCGGCCCCGGCGCGTGCCCGTCCGCCGCCACCATCTGGCGCGGCCCCCGCGTGTAACGCTTTCGGGCGGCGCGTTCAAGTTGATGTTTTGTAGAATTGCAGCCTGCGTCGTCGCCATCCGTCTCTCTCCCCCTGTTCGCCCGCCTCAACCCTCAGTCTTTAAGTTGTGACAGCGTGGGAGTAATCAACCCCGCCGGGGCCGAGGGGCGTGCCCTGCGACCCCGATGTGCGACGTGCATGGAGACAAGAACCGGGCCACTGGGAAAAGGAAGGCAAAAGTAAAAAGGCAAAAGGCAAAAGTGAAGAGGCACACGCCTTATCACTTTTGCCTTTTGCCTTTTTACTTTTGCCTTCTTTAGTGGGGGCGTTCGCCTACGATGCCGACACGGACGGCGCCTTCTGCGTCTGCGCCTGCTGCTCGGGCGGGGAGTAGTAGAGGATGCGGTTACAGTTTTCGCAGATGATGATCTCGTCGCCGCGGCGCACCTCGACCATCACCTGCGGGCGGAGTTTCATGGAGCAGGCCGAGCAGGAGTTGTTGCGCGCGGCGGCCACGGCCACGCCGCCGGGGATGCGCGTGCTGATGCGGTTGTACTGGCTGCTGATGTTCTTGGGCATCGTCCCCAATGTGCGCTCGCGTTCCGAGCGACGCGACTCCAGCTCTTCGGCCTGCGCGCGTGAGCGCTCCTCGAACGTCTTCAATTTCTCGTCCGTCTCGGCGCGCAGGCGGGCCACCTCCGGCTCGCGCTCACTCATCTCGCGCTCGGCCGTTTCGATGACCTCCATCTGTTCGAGGGTCTGTGTTTCGAGTTGAGAGATTTGCTTCTTGGCGGCGTCGGCTTCGCGGATGGCGGCTTCGTAGGCTTTGGAGTTGGTGGAGGACATCAAATCGCGCTCAGCCTTCTCGGCGCGGGTGCGGGTCTCGGCCAGATCGCGCTCAAGCGCCGCGCGCTTTTCTCGGGCCTCGTCGCGGCGGGCCTCGACGGCCTTAAATTCAAAGGCGCGCTGATCGAACTCGCTTTCGATCTCGGCGCGCCTTTGTGGGATTGCCTCCAACTCGGCTTGTAATTTACGTATTGCGGTCTCCGCGTTTTGTAAAGCGACTAACTGCTGCAATTCCGCTCTCACTATATTTCATCTCCTTGAAAATATCGGCCGTGGGCGCTCTCGCTCCGCCGTCTCCGGCGCGCCCGTCAGAATTAGTTCAGCAGCATTATCCCTTTACACCTCCCCCGCATGCAAGCGGCGGCGTAGGAAGGCAGGGATGAGGGATGAATAAGAGCCGTAAATCGTCAATCGTGAATCGGCAATCGTAAAAGACGTTTCTTCGATTCACGATTGACGATTCACGATTGACGGCTTTTTACTCATCCCCCCGCCCTCATCCCTGCATCTCCAGCACGACCTTCCCGAAAGTCTCGTTCGATTCGAGACGCGCGTAGGCCGCCTCCGCGTCGTCGAACGCGTGGACACTATCGACGACGGGGCGCAAACGTTCGCGCGCCAGAAGCGGCACGACCTCCGCGGCGAAGCGCCGCACGGCGCGCGCCTTCTCCTCCGCGGAGCGTCCGCGCAAGACAGTGCCGATGACGCGCAGACGCTTCCCCATCATCTTCCGAAAGTCGAGTGGGCCGTCGGCCCCGCCGAGCGTGCCGACGAGCAGCAGGCGTCCGCGCGGGGCGAGCGCGTCGAGGTTGGCGGCGAGGTAGGAAGCGCCGACCAGGTCGAGAATCACGTCCACGCCGCGCCCGCGAGTCCAGGCGCGCACCGCGTCGGCGAACACTGCCGCGTCGTCGCCAACACCCACGCCCTCTTCAAGGCCGAACTCGCGCGCCCGCTCGATCTTCGCGTCGGTGCGCGCCGTCCCGTAGACGCCGCCCGCGCCGGCCGCGCGCGCGAGTTGAATCGCGGCCGTGCCGACGCCCGAGCCGGCGGCGTGGACGAGCAACGACTCGCCGGTACGCAGGCGCGCCTGCGTCATCATCGCGTCGTGCGCCGTGATGAAGACCTCGGGGACGGCCGCCGCCTCGGCCCAACTCAAACCGGGCGGCGCCTCCGCCAGATGGCTCTCGGGCACGACCACATACTCGGCCTGCGCCCCGCCGGCCGTGATGCCGAACACGCGCGCGCCCACCGCGAACGCGCGCACCTCTCCGCCCACGCTCTCGACCTCGCCGGCGAACTCAAGGCCCGGAATGTCAACTGGCGCGCCCGGCGGCGCCGGATACCGCCCGCGCTTCTGTAACAGGTCAGCGCGATTGAGGCCCGCCGCGCGCACCCGCACGCGTACACGGTCAGCAACCGCTACCGGCCTCTCCACCTCGCCAACCTCCAGCGACCCCGCCCCCTCGTGCGACACAATCCGCACGGCCCGCATCGTCTCCGTCGTCATCGCTCACACTCCATCAAAAAATTACATGGATGGACAGGATGAGCAGGATCAGAAGAATTGAAATCTGAAATCTGAAATTTCAAATCATCCTTTCTTCATCTTGTCCGTCCTGTCCATCTATGTTAATTGACTTTTCGCAGCTTCAATTCCTTGAAGATACCACCGCGCGGCACGCGGCGTCCGCTGTGGTAGAGTGGCCGCGCATGAGCGAAGGGGCAAGCCTGCTCGTCGTCGTCAACCA
>DASVES010000126.1:0-16081 GCA_036380435.1 Pyrinomonadaceae bacterium | reverse complement strand
TATCGCAACGAGTACGGCAGCGTTGACACCTACCGCGGCTACTTCCGCGAGGGCTACGCGCGCGGCTACCGCGACGGCTACGAGGGCCGCTCTTCCAATCGACGCACTGGTGTCCGCGACATCCTTGGCGATATCCTCGGCACCCCGTAAAGAACGGGAAAGCCAAACTTAAAAAGGCGGAGGGCAAAAGTGGAAGGGCAGTCTCGCCCCCTCACTTTTGCCCTCCGCCTTTTTGACTTTGCCTTCCTTTTCGTCCCGCTTGACACCCCCGCGCGCGCGTCCTTATATTGATTTCGCTGTCCCACGCGGATGTGGCGGAACTGGTAGACGCGCAGGTCTCAGAAGCCTGTGGTGGTGACACCGTGATGGTTCGATTCCATTCATCCGCATCAAGAAGCCGGTGATGAGTGATAAGTGATGAGTGATGAGATGAAGACAGGTTCTTCTCTTATCACTCATCACTTATCACTCATCACCGGCTTTTTCAGTTGACCGCTTCGGAGGCGTCGTCGAGGCGGGGCATCCCCTGCGCGTCGAGGGCGAGGAGCGTGAGCGGCTGCTCGTCGGTGAGGTTGGAGTCGATGAGCGTCTGCACCCAGTAGCGGCCGGGCGTGTGGAAGACGACGTTGAAGAAGAAGCTGATGTTGTTGGCGACGCCGCCCGGCATGACCTCGAAGCGGGAAGGCTCGGCGACCACGACGGGCTGCCGGCGGTCGTCCGTCAGGATTCTGACCTCGGAGAGATGCGTGCCCTCACCGCGCCACTGGCTGACGACGGCGAACTTCATCAACGAGACCGGGAACTGCTGCACCGCGATCTGATGGAAGACGCCCATCAGCGACAGCTTGTTGCCCACCTCCAGCCGCACGTCGTCGCAGAAAAGTGTGTAGACGAGTTCGATGTTTTGTGACTGTTCTTCTTTGTTCATTCAAGCTCCAATAGCTATTAGCTTTTAGCGGTTAGCCGTTAGCTTTCAGCTAAAGACTGTCAGTGGTCAGTTGTCAGTGGTCAGTTGTTTGTCGGGGCGACTAGTCGCACACACTATAAGGCTCAGGCCAGGGAACGGAAACAACTGACAACGGACTACTGACAACGGACGGCCTTTAGCTAATCGCTAACAGCTAACCGCTAACAGCTATCCAAGTATTTCCCTGAGCGCCGCCTCGTCGATGACGTTGACGCCGAGTTCTCTCGCCTTGTCGAGCTTCGAGCCGGCCTCCTCGCCGGCGACGACGTAGTCGGTCTTCTTGCTGACGGAGGACGTGACGCGCCCGCCGGCCGACTCGATGAGCGCGCGCGCCTCGTCGCGCGCGAGCGTCTCCAGCCGGCCCGTGAGGACGAACTGCTTGCCGGCGAACGCGCCGTCGCGCGCCGCGACGCCCGTAATGCCCTGCTCCATTTCGGTGCGGACGCCCGCCTGTCGCAGCCGCTCGCACAAGGCGCGGTTGCCCTCGTCGTCGAACCAGTCGCGCACCGACTGCGCCACCGTCAGCCCGATCTCGTGGATGTCGTCCAACTCTTCGAGCGTCGCCTGTGAGAGTCGTTCGAGCGAGCCGAAGTGCCGCGCGAGGATGGCGGCCGTGCGCTCGCCGACGTGGCGGATGCCGAGGCCGTAGACGAGGTGCGGTAGGTCGCGCCCCTTGCTCGCCTCGATTTGCGCCATCAGGTTCGACGCCGACTTCTCCGCCATGCGTTCGAGCGCCACGACCTCTTCCAACGGCAACTTGTAGAGGTCGCCCACGTCGCACATCATCCGCTTCTGCACCAGTTGTTCGGCGAGCGCGTCGCCCAGCCCTTCGATACGCATCGCGCGGCGCGACGCGAAATGAAGCAGCCGCGCCTTGAGTTGCGCCGCGCAGTCGGCCGCGACGCAGCGCGAGACGACCTCACCCTCGGGCCGTGAGACGACGCCGCCGCAAACCGGGCACTTATCCGGCAACTCAAAAGCTTTCTTTCTTCTTTTGCCCTGCGTCTTCAGAACCTTCAGAACTTTTGGAATTATCTCGCCGCTCTTTTCGATCAGCACGAGGTCGCCGACACGCACGTCGAGCCGCTTGATTTCGTCTTCGTTATGCAGCGTCGCGCGGGAGACGACCGTGCCGGCGAGTTGAACGGGAGCGAGAATGGCGACGGGCGTGAGCGCACCCGTTCGCCCGACTTGCACCTTGATGTCTAAAATCTCCGTCGTCGCCTGCCGGGCCGGGTACTTGTAGGCGATGGCCCAGCGCGGCGCCTTCGCCGTCGTGCCGAACTCCTCCTGAAGCGCCGTCGAGTTGACCTTCACGACAACGCCGTCGATCTCGTACTCCAAGGAGTCGCGCTTGGCCTCCATTTCGTTGCAGAAGGCGATTACCTCTTCAATAGTTCCGCACACGCGATGATCAGGGTTGACGTGGAAGCCGGCGCGCACTAGCCATTCGAGCGATTCGTTGTGAGTCGCGAACGCCTTGCGCTCGCCGCGGATGCAGTCGTAGGCGAAGAGGTCGAGGCGGCGGCGGGAGACGACCTTCGGGTCGAGCTGGCGGATGGTGCCGGCGGCGGCGTTGCGCGGGTTGGCGAAGCGCGCCTCGCTGGCCTCCTCGCGCTCGGCGTTGATGCGCTCGAACTCCCTGCGCGACAGATACGCCTCGCCGCGCACCTCCACGTCGCCCGCGCCGCCCCCGTCCTTGAGCCGCAGCGGGATGGTGCGGATGGTGCGGACGTTCTGCGTCACGTCTTCGCCGCGCCGGCCATCGCCGCGCGTCACGCCGCGCGCGAGCACGCCGTCCGCGTAGTGAACCGAGAGCGAGAGGCCGTCGATTTTCAGCTCGGCGACATAATCAAATTCGCGGCCGTCGGCGAGTTTGCGGCAACGCTCGTCGAAGGCGCGCAGCTCGTCGATGTTGTAGCTGTTCTCCAGCGACAGCATCGGACGGCGGTGGACGTACTCCTCGAAGCCCTCGGCCGGACGCCCCCCCACCCTCAGCGTCGGACTGTCCGCTGCCTGCAACTCCGGGTGCTCCTCTTCGAGCCGGCGCAGGCTCTCGAGCAGCGCGTCGTACTCGGCGTCGGAAATCTCCGGGCTGTCTTTGACGTAGTACAGCTCCTCGTGGCGGAGTATCTCCCCACGCAGCCTTTGGACTTCCCTCTCAATGCTCTTCGCGCTGGCGGACAATTCGCTTACACCACCCGACCTGTGTTTATTGAAACTTTGCTTTCCATCATAGTTTTTACTATCGACTGGCGCAACGGATTCGGCCTGAGATGAATTAAGGAATCATCAGGTGCGACTTATAGCAGTGATCAGTTGAATGGGTAGTAAGGAGGCTCACCGCAGAGGCGCAGAGGACGCAGAGTTCGCGCCGCAGGGTTGAATTACTCAGTCCGCGTCGAGCCGGTTCAAGCCTCCGCGCCCCCTCTGCGTTCTCTGCGCCTCTGCGGTGAATCTGTTCCCCTTACACTCAAGTGAACGATGGGGACGATCTTGCTGTAATCAATAGAATGATACCAGAACAACGCTCCCCTTCAAGCGTCACTTGCTGATCTGGACGGGCGCTTCGCGCTGCGCGTTCATGTCCTCGTCGTTGTCTTCATCGTGCGCGAGGCGGTGGATGATGCGGCCGAAGTACTTGATGCCGCGGAGGAAGTCGTCGAGGCGGATGTTCTCGTCGGGGGCGTGGGGGTTGGAGCCGGCGTAGGAGATGCCGAAGGAGACGATGGGCGTGGCCGGCTGCTGGACGCCACAGACGGCACCGACGGGGCCGCTCGCCGGATCGAGTGGGAAGATGACGGGCGGCGCGCCGTAGATTTCGGCCACGCTCTCCACGGCGGCGCGCGCCACGAAGCTCCGGGGCGAAGACTTCGCCGTCGGCGCCGCGCCCAGCTCGATGATCTCCACGTCCTGAAAGCCGCGCGCGTCGAGGTGCTTGCGAAGGAGTTTGACGACCAAGTCAGGCGTGAGGTCGGGGACGAGCCGGAAGTCGAGGCGGGCGACGGCCGTGCCCGGCAGCACGGTCTTGGCGCCGGCCTCCGTGTGGCCGGTGTGGATGCCGCAGATGGTGGCCGTGGGGCCGAAGATGAGTTCGCGCGCGAGGTGCTTGCCCGTCAGCCCGCGCACCCAGCCGCCGATGCGAAACTCGCGCTTGAGGCCCGGCTCGTCGAGTTCCACCGTCTTCAGAGTCTTCTCGTCCTCGGCGGTCAGCGGCGCGACGTGATGCGAGAAGCCGTCGATGGTGATGACGCCTTTGGGCGAGACGACGGTGGCGAGCGCCTGCACGATGCGCCACGCGGGATTGGGCACGATGCCGCCCCACTTCGAGTGGAGGTCGGTGCGCGCCCCGTAGGCCCGCAGTTCAAGGAACGAGATGCCCTTGAAGCCGAGGTTGATGACGAGGCGCTCCTTCGTGTCCTTTGCGCCGTCGTCCCAGACGCAGCCGTCGGCCCGCAGCATCTCGGCGTGATCCTCGACGAAGCGGTAGAGACTCGGACTGGCCAGCCCGTCCTCGCCTTCGATGAGGAAGCGCAGGCAGACGGGGAGCTTCCCGTAAGTCTTTTGATAAGCCTCGACGGCCGCGAGACGGGCGACTAAGTCGCCCTTGCTGTTCGACGCCCCACGCGCGTAAAGCTTGTCGCCGACCACAGACGCCGCGAACGGCCCCGAAGACCACTCGGAAAGTTGTCCGATGGGCTGCACGTCGTAATGGCCGTAGACGATAAAGCAGCGCGGCCCGGCCCCGCACTCGCCGTAGATGATGGGGAAGCCGCTGCCGATCTTGAACGTGCGCGTCCCCGCCCCGGCGCGCTGCAACATCTGCTCGACCGTCTCGGCCACGGCGCGCATCCCCGTGCCGCGCGCCGCCACCGAAGGCATTCGACACAACGCCTGAAGCCGCTCGACGAACGAGCGCGCGTGGCGGTCAACGTAGCGGTCGTAGCGTGTGAAAGGCATCTTTAACAGGTGATAAGTGATGAGTGATAAGTGATAAGAAAAACAGATTTCTTTCTTATCACTTATCACTCATCACTTATCACTATAAAAAAGGTATCGAGGTTGTGCGTCGTGGCGCTCGAAGCCGGCGCAGACTAAGCCGGCGGCGAAGGCGCGTTGGAATTCGTCGCGGGTGCGGAGCAGTGCGCGCTGCGCGGCGGCCGGGTCTTGGCGGACGAGGGCGTTCCAGTCGGGGGGAATTTCGACGGCAGCGGCCGGTGCGCCGGGCGGCGCCGGTTGCTGGCCGCGGGCGAGTGCTTCGACGCGGGGCGAGCGCAGTTCCCACTCGGCGGAGAGGCGGTCACTGGCGAGGCCGCGGCGCGCGCCCTGCTCCTCGGGCGTGGCGGCGTAGTCGGCGCCATAGAAGTCGGCGGCGTAGGCGCGCACCACGACGCCGAGACGGTTGAGGTTGAAGTGTGCGTTGCGCGCGCGCATCGGCTCCCACGTCCAGCGGATGAAGCGTCGCCCCTCGGCGAGCGAGCGCGCGCGCTGCGCCCACTTGAGACGCGCGCCGACGCCGCGGTTCTGCTGGCCGGGCGCGACCGCCATCATGTGCGAGTAGCCGATGACCTCGGCGCCGCGCGCCGCCGCGAGGTGGAGGACGAAGCCGACGAGCGCGTCGCCGTCAAAAGCGCCGAGCACCCAGCCGCCCGCGGCGCGCGCGACGACGAGATGACGCCGCGGCGAAAGCTCAAGGTCGGGCAGCCCGAACGCCTCGCGCTGCAACCGGACGCACGCGTCCAACTCCTCCACGCTCACGCACTCGCGGATCGTCAGCGCGTCGGCCTCGACGCCGCTCGCGCTTCGCTCGGTAGTCTCGGGCAGGCTCGTCATCTCGCGCTCTTCCGGGTCCTTCTCCGCCGGAGGCTTCGCCGCCGGTGCGCGGATTTTATCTCGTCACCCGCCGGTTGTCACTCGCCGTTGCTTTTGATGTTTCAGGCGGGGCGCGCAAGCTCGGCCCGTTCGCGCGGCGACTCCGGCAGGGAGAGGCGGACTTCGAGGCCGTGACCGCCGGGGTGGCTCAGGCTGACCGTGCCGCCGAGCGCGTCGATGAGACGGTGGGCGATGACGAGGCCCAGCTCGTTCATGTTCGTGCCGCGCTCGTTCGGCGTGTCCACGTCCACGGGTTCAAACAGATGCTCCGGGTCTTCGAGGGGCGCGCCCTCGTCGCGGATGGCGATGGCAAGGCCCCCGGCGTCGGCGACCGTGACCTCGACGCGGACGCTCTCGCCGGCGGGACTGCGGCCGATGGCGTGCGCGAGGAAGTTGTAGAGCACCTGCCGGAGCTTGCCCTCGTCGGAGACGACGTTGCTGAGGTCGGGCGGCGTGTGGCAGTCGAGATTGACTTCCTGCTTCTCGGCGAGCCGCGCCACGGCCGCGCACGACTCGCGCAGCGTCTCGCGCAGGGAAAACTCGTGGAGGAACAGTTCCGTCTGCCCGGCTTCGAGGCGGGAGAGATCGACGAGCTGGTTGAGGCTCGCGTGGAGACGCATCCCGGAGTCCTGAATCTTCTGACAGAAGCGTCGCTGGCGCTCGTCGAGGTCTTCCTGATCGAGGAGGATTTCGGCGAAGCCGAGGATGGAGGTGAGCGGCGTGCGTAGCTCGTGCGACATGCGCGCGAGAAAGAGCGAGCGGTAGCGGCCGATGCGGTGCAACTCGCCGTTGGCGCTTTCAAGTTCGGCCGTGCGCTCGCGCAACTCCTCCACGAGACGCTCGATGACCGACTCCAACTCCCCGCCCCGTGCCCCGCCTGCGCCCTCA
Organism: Pyrinomonadaceae bacterium; assembly: GCA_036380435.1. Classification (GTDB taxonomy): domain Bacteria; phylum Acidobacteriota; class Blastocatellia; order Pyrinomonadales; family Pyrinomonadaceae; genus DASQDT01. Next base: position 9,354 of record DASVES010000126.1, on the reverse strand, counting down.
ACCGAAGCCATCTTCATACAACCCCACATGCTCAAAAAATACAACAAACCCGGCCCCGGTCTTTTCCGACCGCGCCTGCAAATTAAGCCATAATCGTGTGTTGTTTTCTTGTCGCGAACTATAAGATGTTGGCCCGGCGAGGTCAAATCAGGAAGGGAGTCAGGAGTCAGGAGTCAGGAGTCAGAATAAAAGCAGCGGCGCTCTCTTTATTCTGACTCCTGACTCCTGACTCCCTTCCCTGTGCTATCCTTTCGCGGCCGGGTCTCCTTTCCCGCCCGGCGTGGTTTGCTACATGAAGGGTCAACTGCGCGAGCACCCGCTCGTCGAACTCGTCCGCGAAATCAACGCCGCCGGGCTGTCGGGCGTCCTCCGTTTGGCGCGCGAGCGCGTCAAGGCCGTCGTCTACTTCAACGCGGGCGAGGCGGTCTTCGCCGCGACGAATCTGCGCGCGCACCGCCTGACTTTCCTTCTGCGACAGTGGGGCGCGGTCGCCCCCGAGCGTCTGTTGGAGGCCGGCGTGGACGCGCTCTCGGACGAGCTGGCCGGGGCGGCGCTCGTCTCTTCGGGCGCGGTCTCGGCGGAAGAGTTGGCGGCGCTGCGTCTGCGTCAGAGCGGTGAGGCCCTGCGTCCGCCGTTGCTGTGGACGGAGGGCGAGTGGGCGTTCGACCCGCGCGCACGCCTTCAGGGTGTCGCACACGCGCCGCTGCCCGCGGGACAGATGCTCTTGGAGGCCGCGCGAAGGCTTCCCGCCGAGTTCGTCGCCGCGAGGTTCCCCGACCGCGGCGAGTCCGTCAGCCGTCCCGGTCAACTCTCGGCCGATCTGCCGCTCCAGCCCGAGGAGGGGTTCGTCATCTCGCGTCTTGACGCGCCCCTGCGCGTCTCCGAACTAGCCGCCATGACCGGACTCCCCGAGGAGCAGACGCTGCGCGCCGTCTACACACTCTTCCTCTACGGCCTCCTCCGACGAGAGCGCGCGCCGGTGGCGCTCGACGCCGCGCAAGTCGCGCAGGCGCTGGCGGCGCAGGCTGTCGAGCCGAAAGAGTCAGCGCCGCCTGTGAGCGTGGAGCAGCCTCGCGAGGAGCCGGCCGCAGAGGAAGAAACCGACCCGCTCGCCGCACTCGACACGCTCTTTGCGCGCGCGGCCGGGCACACGCACTACGAAGTGCTCGGCGTGGGCCGCTCCGTCCCGCCCGCCGAGATCAAGCGCGCCTACTACGCCCTCGCACGTCGCTTCCACCCCGACCGCTTCAGCCGCGAGGCCGACGCCGAACTCCGCGCGCGCATCGAATCGGCCTTCGCACGCATCGCCAAAGCCTACGACGTTTTGAGCGACCCTAAGGCGCGCGCGGCCTACGACCTCAGGTTGGGACGAACACCCGACGCCTCAGGCGGTCAACGGCAGCAACAGCGCGAGCAGAGGCCGGACGCGAGCGCCGGCGGGGGCGACGGCGTCTCCGGCAAGACGGCGGGGGCCGGCGACGTGCCGCCGGGCGCGGAGGAGAAGTTCAGACAGGGACAGGAGGCGCTTCGGCAGAACGACCATGAGGCGGCGGCGCGTCTGCTCGGCGAGGCCGCGATGCTCGCGCCGCAGCAGGCGCGCTACCGCGCCTACCACGGCCGCGCGCTCGCCCACAACCGCCGGATGCGCCGGCTCGCCGAGACGGAACTCCAGGCCGCCGTCGCGCTCGACCCGCGCGCCGCCGACTACCGCGTGATGCTCGCCGAACTCTACCGCGACATCGGACTGCGCCGACGCGCCGAGGAAGAACTCGAACGCGCCCTCACGCTCAACCCCACACACGCCGAAGCCCGCCGCCTGCTGCGCTCCCTGCGCGAAAGTTAAGTTCAAAGTTCAAAGTTCAAAGGTCAAAGGGAAGAGCCGGTTCCGTTCTCCACGCAGTTTCAGGTTCAAGGTCGGGCCGCGAACTTTGAACTTTGAACTTTGAACTTTGAACTCTCCCGTCGGCTTGTACCTTTGGGCGTTGAACTTTAAACTCTGAATCCAATGTCAACCGAGCTTGTTGAGAACGACCGGACGACCGGCGAGGCGTTCAGACGGCTGGCCGCGTCCGTCGATGCCTTCGAGGGCTATGAGCACCCGCACGCGTCGCGCGTCGCGCGTCTGTCGGACGAGCTGGCGCGGCACTTCGGCCTGTCGCGCGCCGACCGCACGTCGCTCGTCCACGCCGCACTGCTTCACGACCTCGGCGAGATGGCCATGAAGCGCGACTACATCTCGCGCGCCGGCTCTCTCAAAGAGGAGGAGCGCCTCGACCTCGCGCGTCACCCCGTCATCGGCGAGCAGGAGTCGGGGCGCGCGGGGGCGGAGCGCGCCGTGCAACTCCTCGTTCGCTGGCACCACGAATGGTGGAACGGCGCGGGCTACCCCGACTGCCTGCGCGCCGAGCAGATTCCGCTCAAGGCGCGTATCCTCCGCGTCGCCGACTCCTACGCCGCGCTCACCGACTCCCGCCCATGGCGAAGCGCCGGCACCGAGGCCGAGGCGCGCAAGCACCTCACGCTCTGGGCCGGACTGGAGTTCGACCCCGCGGTCGTCCGCGCCTTCCTCTCGCTCAGAGACATTCCAGAACTTCGCTCTTACGCGCGCGCCGCCGAGCCGCAAAGCGCAACGCCGCCGCCAGCGCCCGAGCCGCAAACGCCGCCCGCGACGGACGCGCAATCCGTTGAGGAGTCTGCTGTGACGGACGAGGCGGATCAACGTGAAGAGGTCGCCGGCGAAGCGCCGCCGGAGCCGGTTGAAGCGAGCTTCGGACAGGCGCCGCCCGAACTCGAAAAGTCAGACAGCAGGTGAGACTTCCGATGAGAAAGGCGCCCCTCGGACGAGACCGATGAACGCGACACACCATTTTGAACAGACGCCCGACGGCTGGCTCGGCTTCGAGCTGAGCGTGCTGCGCCGTCTGAAAATCCGCTCGCTCGCCAACCCCTTCGCGGGCGAGGCCGACCTCGATTTCGCGCTCAAGCGTTGGGGCGTGCGCGTCTCGACGAACGACGTGTGGCGCTGGTCGTGGTCGAAGGCTTCGGCGCGCGTCGAGAACAACTCGGAGCGCCTGTCGGTCGAAGACGTGGCGCTCGTCCTCGAAGACGCTTACGTCCCCCACTACCGCCTCGCCAACCCGGCCCTGCGTAAGTGGTTCGGCGAGACCGACGCATGGTGGTTCGACAACGTCCGACGCAACGCCGAACAGCTCGCCTCGCCGACGCGTCGCCACCTCGCACTCCACCTCGGCGTGATGGTCGGCGACTACGTGCTCTCCTTCGACGACGAATCGCGCGAGCTGCGCCAGCCGCTCTCGCGCGTCTTCCAGCGATTGTGGGAATCGGAGCCGCGCCCCGTGGACAACAGAGAGTCGAACAAGGCGGCGAACAAAGAGCCGCGCGACTTCCTCTCCACCGAGCAGGCCGACTGCCTCTTCCTGCGCCTGCCGCGACCCGCGCGGCGCGGCGCGCGCCACACGGCGTGGGCCTGGCGCGAGGAATGGATACGCGGTGGCGATGGTTTCTGGGACGAGTTCGAGGGCGCGCGCGCCGGTCGTCTCGGCGCGCGCGCCGAGACGCGCCAGCAGTATCTGCGCCACGTCGAGGAACTGCTCGCCGCCGCCGCGCACATCCCGGCCTGGGCCGTCGCCTTCACCGAAGACGGCCTCATCAACACCGACGAAATGGTCGAGACGATCCGCCGCGCCCGCAAGGTAGGAACTGTCTACACCAAAGACTTCGCCGAACTCGTCGGCGCCCGCGCCGTGATGGTCACGGCTTAAAGGCCGTGATAAGTGATGAGTGATAAGTGATAAGAAAAACAGATTTCTTTCTTATCACTTATCACTCATCACTTATCACGGCCTTTAAAATCACAAGCGTCTGGTCGTCGCCGCGCTCCTCGTCGCCTGACCACTTATCGACCTCGTCGAAAATCTTATGTCGGAGGTCGTCGGCCGCGAGGTGGCGGTTGGCGGCGGCGAGTTGGACGATGCGCTCCTCGCCGTACTCTTCACCGGCGGCGTTCTGGGCCTCGCTGATGCCGTCGGAGAAGACGACGAGCAGGTCGTCGAGGTCGAGCCGGGCCTGCGCCTCCTCGTAGGTGACGAAGTCGAAGACGCCGACGATGGTGCCGCCCACGTCAAGGCGCTCGACCCGGCCGTTGGCGCGCACGAGGATGGGCGTGTTGTGGCCGGCGTTGGTGTAGCGAAGCGTCCGGGCGCGGTCGTCGTAGAGCGCGAGGAAGAGTGTGGCGAAGCGGTTGGAGTCGGTGCTGCGGCAGAGCTGCTGGTTGATGCTGGAGACCATGTTCTCGACGGCGCAAGCAGAGTCCGCCCCCGTTACGCCGCACGCGCCAAGCCCCTCGCCCCCGTCCGACGCCGCCGCGGCGCTGGCGGCCGTGGTCGTCGCTGCCGCCAGCCCGACGAGCCGGCGCCGCTCCGAGATGATCGTCACCTGCGCCCGCAGCGAGGCCTGTAGGTTCGACATGACGAGCGCCGCCGAGATGCCCTTGCCCGAAACGTCGCCGAGCACGAACGCCACCAGACCGGGCTCGACCTCCACGTAGTCGTAATAGTCGCCGGCCACGCCGCGCGCCGCGCGGCACTCGCCCGTCACCTCGGCGGTCGTCAGCGCGGGCAGGCTGCGCGGGAACAGTTGCGCCTGCACCTCGGCGGCGATCTCCACCTCGCGCTCCAAACGCTCGCGCTCGACGCGCTCTTCCAAAAGCACTTCGATGTTGGCCGACATGTCGTTGAAGGCGGCGGCCAGCTCGCCCAGTTGGTCGTGCGAGCGCGTGCGGATGCGGTGTGAGAAGTCGCCGCGCTTGATGAACTGGGTGGCGAGGTGGAGCTTGTGGACGGTGCCCGTCACGGCGCGCGTCATCCACGCGGCGGCGAGGAGCGCCACCAGCTCCAGCGCGAGGAAGACGATGGCCAGCGCCACGAGCGCCTTCTGGATGACCTCGCCGACGGCGCTGCTGTCGAGTAGCTGCCGGCGCGCTTCGGCGAGAGAGTACTCGAAGAGGAAGGAGAGGTGCGTGTCCACCTCACCGTTGAGCCAGTCAGTCGCCGGCAGCGCGACGATGTAGGGGGGGCCGTTCGGCAGCTGGTCGCCGAACTGGTCGCGGTCGCCGGGGGCGTTGTCGATGGCGGCCAGCTGCGCGTCGGGGTTCAACTCTAAGCCCTTCTGCCGCTCCCCGTCAGGTTCTCGGCGCGAGTTGATCGAGATGCCGTCGCTTTTCGTCGCGACGTTCACGTCGAGTTTGCGCGCGCCGAGGAAGTAGGGTCGCAGGGCAATCCCCGTGCTCTCGCGGAACTGCCGGACGAGCGCGCGGCTGACGGGGACGACGAGCAACACCGCGACGCCGCGCTCGCCCTCGCCCCGGCGCACGAGTGCGCGCACGGAAGGCGTGCCGAACGGGTCGGCGGATTCGTCCGGCGGCGGGACGAAGGCGAAGCCGCTCCAACGCTCCTGCCCTCTGAGCCACGCGGGCAGCGGCGCGTCCAACGACACGCGCTCGACGCCGATGCCGCGCGCCTCCTCGCCCCCGTGCGCCGCGCTCATGAAGTCGGCCGCGCGCCCCTCGCCGACGACGCCCAACTCTTCGCCTTCGGTGTTCGCCCTCTGCCCGGCCCCGCCGCGCCACACGGCAGCGCGCGCGCCCGGCAGACCGGCCTGCAACACCGCCATCCGCTCGTCGAGCCAGCGTTGATTCTCAGAGGCGCTCGCGCCTATGGGCCGTCGCAGGAACTCCGCGGCGAGCGCGTCGGCGTTCGCCTGCGCCACCTGCTCCGTGGCGTTAATCTGCACGTTGACGATGCGCGACATGGCCTGCCCCGACAGGACGAGCCACGCGAGTATGCCGAGCACGCCGAGCAGCACGAGCGGAGTCAGCCCGACGAACAGGTACGTGATGAGCAGGCGACGGCGCACGCGCCACAGGAGCTTGCGCTTCGTCCAGTGGAGCGCGAGCACACAGTAGTAGAGCGCGACCGAGGCGACGGCGAGGAAGGTCAGGCGGTCGAAAAAATTATCGACGCGCGTTTCGCTAATCGAGGTATTGCCGAGAATCACCCACAACACCAGGAGGCCCGCCGCCACCAGTGCGACGCGCGGCATCGTGCGACGCAACGCGGCGCGCACGCGCGCGGCGAACTCCAAAGTCTTTGCGGTGGCCCCGTCGAAACGCTTCATGTGATTGACTCTTCCGAACGCTCACGAGTAGGTAGTGTCCTGATTTCAATTCTCGGCGCTCCCTCGGCGTCCTTTGCGGCTCGGCGGTGAATGACGGCCGGAGTTGACTCACCGCCGAGCCGCCGAGGACGCCGAGGGGGCGCAGAGCAATTCATTCAACTTAGGACACTACTACGAGTTGGCGGCAGCTTGCGCGCTCGTCGCCGTCAGGCGCGGGCGTCTCACATTTTACGACACCCGCGTGGCGCGTGTTTCAGTTCGCACTCGCGAGCGCCGTCTCCCCTTCCTCATCGTCTTCGTCCGCGCCGGCCGGGCGCTCAGGCATCCGCAGCTTACCCGACGCGAACAGCAGGAGCCAGACGATGCCGGGGCTACCGCAGAGCAGCCCAGAGACGACGGTGAGCGAGCGCGGCGTCAGCGCGAAACCCAGCAGCCAGCCGGCGGCCGCCGTCGTCAGACTCATCATGAGAATTTCGGCCGCGCGGTCGGACGAAGTGACGCGCCCGCGCAGGCGGTCGGGCAGCAGACGCAGCAACAGCGTCTCCTGTATGGCGAACTCCACGCCGATGACCGCGCGCGACAGAAACATCATCAACATGCACCACCAAATCGACGGCATCAGCCCCGAGAGCGCGAACAAAATTCCGTGCGCGATCAGCGTCCACCCCATAAAGCGGGCCGTCGCCCCACGCACCTCGATCTTCGCGCCGACCCGGCGCGCCAGAAACATCCCCACGAAGAGGCCCGCACCGGCCGCCGTGTAGAGCATCGAGACGGCCCTGTCCGGCTGCAACCCACCCGCTTCGGCGAAGACCACCGCGCCGAGGCGCTCGTAGACGAGATTGAGGCCGCCGCCGCCGAGCGCCCACATGATGTTGATGCCGAAGATGGCCGCCACGAGCGGGTGCCGGACGACATAGCGCCACCCCTCCAGCACGTCCGCCAGATAACCCGCGCGCTTGCCCGCGCCGGCGCGCACGTCGCTCCCCGCCGGCGTGCCTATTTCATTCGTGCCGCGCGCGTCCTCGTCGCCTGATTCACTCACCGCTTCGGCAGCGTGCATCTCGCGGCCGGGGATGAGCCAGATCGAGTAGGCCGAGACGAGGAACGACAGCGCGTTGATGACGAACGCCACGTCGTAGCCGAACGCGGCCGACGCCTCCCCGCCGAGCGCCGAGCCGACCGACATCAAGAGGAACCGCGACGAGAACATCAAAGCGTTTCCCGCCAGCAGTCCGCGTCCGCCGACGACGTTGGCCAGCGCCGCATTCTTCGCGCCCTCGAAGAAGGCCGCCAGCACCGTCGAGCCGAACGTGCAGACGTAGGCGATCCACAAATCTTCGGGGCCGCGCACCAGCAGGAAGCCGAGGGCGAGCAGGGCGCGCAGAACGTCTGTGACGATCATCACCGTCCGCCGCGACAGGCGGTCGGCGACAGCTCCCGCCAGCGGCGCGAACAACGCGAACGGCGCGAGCCGCAACACGACGAGTATCGCCAGTGGCTCCGGCGCCGCCCCCGTCACGGCGCGCACCAGTCCCAACCCGGCGATGAAGTTGAACCAGTTGCCGAGTTCGGAAACCACCTGCCCCGCCAGCAGCCGCCTGAACGAGCGGTTGCCCGAGATGAGTTGCTTGTAGGTCAGCGACGCCATGAGCCGAAATGAAAAAGCGGCGAGCCTGTAGGGCGGGGCAAGTCCGCCATCTACTCAAGGGGCAGGAGGTTTAGACAGGATTGACAGGATGGGCAGGATAAAGAAAGAGCTGATTTGAAATTTCAGATGTGAGATTTGAGAATTTCAAATCGTCTCGTCCTGTCCGTCCTGCAAATCCTGTGCGTCCTGTCCATCCATGTTAATTCTTCTTCCGCCGAGATAGACGGCGGACTTACTCTTCGGCGAGCGCGCGGACGTGGGCGAGGGCGGTCGCGCCGAGCGTTTGCAGGTTGTAGCCGCCTTCGAGACAGGAGACGACGCGCCCGCCGCAGGCATCGGCCGCCCACTGCTTGACCGTCCGCGTCATCGCGACGAAGTCGTCGTCTTCGAGCGTGAGTTGCCCGAGTGGGTCTGACGTGTGCGCGTCGAAGCCGGCGGAGATGATCACGAGGTCGGGCTTGAACTTCGCGCCGATCTCGGAGAGCGCCGCGTCGAAGGCGCGTCGGTGCTCGGCGGCCGGCGTGCCCGCTTTCAGAGGGACGTTGAGCGAGGTGCCGCGGCCGCGGCCGACGCCGGTTTCGCCGCGCGCGCCCGTGCCCGGATACCACGGGTACTGGTGCGCCGAGAAGAAAAAGACCGACGGGTCGTCGTAGAAGATGCCCTGCGTGCCGTTGCCGTGATGCACGTCCCAATCGACGACGGCCACGCGCTCGACCTCCGCGTAGCGATTCTGCGCGTAGCGCGCGGCGACGGCCACGGTGTTGAAAAGACAGAAGCCCATCGCGCGCTCGCTCGTCGCGTGGTGGCCGGGCGGGCGCACGGGCAGGAAGGCGTTTCTGGCCTCCCCCTTCATCACGGCGTCCACGGCGCGCAGGCCCGCTCCCGAAGCGCGCAGCGCCGCCTCCAGCGAACGCATCGACACGATGGTGTCGGCGTCGAGGTAGCCGAGCCCCTCGCTCACGGCGCGCTCGACCCTCTTGAAGTGCTGCGGCGTGTGGCACGCCTGTACGTCGCCGCGCGGCGCGGCCGGCGCTTCGAGTTCGAGCAGGCGCGGCCAAAGCTGCTGGTCGTCGCGTAGCGCCCGCATCACGGCCGCGTAGCGCGCGGCCGTTTCCGGGTGTCCGTCGCCCGTGTCGTGCTTCTCGTAGACGGGGTGATGTATGATTGCGGTCTTCATAGTGCCGATTATGCGGAAGCGCCGGAGACAGGTCAAAGCAGGGCCGCCCCGATGCTTCAAATTCATACGCCGTCGCGCTCGCTGTGTCGCAAAAGAGCAACCACAGACGACCTTCCGCCGGCGTTAAGTCGCTGACTTGTTTGCCTTTTGACCCCAATGACGGCCGACTCCCACGCGGAATGGTATTTGCTCCGACAAACCGCGTGAGTCATCTCTCCATTAACATTTATCGAGGCTAGAGGACGAGGGAGAAGGTTATGAAAAAGTTTTTGTCAATCATCATCTGCGCGGTGTTTCTGCTGACGGCGCTCGTGCCCGACGTGTTCGGGCA
>DASVES010000125.1:0-14765 GCA_036380435.1 Pyrinomonadaceae bacterium | reverse complement strand
TCCAGCCCGTCAAGCGAGATGACGATGGCGCGGCGCGCGGCCCTCGACGACTCCGTGGTTTGAGTCCGGGCGGGCGAGACTTGCTTGACTTCGCGCGGGGAGAGCGCGAAGTGGAGGAGCGCAATGAGGGCGACGATGACGGCGATGATGCGAGAGTCTTTGAACTTCATGCGGGCGACCTCGAAAAGATTTTACCCTTGTTTCAGTCGAGTCTTGGGGGCGTTGGACTCACCGCGGAGGCGCAGAAGACGCAGAGGAAGCGCAGAGGGTTGAGCAGATTCAACGTCGAGCGGAAGCGTCAAGCCTGCGGCGTAGTCTCTGCGTTCTCTGTGCCTCCGCGGTGAGCCGCCATACCTAACACTCAAGTTGAAATGATCTATAACGCGCGCGGCGCGAAAAATCAGGGGTCGCAATGTAGAACGAGGGGCGGGCGCTCACGGTTCCCGCCCCGCCGTATTATCTCACGACGATGTTGACCAGACGCTTCGGGACGACGACCACTTTAACGATCTCCTTCCCTTCCACCCACGCGCGCACGCGCTCGTCGGCGAGCGCCGCGGAGCGCAGCTCATCCTCCGAGGCGTCGGCGCCCACGGTCAGACGCCCGCGCAACTTCCCGTTGACCTGCACGGGAATCTCCAGCTCCTCCTTGCGCGCGAGCGCCGGGTCGGCCGACGGCCAGAGCGCGCGGCCTCCGCCCAGCAGGCCGCCCTCGTGCCCGAGTCCCTCCCACATCTCCTCGGCGGCGTGCGGCGCAAACGGCGCAAGCATCAGCACCAGCGCCTCCAACGCCTCACGCGCGGCGAACAACTCGGCCGCCGTCGCCCCCTCCGGCTTCGTCTGAAAATCGCCGAGCGCGTTCGACAGCTCCATCAACGCGGCCACGTTGGTGTTCAGATGCAGTCGCTCGAAGTCGTCGGTGACGCGCGCGATTGTGCGGTGTGTCTCGTGGCGCAACTTCCGAGCTGGCGTTGTGAAGTCGTCAGCGGACGGAGCCTCGACGGGCGCGTCCCTCAAAGCGTCGCGCCAGCGGTAGACCATCGAGTAGACGCGCCGCAGAAAGCGGACCGCGCCGTCGATGCCGGTCTCCTGCCAGCGCAGCTCGCTCTCGGGCGGCGCGGCGAAGAGGATGAACAGGCGGACGGCGTCGGAACCGTATGCCTGAATCATGTCGTCGGGGTCAACGCCGTTGCCGCGCGACTTCGACATGCGCTTCCACTCGCCCGTCTCGCCGATGAGATTCGTCACCATGCCCTGCGTCATCAGCCGCCGCACCGGCTCGCCGAAATTCACCAGCCCCATGTCGCGCATCGCCTTCGTCCAGAAGCGTGTGTAGAGCAGATGCATCACCGCGTGGTCGATGCCGCCGATGTATTGATCGACCGGCGTCCAGTAGCGGGCCGTCTCAGAGTCGAACGGCGCTTCCGTGTTGCGCGGGTCGCAGTAGCGAAAGAAGTACCACGAGGAATCGACGAACGTGTCCATCGTGTCTGTCTCGCGCCGTGCCGCACCTTTGCACTTCGGACAACTGACATTAACGAACTCCTCGACGCCCGCCAGCGGCGACTGCCCCGTGGCCCCGAACTCCACACGCTCCGGCAGACGCACGGGCAGGTCTTCGTAGGGCACGGGCACGGCGCCACACCGCTCGCAGTAGATGATGGGGATGGGCGCGCCCCAGAAGCGTTGGCGCGAGATGCCCCAGTCGCGCAGGCGGAAGGTCGTGGCCGGCTCGCCGAAGCCGCTCTCACGCGCGAACTCGGCCATCTCGCGGGTGGCGTCTTCCGAGAGCTTGCCGCTCCAGTCGGCGGAGTTGACGAGGATGCCGTATTCCGTAAACGCCTGATGCATCGCCACCGACTGATCTTCGTGGTCGGGGTCGTGCTCGATGACGGGCTGCTCGTGCGAGATGCGCTCGATGACGCGTCGGATGGGCAAGCTATACTTCTGCGCGAACTCGTAGTCGCGCTCGTCGTGCGCCGGCACAGACATCACCGCGCCCGTCCCGTACTCCATCAGCACGTAGTTGGCCACCCACACGGGCGCCTGCTCGCCGCTGAACGGGTTGATGGCGATCAACCCCGTATTGATGCCCTCCTTCTCCTCCTGCTCCTCGCCCGCGACCTTCACGGACGTGCCGTGCGTCGCCCTGACGCGCTCGGCGAAAGCGCGCACCTCGTCTTTCAACGCCGACGGCCCGCCTTCCGCGAGCATCCGCTCGACTACGGGGTGCTCGGCCGCCACGACGACCGCCGTCGCGCCGTAGATCGTATCGACGCGCGTCGTGAAGATGCGAATCTTGTCCTCGCCGTCCTTAATCTGGAAATCGACGAACGCGCCGGTGCTCTTGCCGATCCAGTTGCGCTGCATCGTCAGCACGCGCTCGGGCCACGCGCCCTCGATCTCCTTCATGTCTTCCAAAAGCGCCTCGGCGTAGGCCGTGATACGCAAGAACCACTGCTCGATGTCGCGCCGCTCCACGGGGTTGCCGCAGCGCCAGCAGACGCCGCCCGACGATTGCTCGTTCGAGAGCGTCGTCTGACAAGTCGGACACCAGTTGACGGGCGACAGGCGCTTGTAGGCTAGCTCCCGCTCCAGCATCTTGAGGAAGAACCACTGATCCCACTTGTAGTACTCGGGCGTGTGCGCGGCGATCTCACGCCGCCAGTCGTAGCTGACGCCGAGACGCTGCAACTGCCCGCGCATGTGCGCGATGTTTTCCTCCGTCCAGTCCTTCGGGTTGACGCCGCGCTTGATGGCCGCCTGCTCGGCCGGCTGGCCGAAGCTGTCCCAGCCGATGGGGTGCAGGACGTTAAAGCCGCGCAGACGCTTGTACCAAGAGAGCGCGTCGCCGATGGAGTAGTTACGGACGTGCCCCATGTGCAAATAGCCCGACGGGTAGGGCAGCATCTCCAGACAGTAGAAACGCGCACGCGCGTCGTCGCGCTCGACCTCGAACGCGCCCGACTCTTTCCAGTGGCGTTGCCACTTCTCCTCGACCACTTCCGCGAAATATTTCTCGTCCATAATTGTCACCGAAGCCTTTCCTTCACCTCACGGCCGAACACGACGACGCGCTGAAGTCCGGCGGGCGACGCGGCGCGCGAGAGTTTTGATTTTCGGGATTTTTGCTGTCGCGTTGGAGTCGGCCGCGCCGCCGCGACCTGTGCGCGCGAGTGGACTCACGCGCGGTCGCCGCGGGGCGGCACCGTAAGGAGGAGCTTGACGGGATGCTGAAAGCGTTTCATGTGCTGACCAAAACGTCCTTCACTTCAAAAGATGCTGAAGATGTTAACGCAAGTCGCGCGGGCTTGTCGAACTTTCGCTCGTAAGCGACGCGACCGAAACCGCGCGTGGCCCCTTCACTTCACCGCGTATGTCACCTTCTCCTTGCCGAGAAAATCGCGGCCGACCTTTTTGGAGATGAGGCCGGCCTGCTCCAGCTCGAAGTAAGCGCGTTGCACCTCGCCGCGGTCGATGGCGAGCTGCTGCGCGAGCTGCGCCGGCGAGGGGAGTGCGTCGCCGGCCGCGACCTTCTGCTCGCGGATGAGCGTCTCGATCTGCGTCCGCACTTGCAGATAGTAAGGCCCCTCGGAGCGTTCCTTCAGCTCAATGTTCATGGCCGACATTATCCAACAGCACCGTTGCTTTTCACAAAGATGGGCGTGGGCGTGGGGTCATGCCGGGGTCGGGATGGGGGGTGAGGGGCGCGGCCGCGCCGGCGGCGTTTCAGTTCGACAAAGACAGCGGGTCTAGCTCGCGCAGAAGGCGGTCGCCGTCCCCGGCCCGGCCGAGCAGATAATAGACGCGCATCAACTCATACCGGGCCGAGGAGACGTGGTTCGCCTGAAAGGCGTCTTCGTACTCTTCGCCCGCCGCGCCCGCCGCGCCCGCGGGCGCGTGAGTCTTCAGAAAGTCTTCCCAGCGCGCCGCGGCCTCCTCCAGAGTGTCCGCGCCGGCGGCCCACTGGAAGTCGTCCCCGAGCGTCCCGCGCTTCTGCCCGGCGGCCGCCGCCTCGCGCCTCGCGAAGACCGGAGTGTAGGCGCGCGACGGCGTGGCCGCCGGGGTCTGATGTGCGGCGGCCGGAGAGTTCGACGCCGCCGGCTGACTCCGCGAGCAACCGGCCAGCGCGAGGGGCGACAGGCAGGCGACGGACAAGGCCAGCCACATCGTCCCCCGGCGCGCGAAGAGGGCGGGGCATTTCATGTGGCGAATCATCACCCGGCGCGCTTCTAAAATCAACCGGGCGTGCCCGAAGACGACGCCCGTCGCGGCCCACGTTTTTGCCGGCGTGCCGGTCGGCGCCTCTACGGATTGGCAATCAGGTCGTCGATGATCGCGCCGGCGATGGCTTTGGCGATGTCGCTGCGCACCTGCGGGGAGTTCGGCCCGATGTTCAGGAGCTTGTCAACGGCCGGCACGTCGATGAACTCCATCTCGACCATGCACCCGCGGGGCTTGGAGCCGAGGCAGTTCCGGTTCAAGACGCCGAGCAACTGATCTTTGACCCCACGGTTTTTGGCGTTCGCGTCGTGGGATTTGATCGCGTTGAAGACAGCCTTCTGCACCCTCTGCGCGAGGGCCTTGTCGGCGGCGTGCTTCGGGTTGCTGGCCGCGAGCCGGATCAGCGTCTCCGTGCCGCGAACCGTTTTGTCGAAGCCGTTACAGTGGATGCTCAGGAAGATGTTCGCGCTTTTCGTCTTCGCGACTTTGGCCCGGTCGCAGAGACCCAGGTTCTTGTCGGTATCACGCGTGAGGTGAATCTGGAGGGTGTGGCCTCCGAGTGTCGCCAGTTCCTTCAAGGCGTCGCGCACCAGGAAGGCCATGCGCAGAGTGATGTTCTTTTCGAGCACGCCGCTGGCGCTGATGGCGTTGTTGGCTGACGAGCCTCCGATCTCGACGCTGCCTCCGTGTCCGGGGTCTATGACCACAGTTCCATTAGCCATGTGAATCGCTCCTGTTCAGTTATTCCCGAGTAAGGTTGACGAGGTGGTTTCGTGCGGGCGCCCCGCGCGGGTTCTTCTCCTCACGGGGTGCGTGGCGGCAGGCCAGCAAGAGGATGGCCGTTCGGTTAGGCGAACCTGACGATGAGTGGCAGGTCGTGTTCGCCTTTGAACGACGGGTCAGAATCGGACAACTCTCCCGGCGCCTGCATCTGTTATGCGAGTCTGAGCCGAAACATTTCACGACGCCGCCCGCTCAATGCTTTTCGACCTCCGCCATCACGCGCAGGATGTTGCCGCCGAGAATCTTGTGAATGTCTTCTTTCTTGTAGCCGCGCCGGAGGAGTTCGGCCGTGAGGTTCGGCAGGTCGGCGACCGAAGAGAGGTCGGAGGGGACGGCCTGAATGCCGTCGAAGTCAGAGCCGACGCCGACGTGTGCGACGCCGACGAGGCGGACGATGTGGTCGATGTGATCGACGACGCGCGCCGCCGAAACGGGCGGGAGCCGGCGCGCGTACTCGCGTTCGCGCACGCGGTCGCGCGCGATGCGCCGGGCTGAACCACGGCCCACGGCCCTTTCGCTCGCCGCGCCGACCATCCCGGCGATCTCGGCGTCAACTCGCAGTTTCTTCTCCTCCCAACCCGGCTCGATGAACTGCGGGTAGAAGACGACGCACACGACGCCGCCCTTTCCGGCGATGGCGCGGATCATGTCGTCAGAGAGATTGCGCGCCACGGGCGCGATGGCCCGCGCGTTCGAGTGCGTGGCGATGACCGGCTTGGACGAAGCGTCGATGATGTCCCAGAAGGTCTTGTCGGAGACGTGCGAGACATCGACCATGATGCCGAGGCGGTTCATCTCGCCGATGACCCGGCGGCCGAAGTCCGACAGGCCGCGCGACTGCCCCGCGGCGTCGCCCGACGAGCCGGCCCAAGCGAGGCTTACGCTCCACGTCGGCGACAGGTAGCGCACGCCCGCGCGGTAATATTTCTCGACGTTCTCCAGACGCTCGTCGAGGGCGTAGCCGCCTTCAAGCCCCATGAGCGCGGCGAGTCGGCCCTCGCCTGCGGCGCGTCGAACTTCGTCGGCGGTCGTCGCCAGCGCCCACACGTCGGGGCGCGCTTCGGCGAGCGCGCGGACGGCCGCGACCTGCTCGTCGGCGCGCTCGACCGCGAGTTGGCCGCCCGCGCCGTAGTACGACGGCTCGATCCAGATGGAGAAGAACTGCGCGTCGAGCCCGCCGGCGCGCATCCGCGGGGCGTCGAGGTGGAGGCCGGGCACGCTTGCGCTGATGTCGGCGCCCTCGTCGAGGATGAACTGCACGGTGTCGGCGTGCATGTCGATGGAGAGGGCGCGGCGGTGGATGGAGAGGGCGTCGCTTTCCTTGTCAGCGGCCTTGTCGGCGGCGGTGGCGGTCGCATTCGTTTGTGGTGTCGGGTCGGGCATGTTCGTGTTGTCCGTCGTCGCCTGTTGCCGGCAGCCGGCGAGGGCGAAGACAAGGATGAGGGATGAGGGATGAAGGATGAATAAGACTTGGCGCATTGATTCATTGACTCATTCGTTCGTCGGTGCAATTAAAAACTTAAGGCCAATGAATCAATGAGTCAATGAGCCGATGAATCAATTCTTCTTCATCCTTCATCCCTCATCCTTCATCCCTGCTTTTGAGTGCCTTGCCAAGCGGCGCGGCTATACGGTATCGTTCAGGGTCATACAACCCCGGGTGAAAATTCAGGCGAGTGATGTTGTTCTGCCTCGACGAAGTAAGCCGTCCTCGCCGCAATTATCTCAGGCAATTCCCCGCTGATTAAACCTTTAATCCGGGAAGGAGTGTAACCAAGCCATGTTTAATGACGACGGGCCGAAGAAGGACGTGAAGACGGCGCGCATTGTCCCGGAAATCTGGCACAACGGACAGTTCATCAAGTGGGACGACGCGCGCGTCCACGTCATGTCGCACGTCCTCCACTACGGTTCGAGCGTCTTCGAGGGCATCCGCTGTTACCCGACGGGGCGCGGCCCCGCCATCTTCCGCCTGCGCGAGCACATGCAGCGGCTCGTCAACTCGTCGAAGATTTACCGGATGGATCACGAGTGGTCGGTGGACGAGCTGTGCGAGGCGGCCGTCGGACTCGTCGCGCGCAGCGGCTTCGAGCAGTGCTACGTGCGCCCGATCATCTTCCGCAGTCTCGACGAGGAGCGCCCGGCCTTCGGCGTCAACCCCTTCCCCAACCCGCTCTCCTGCTACATCGGCGCGTGGGACTGGGGCAAGTATCTCGGTGAGGAGGCCATCGAGGAGGGCGTGGACGTGTGTGTCTCCTCGTGGAACCGGCTGTCACCGAACTCGATGCCCGTGATGGCGAAGTCGGGCGCCAACTACATGAACTCGCAACTCATCAAGATGGAGGCCATCAAGAACGGCTACGCCGAGGGCATCGCGCTCGACGACCGCGGCTTCGTCTCCGAAGGGTCGGGTGAAAACATCTTCCTCGTCTCCAACGGCAAGGTGATTACGCCGCCGCTCTCGTCTTCCATCCTGCCCGGCATCACGCGCGACTCGGTCATCCAGATTTGCCGCGAGCTGGAAATCCCCGTCGTCGAGTCGGGCCTCCAGCGCGCCGCGCTCTACATCGCCGACGAGTTGTTCTTCACGGGCACGGCCGCCGAGGTCACGCCCATCCGCTCCGTCGATAAGATCAAGATCGGCGAGGGCCGGCGCGGCCCCATCACGGCGCAGTTGCAAAAGGCCTACTTCGAGGTGACGAAGGGCGAGCGCCCCGCGCCGGGGCCGTGGCTCACTTTCGTCAACGAGCACAAGGCGGCGGCGGCGTCCGAGGCCGGCAACGGCTTCCACCCCGAACAGCCGCGCCCGGCTGAGAAGGCGGCTGAACCCGTCACCTTCGAGTCGGTCATGACCGAGTAGCACCGGGCCGAGCCGCACAACGGACGAAGGCGTTTAGAGGCGGGAGGCGTCCGGCGGGCAAGGGTTGCGCGCCGACGCTTTGGCCTCTCCTCAAGTAATATCGTTGACGGCCTCGCCGGGCACGGGCTAGAATGATTCTACGCCGGCCCGTCCGTCCGGTCGTAACTTTTGGGCCGGCCCCACTTAGCCCCGTCCGCGCTTCCTCTCCAAGTTCTCATCCTTCATCCGCCCGACTCCTTTTCGTCCCGGCACAAATCCTTAAGCTATGAGCATCAAAATCAACGATCTGCTCAAGACCGCCACGCAAAGCGGCGCCTCCGACCTCCACGTCAAGGCCGGCTCGCAGCCTTTCATGCGCGTCAGCGGCGAACTCCGGGCCCTCGCCGAGACGCCGCGCCTCACGCAGGAAGACACGCTCGACATGGCCTTCTCCATCATGTCGAACCGGCAGAAGCAGCACTTCAAAGAGGCGTCCGAGGTGGACATCGCCTACGGTGTCACGGGCCTCGGCCGCTTCCGCGTCAACATCTTCCAGCAGCGCGGCACCGTCGGCATGGTGCTCCGGGTGATTCCCGACCGCATGCGTTCGATGACGGAGCTGAGCCTGCCGCCCGTCATCGAGCGCATCGGCGACGAGCAGCGCGGCCTCATCCTCGTGACGGGCACTACGGGGTCGGGCAAGTCCACCACGCTCGCCGCCATGATCGACCACATCAATTCCACGCGCGGCGGCCACATCGTCACCATCGAAGACCCGATTGAGTTCCTTCACCGCGACAAGCGTTCCTTCGTCACCCAGCGCGAGGTGGACGTGGACACGCGCTCCTTCTCCGAGGCCCTGCGCGGCGCGCTCCGACAAGACCCGGACGTGATCCTCGTCGGCGAGATGCGCGACTACGAGACCATCGAGACGGCCCTGTCGGCCGCCGAGACCGGCCACCTTGTGCTTTCCACCCTCCACACGCTCGACGCCACCGAGACCATCCGCCGCATCGTCTCCACCTTCCCGCCACACCTCCAGAAGAGCGTCCGCATCCAGCTCGCCGGCATCCTGAAGGCGGTCATCTCCATGCGCCTCATCCCCGCGGCGCGCGGCGGGGGGCGCGTCCCGGCGGTCGAAGTGATGGTCTCGACGGGGCTGATTCGCGACTACATCGTCAACGAGGAGAAGACCTCCCTCATCCGCGACGCCATCGCCGCCGGCACCTCGCAGTACGGCATGCAGACCTTCGACCAGTCGCTCTTCAACCTCTACCAGTCGGGCCTCATTCCCTTGGAAGAAGCCCTGCGCGGGGCGTCGAACGCCGACGAGTTCCGCCTCCGCATCGCCGGCATTCGCTCGGCCTCCGATCAGGCCCGCGAAGACATGGAGCGCGTCACGACCCCCAGCACCTACGTCCGCGACGCGGCGGACGACTAATAGAAGGCCGGTCGCCGCCACGCACAGTACCGCGAGCGGAAGCCTCGCGGGTCTGGATGCGCCGGGCGGGCCTCTGATCGATAGCACACCCGCGAAGCTTCCGCTCGCGGTACTGTTTTGCTTGAGCCGATGAATCAAGCCTCTCCTTTGCCGCAATTCATCTCGCGAGGATTTACGATGAACTCCAAATGCCCCTCCTGCGGCCTCGTCAACTTTTCGACGGCGCACGAATGCAAACGCTGCGGCGCGCTTCTCTCGGCGGAGTTCGCGCCACGCGCCGCGGACGAGTTCGCCCGCCTTGGGCAGGGCGAGTCGGCGGCGGCCGACTTCGCGGAGTTCGAGGAGGAAGCCCGCCCGCGTCGCAGCCTCATGCGGAAAGTGCTGGCCGGCTGTGTGACGGCCCTCCTGTTGCTCGTGGTCTTCTACGTCTCGCTGCTGGAGACCTCGACCGCCGTCACCTACGAACAGAAACAGGTCGTCCAGCGCGCCGTCGATCTCATCGAGCGCAAGGGCTTCCATCAAGACGCCTTCCTCCTGCGCCGCCTCGCCAACTTCCGCACGAGCGACAACTGGTGGAACAACTACCTCGGCCACGCCGACGCCTACGCCGCCACCAACTTCCCCTTCGAGGTCGTCACGCTCTACCCCGAGTTCTTCACCAGGCCCAAGGACGACACCGAGCGCGCCGTCATCCTCCTGCACGAAGCGCGTCATCTCGCCGGCTCCGGCGAAGAGGCCGCCTTCCGTAGCGTCTGGCGCGACAAGTCGCGGCTCGGCTACACCTACGACAAGTACACGGACTCGCAGGTCTACTTGAACGTCGTCGAATACACGATGAAGTACGCGCCCGAACTCTTCCGCTGCGGCCCCGACGGCCGCGCCGACTGTCTCGCGCAAAACTCCCGCCCCCAACAATGACGAATCAGCCGGCGCAAACCGAGTCGCCCCGCGAGAGCACTTCCCTTCCCAGCCGCTCAAAGTTTTGATAAACGAAACGCCGCCGCGCCGGGACAGTGCTTCCCCGGCGCGGCGGCGTTCAACTCCATCAGCAAGTCATATTCTTAGACAACCATTGCTGTCTAAGCCGGTACTTGAGCTTTCGCTTCCCGACTCCAGTGCCGATGTTGGGCGATGGCTTTGATAAACTCCGCCGCGGCTTTCCCCGCCTGCGTATCCTGTCCCGTGACGACCCCCTCATCCGAGACGACCTTGCCGCCGCCGGAATCCGCTTTGCCCGCCCCGATAGATGAGGCGCGCAACACCTCGACGCCCGCGCCGGTCGCGGCAATCGCCTTGCAATGTTTGAAAGCCTCGTTCACGAAGTGGATGGCGTCGACTTCTCCCTTGAGGGCCGCCGCGCTTTTTTCGCCTCCGGCAATATAAACCGCGTCGAACAGGACTGAGGCGCAGGTGAGAAAACTGAAATCAATTTTGACTTCAGCGCCGCCAGACCCTTTCAAAAATCCGAGCCGCGGCGCGACGATCTTCACCTGCGCTCCCGCGCCCGCCAGAGCTTTCTTCATCGCGGCGAGGGCGTCGTCGTCGAACCCGTCGGCGGCGAGGAAGGCTACTTTACGTGTCTTGACAGTGTCCTTCACGGTGTTCGCCATGCTCAGCGCGGGCGAGCTGCCGACCTCTTTGACCTCGCGCTTCGGCTGAAACTTCTTCGGGTCGCCGTCCGCCGGAACGCTCATGTTCAAAGGCGTGTCAATCCTCACAGGGACTTTAATGCCCAGCCCTTCCGCGACGCGGCCCGCCAGAGTTTTATCGATGTGCGTGAGCACGTAAACCATCCGCTCTCTAATCGCGGGCGTCTCCACTTTGCCCAGCTCGAAGCGCAAAGCATTGACGATGTGCTCCTGCTCCGGTGCGGACTGGCTGTTGTAAAAGAGCGTCGCCTGACTGAAGTGATCGAAGAAGCTCTCGCTGCGGGCGCGCACCTTTCGGGCGTCGATCTTTTCGGCGTAGCTCGTAAAGCCGCCCGCGTCGGCCCCCGCCTGAAACGGGCAACCGCCGCCGAGCGTGTTCGGCTCGTAAGCGACCCGCCCCACGTTAATCGTCTGGCGCATGTGCGCGTCGCGTTGATTGTTGTGGACGGGCGCGACGGAGCGGTTGATCGGTATCTCGTGAAAGTTCGGGCTGCCCAGACGCTTGAGCTGCGTGTCCGTGTAAGAAAACAGGCGGCCCTGCAAGAGCGGGTCGTTGGTGAAATCGATGCCGGGCACGATGTGGCCCGGATGAAACGCGACCTGTTCAGTCTCGGCGAAAAAATTGTCGGGGTTGCGGTTCAGGGTCAACTTGCCGATACGCCGGACGGGCACGAGTTCTTCGGGGATGATCTTCGTCGGGTCGAGCAGATCGAAGTCGAACTTGTGCTCGTCTTTCTCCTCGACGATTTGCACGCCGAATTCCCACTCGGGGTAGTCGCCGTTCTCAATCGCTTCCCAGAGATCGCGCCGGTGGAAATCGGGGTCGTTACCGGAAATCTTCTTCGCCTCGTCCCAGACGACCGAGTGGACGCCGAGCAAAGGCTTCCAGTGAAACTTGACGAAACGCGCTTTGCCTTTGGCGTTGATGAAACGGAAGGTGTGGACGCCGAAGCCCTCCATCATGCGAAAGCTGCGAGGGATGGCGCGATCCGACATCGCCCACATAATCATGTGCATGGATTCCGGCATCAATGAAATGAAATCCCAGAAGGTGTCGTGCGCCGAGGCCGCCTGCGGAATTTCGTTGTGCGGCTCCGGCTTGACGGCGTGGACGAGGTCGGGAAACTTGATCGCGTCCTGAATGAAGAAGACGGGGATATTGTTGCCGACGAGATCGTAGACTCCCTCTTCCGTGTAGAACTTGACGGCGAAGCCGCGCACGTCGCGCGCCAGATCGGTCGAGCCGCGCGAGCCGGCGACGGTCGAGAAGCGCACGAAGACCGGCGTCTTAACTATCGGGTTCTGGAGAAATCCGGCTTTCGTGTACTCGGCCATCGATTCGTACACTTGAAAGACACCATGCGCCGCCGCCCCGCGTGCGTGAACGATGCGCTCGGGGATGCGCTCGTGATCGAAGTGGGTGATCTTCTCACGGAGGATGAAATCTTCCAGCAGGGTCGCGCCGCGCTCGCCCGCCTTGAGCGAGTTCTGATTATCGTTGATGCGTAATCCCTGATTGGTCGTCAGGTATTCGTCCGTGCCGTCTTCAGTATTTTTAGCCAGATCACTGACCTTGCCGTTGACACCCTTGTCGTCATTTTTCTGTTTGCCTTTACCCATTGAGTCCCCCCTCAGTTTGTTACGTCGATCCGCGAGCAAACGAAGTTGCCCACGCCTCGTCGGAATATTTTGCGGCCATGAAGTGTTGCAGGCATCAGCATACAACAAAGCCGCCGGGTCAACATCTCATCGCGATTAGTTCTCCGGCAAAAGTTTCGCAGTAGAGGCCGCCATTCATTCTCTAACCCTGCTCAACCGATACGGGCGCGCCGAGCCACGCGCACGCCAGCGCGCCAATCTTCATTGAGGTCGAAGCGGTACATCTCGATCTCCGGCGTGACGGCGCGGGCAAGGGTCTGGAACGAGCGGTGGAAGCGCAGGAGCGGCGCGACGAGATAGACGAGCGGCGGGTCGTCGGAAATCTCGGCGTTGCCGAACAGACGTGCTCGCGTGATGTGGCCGGCGCGGTGGTGGGTAGAGATTCGCCGCCAGTACTGCGCGCCCTGCAAGGGCAGCGCGGCGTCCTCGGAGACTTTCAGCTCGATGACGACGAGGCGGCCGTCACGGCGGAGTGCGAGCAGGTCGATGGGGCCGCCCCGTGCCCTCTGGCCGCGCGTGGTGCGGAACTGCGCGTGGACGGGTGAGACGACGAGGCCGGGGTCGAGCCGGGTCACGTCGCGGCGCAGGAGCGATTCGAGCCAGGCTTCGGGCGCGGCGCGGTAGAGTGCGTGGCGGCCGGCGCTCCCCCCGGCTCGCCGGTGCTCTTCGAGTTCGCCGACGAGGCGCGGCAGATCGGGCCAGCTCGACGCGTCGAGCGAGCGTCTCTGCCGCACGCCCTCGACGCCGAACCACGCTCTCTCCCCGCCGGGCAGTCGGCGCACGCGCGCGAATGCGAGACCTCGGAAGCGCAGCGTCTCGCCGTGACGCGCGCGCACCACGTCAATCGCCTCCGGCGCCAGCCCGCGGATGCGCGCCGCTGTCTCAGTCAAATCCGCACGCGCCGGCCCCGACAGTCGCGGCGACGCGTCCAACAACTCTTCGAGGTCAGGCTCGCGCACGCGCTCAAACGTCTTTCTTCCTCCCCCCAGCTCGTAAACTTCCAACGCGCCGCGCAACTCCGCGCGAAGCAGCGAGACTAATTCAGCGGCCGCCGCCGACAGCTTCCTCGGCCCGAACAGAAGCAGACCTCGCGGGGCGCCCGCGCGCCGAGACCCAAGTTGCGCGAACCACAACAGCGCCGACGCGACGAAGGCGCCCGCCTCCTCCGACCCCAACTCGACAATTGGCCCCGTGGCCGCGTGCGTCTCGCGCCCGCGCCGCAACAGGATGCGCGCATAGCGTCCCGGCTCCCCGCGCCGCGCGCCCGCGCTCAGCCGCGCCTCCTCGATGCGCGCCCCCGGCCCCACGCTCTCACACAGGAGCGCGGCCAGCCGCTCACACTCCGCGCGCCTCGCCGCGGCCAACTCCGCCGCGTCGGCCGCGGCCGACGCGCGCGGCACAAGCTCCAACGTCGCGCGCACGGCGCCGGCCCGCCGCGTCGCCTCCAGCAGAAGCTTTCCCCCGCGCCACTCCCAACCCCGCACGCGCCACACGCGCGCTCCGCCCGCGCCCCAGTACGACAGCAGCAACGCGCCCCTCTGCGCGCTCACCTCCCACTCGCCCCGACGCAACGCGGAGGGCCGCTCCGCCCCGCGCCCCTCCGCGCAGAACCACTCGCCGCGGGCGTCGAGCAGAGCGGCGATGCGGCGCGCGGCCGTCTCAATTTCAGAAGGGTTCCTGAGGCGATTCATGTGTGCGAGCTGCGTCCGCGGCGTGAGGTTGAAAACGCAAACGGCCGACCGTCCGAAGCGACGCGCGAACGCGCGTGAGGCGTCGTCGCCGGGCCGTCGGCGCGTATGTTAACATCGTTGACGAAAGTCCGAAACGACCATCAAACACGACTGAGGGGAAGCATGACGAAAGAGGTTTTTCTGACGGCCGCGCTACGCACGCCCATCGGTAGGTTCGGCGGCGCGCTCGCGGGAATGACGGCCGCGGACATGGGCGTGGTCGTGGCGCGTGAGAGTCTGCGGCGCGCGGGTCTTGAGACGAGCGGTGTGCAGGAGGTGTTGTGGGGCTGCGCGCGACAGGCGGGCGGCGGGCCGAACGTCGCGCGGCAGATCGCCTACCGCGCGGGACTCCCCGAGACTATCCCTGCCGCGACCATCAATCAGGCTTGCGGCTCGGGTCTGAAGGCGATCATCCTCGCCGCGCAGGAGATCATGCTGGG
>DASVES010000124.1:0-2823 GCA_036380435.1 Pyrinomonadaceae bacterium | reverse complement strand
CGACGAGGCGCACAGGATCGACGGTCTTATCCGCGCCTCCGAGCCGTTCGACGGGCGGGCCAAGTTGAGAGTGGACGGCGGAATCAACCGGCCGCCACTGGAGAGGACGGAACGGGTTGCCGCGCTCTACGAGGCGGCGCGCTGCTCGGCGTCGCTGTTTGATTTCGAGCTGGGGGAGGCGAGCGTCGGCGGAGCGTCGGATGGAAACTTTGCGGCGGCCGTGGGCGCAGCCGTGCTCGACGGCCTCGGCGTTGAAGGCGACGGCGCACACGCCGCGCACGAGCACATCATCGCCGACGCCCTGCCGCTTCGCGGCGCACTGCTCACCGCCCTTGTCGCCTCGCTATAACAGTACCGCGAGCGGAAGCCTCGCGGGTCTGGGCGAGCGAGGCTGGCCTCTCATCGCAGGTCGCACCCGCTCGCTACCGCTCGCGGTACTGTTTGTGGTGATAAGGCTCGGCAACAACCGTCGGCCGTTTGCACATGGCAGCCATTCAAATCACAGCAGCACTCACGGAACAGGACATATTACTTGCGCGTGAATTGTTCGTTGAGTACGCCGATGCCACGGGTTTAGATTTGTGCTTTCAGGGCTTCGAGCGCGAGTTAGCCGAGTTGCCGGGCGATTATGCGCCGCCGGCGGGGCGTCTTTTTCTGGCGCGTGTGGATGGTCGTGAGGCAGGGTGCGTGGCGCTGCGAAGATTTGAGGAGGGAGTCTGCGAGATGAAGCGCCTGTATGTGAGGCCCGGTTTTCGGGGATTTCGGCTGGGGCGGAGGCTCACGGAGTTGTTGATCGAGCAGGCGCATGGGGCCGGGTACGAGAGGATGCGTCTGGACACGCTGCCGTCCATGCAAGAGGCCATTCGGCTCTATCGTTCGCTGGGCTTCGTGGAGATTGCCCCTTACCGTTTCAACCCGGTGGGCGGGACGCTCTATTTCGAGCTTTGCCTGTAGGGGCAGCGCGGGGTTGATGTCGAAAGGCGTTCATCTGATAAAATCCACGGCGCGACCACAGGCCCCGCGACTTTCAAGTCAGGCAGTTCGGAATTGTTCTCACGGGAAAAAGAGGCACATGAAAACCGCACGCACTTTAATCATCCTCCTGCTCGCCGGAACTTTCCTTCACGCGCCTCACAAAATGTCGGTGCTGCCGGGGCACGAGGCTGTCGCCCGCGCCGCCGCACGCCAGCCGGTTCGAGCGCCGCGCGGGATGGTCGCCTCCACCACCAGAATCTCTTCGCAGGTCGGCGTCGATGTTTTGAAGCGCGGCGGCAACGCCGTGGACGCAGCCATCGCCGTGGCGCTCGCGCTCGCGGTCACCTACCCGGCGGCCGGCAATCTCGGCGGCGGCGGCTTCATGTTGATTCGCATGAAGGACGGGCGCACGACGGCCATCGACTACCGCGAGATGGCCCCGGCCGCGGCCCAGCGCAACGTCTATCTCGATGACAAGGGCGAGTTGATTAAAGGCGAAGGCTCATCGACGGTGGGCTACCGCGCGGCGGGCGTCCCCGGCACGGTCGCCGGCATGGAGTTGGCGCTCAGGAAGTACGGCTCGGGCCGTCTCACGTGGGCGCAGCTTGTTGAGCCTTCGCGCCGTCTGGCCGCCGAAGGTTTTCCCGTCGGATACAGACTCGCTCGCAACCTCCGCGCGAGCAGGGAACTGCTTGAGGGCTATGCCGACTCGAAAAAAATCTACCTGAACGGCGGGAAGTTTTACGACGAGGGCGACATCCTGCGGCAGCCCGAGCTGGCCGCCACCTTCGCGCGGCTGCAACGGCGCGGGCCGCGCGAGTTTTATGAGGGACAGACCGCGCGCCTCATCGCCGACGACATGAAGCGCAACAACGGCCTCATCACTCTCGAAGACATGAGCAACTACGTGGCGAAGGAGCGCACGCCGCTCAGCGCCACCTACCGCGGCCACGAGGTGCTCTCGATGCCGCCCCCTTCGTCGGGCGGCGCCGTCCTCATCGAGATGCTCAACATCCTCGAAGCCTACGACCTGCGCGCGCTCGGCTGGTCTTCTTCTGAGCGTTACCATCTGACGACCGAGGCGATGCGACGCGCCTTCGCCGACCGCGCCGAGTACATGGGCGACGCGGACTTCGTGGACGTGCCCGTCGCCGGTCTTGTCGATAAGACTTACGCGGAGCGCCAGCGCGCCTCCATCCGTCTCGACCGCGCCTCGACGAGCGCCGAAGTGTGCGCCGGCAATCCTCCCG
Organism: Pyrinomonadaceae bacterium; assembly: GCA_036380435.1. Taxonomy (GTDB): domain Bacteria; phylum Acidobacteriota; class Blastocatellia; order Pyrinomonadales; family Pyrinomonadaceae; genus DASQDT01. The sequence continues at coordinate 598 of DASVES010000124.1, read as the reverse complement.
GCGTCGCGGCGAACACGAAGAAGGAAGTGTGCCCGACCCGTCCGACGGGCCGCGAGTCGGAGGAGACCACACACTTCACGGTGGTTGACGCCGAAGGCAACGCCGTCTCCAACACCTACACGCTCAACCTCGGCTACGGCTCCGGCGTGACGGCGCGCGGGACAGGCGTCCTCCTCAACAACGAGATGGACGACTTCGCCGCTAAGCCCGGCACGCCGAACGCCTTCGGCCTCATCCAGAGCGAGAAGAACGCCGTCGGCCCGCGCAAGCGCCCGCTCTCGGCGATGACGCCCACCTTCGTCATGCGGAAGGACGGCACGCTCTGGTTCACCATCGGCTCCCCCGGCGGCCCCACGATCATCAACACCGTGCTTCAGGTGATCTCGAACGTCGTGGACTTCGACATGAACATCCAACAGGCGATTGACGCGCCGCGTATCCATCACCAGTGGCTCCCGGACGAGGTCGTCTACGAGCCGTATGGTCTTTCGGCCGACACTTACCGCGCGCTTCTGGGGCGCGGCCACAAGGTGACGGAGAAGCCCCGCTACATGGGCGACGCGCAGGGCGTGATGATCGAGGAGGGCACGAACGTGCG
>DASVES010000123.1:0-4882 GCA_036380435.1 Pyrinomonadaceae bacterium | reverse complement strand
ATTGAACGAGGAGGAGGGGAAGCAGATGCGGAAGATGGAGTTCAGACGGCTCACGTTCGTTGGGAAACCCGTTCGCCTGATGCGGCGTGTGCGGCGGGTGGGTAGGGGACGGGCCGGCAGTGCGGCGCTGGCGCTGGCGCTGCTGCTCGCCCTCAGTGTCGGCGCGGCGGGGCAGCGGCGCGCCGTCTACACGAACCCGGTCGCGGCCGGAGACTACCCCGACCCGTCGATCATCCGCGTCGGGACGGACTACTGGGCGACGGCGACGACCTCGGAGTGGGCGCCGGAGTTTCCCATCCTCCACTCGCGCGACCTCGTTAACTGGGAGGTGGTCGGCGCCGTCTTCGACCGCCGCCCCGAATGGTCTGTGGGCAGCTATTGGGCGCCGGAGATTTCCGAGCACCGCGGGCGCTTCTACGTCTACTACGTCGCGCGCAAGAAGAATGGGCCGCTCTGCGTCGCCGTCGCCACCGCCCGCCGGCCGGCGGGGCCGTACAGAGATCATGGCCCGCTCGTCTGCCAGGAGGTCGGCTCTATCGACGGCTTCCCCGTCACCGACGAGCGGGGCCGTCGCTACCTGCTGTGGAAGGAGGACGGAAATTCCGTCCAGAAGCCGACGCCCATCTGGGCGCAGCCGCTCTCGGCCGACGGCACGCGCCTCGTCGGAGAGCGGCAAGAGATTCTGCGCAACACCGAGCCGTGGGAGAAGCACGAGAAGCTGCCCTACGGCGACCTCGTCGAAGGCCCGGCCGTCGTCCGCAGGGGTGGTTGGTTCTACATGTTCTACTCGGGCAACTTCTGCTGCGCGCGCGAGTGCAACTACATGATGGGCGTCGCCCGCGCGCGCCGGCTCCTCGGCCCGTGGGAGAAGCATCCGGGGCCGATCCTCGGGGGCAACGCCGACTGGAAGTGCCCCGGCCACGGCACCGTCGTACAGGACGCGCGAGGGCGCGACTGGATGCTGTATCACGCCATGCACGCGAAGGACTCCGTCTACGTCGGCCGGCAGGCCGTGCTCGACGAGGTGAAGTGGGGCGCCGACGGCTGGCCCACAATCAACGAAGGGCGAGGCCCCAGCACGCGCGCCGATGCGCCGCCGGGCGCGCGCGAAAGAAACGCCGAGTACAGTTTCTTCGACGACTTCAACTCCCCGCGCCTGCGCCAGGGCTGGCAGTGGCCGGTGGCCAACGAGCCTATCGTCCGCATCGACGCGGCGCGACAAGGGTGGCTCACGCTGTCGCCGAACCCGTCCGCCCAGCCCGCGGCGGCGGCCTCCGTCGCCATCCTCGCGCGCCCGACCACCGTCGGCGACTACGAGGCGACCACCGTCGTCGATACGGCGCGACTAACGGGCGCCGCCGCGGCCGGGCTGTCGGCCTACGGCGACGCGGAGAACGCCGTGGGCCTGATCGTGGGCGGCGGCAAGTTGACCTTGTGGCGGCGCGAGAAGAATGAGCAGCGCGTCGTCGAGACGGTTGACGCGCCCGCCGGGGCCGCGTCGCTCCACCTGCGGATGCGCGCGCGCGAAGGCCGCCGCTATCGCTTCGCCTACAGCCGCGACGGGCGCGACTGGAAGGACGTGGGCGGCGAGGTTGACGGAGAGCACCTGCCGCCGTGGGACAGGGGCGTGCGCGTCGCGCTCGTCGCGGGCGGCGCACCCAATAGCGGCGCGGCCCGCTTCGGCTTCCTGCGCGTCGAGCCTTCGCGTTAAGTTTTATTCACGGACTAATCAACACACCGGAGAGGACAACATGAAATCGTTCCACATCGGACGGCGCATCACCTTCCGCGCCCTGCTGCTCGTCGCGCTCCTCGCGCTCGCCTTCGCGGGCTGCCGCAAGGAGGGCAGCGGCGGGTCGGTGGGCGGCGGCAATACGGCCGCGGGCGGCGGCGCCAAAAAGGAAGGGAAGCTACGCGTCGGCTTCTCGCAGATGGAGCACAGCGGGCCGTGGCGCATCGCCGAGACGCAGAGCATGAAAGATGAGGCGGCGAAGCGTGCCGACCGCTACGAGTTGATCGTCACCGACGCGCAGGGGCAGACGGCCAAGCAGGTCTCGGACGTGGAAGACTTGGTCGCGCAGCGCGTAGACGCCATCTTCCTCGCCCCGCGCGAGGCCGTCGGCTTCGAGCTTGCCCTTCAGGCGGCGAAGGACGCGGGCATCCCCGTCTTCCTCATCGACCGCGAGGTCAGGGGCGAGGCCGGCAAAGACTTCGTCGCCTTCATCGGCTCGAACTTCGTCGAGGAGGGCCGACGCGCCGGCGAGTGGCTCGCCAAGCAGACGAATGGGAAGGCCGGCATCGTCGAACTACTCGGCAGCGCTGGCTCGTCTGTCGCCGACGACCGCCACGACGGCTTCGCCGAGGCCATCAAGGCGCACCCCGACATGCGTATCATCGCCTCGCAACCCGGTAACTTCACGCGCGCCGAGGGGCAGAAGGTGATGGAAAATCTCATACAGGCGCACGGCCCCAACATCACGGTCGTCTACGCGCACAACGACGAGATGGCCCTCGGCGCCATTCAAGCCCTCAAGGGCGCGGGTAAGCAGCCGGGCAAGGACGTGCTCGTCGTCTCGGTGGACGGGCAGAAGTCGGCGCTCGAAGCCATCGCGCGCGGCGAGATGAACGCCACCGTCGAGTGCAACCCGCGCTTCGGCCCCATCGCCTTCGACATGCTCGAAAAATACCTGCGCGGCGAGAAGATCGACCCCAAGATCATCGTCCCCGACCGCTTCTTCGACGCGTCGAACGCGGCGCAGTTCGTGGGCGAGGCATACTGAAAGGAGTTCAAGGTTCAAAGTTCAAAGTTCAAAGCGCACGGGGCGGCTGTTGACTTTGAACTTTGAACTTTTAACTTTGAACTATGAATCAAGAGTCTCTCCTCCGCATGGAGGGCATCACGAAAGTCTTCTCGGGCCACGTCGCGCTTGACGGCGTGGACTTTCGTCTCGGACGCGGCGAGGTGCACGCGCTCGTGGGCGAGAACGGCGCGGGCAAGTCCACGCTGATTAAGATTATGACGGGCGCTTACCGCCGCGACGGCGGGCGCGTGTGGCTCGAAGGGCGCGAGGTGAGCTTCGACTCGCCGGAGGACGCGCAAAGCGAGGGCGTCGTCGCCGTCTATCAGGAGGTCAACCTGCTGATGTTCCGCACCGTGGCCGAGAACATCTTCCTCGGGCGCGAGCCGCGCCGTTTCCGTCTGGTTGACTGGAAGCGGATGAACGCCGACGCCGACGCCATCCTCAAACGCCTCGGGCTGGAGATCGATCCGCGCGCCACTCTGGGGAGCCTCAACATCGCGCTCCGGCAGATGGTGGCGATTGCGCGCGGCGTCTCCTTCGGCGCGAAGGTCGTCGTCCTGGATGAGCCGACCTCCTCGCTCACCGAGCGCGAGGTCTCCATCCTCTACGACGTGATTCGACGCCTCAAGGCGGAGGGCGTCGGCGTCGTCTACATCAGCCACCGCTTCGACGAACTCTACACGGTCTGCGACACAGTGACCGTGCTCCGAGATGGCAAGTTCGTCGCCACGCGCGCGCTCGAAGGGTTGGAGAAGATCGACCTCGTCTGCCTCATGCTTGGCAAGCAGCGCGAGGAGTTGCAGAAGAAAGGGGCGACGGCCTTCGCCGGCCAACACGAGGCCGCGCCGGAAGGCTCCGTGCCTCTACTGCGCGCCGAGAATTTGACGCGAGGCCGCAAGCTCAACCGTGTAACGCTTGACGCCGGCCGCGGCGAGATCGTCGGCATGGCGGGGTTGCTCGGCTCGGGGCGCACCGAGACGGCCCGCGCCATCTTCGGGGCTGACGCGGTGGACGAGGGCACGGTCGAACTCGAAGGCAAGCGGCTTCGGCTCGGCTCGCCCGGCGAGGCCATTGACGCTGGGTTAGCCTTCCTCTCCGAAGACCGCAAGGCCGAGGGCATCATCCCCGAGCTATCTGTTCGCGAGAACATGACGCTGGCGGCGCTGCCGTCGCTCTCAAGCGCGGGCGTCGTCTCGCGCTCGAAGCAGAACGAGGTCGTCGAGCGATTCATGCGGCGGCTCGGCATCAAGGCTTCGAGCGCCGAGCAGAAGATCAGGGAGCTTTCGGGCGGCAACCAGCAGAAGGTTCTGCTCGCGCGCTGGCTCTGTAAGAACCCGAAGTTCCTCATCCTCGACGAGCCGACGCGCGGCATCGACATCGGCGCGAAGGGCGAGATTCAATCGCTCATCAACGAGCTGGCCTCGGAGGGTCTGGGCGTGTTGATGATCTCCTCGGAGCTGGAGGAGTTGGTCGAGGGCAGCTCGCGCGTCGTCGTCATGCGCGACGGCCGGGCCGTGGCCGAGCTGCGCGGCGGCGAGATTTCGCAGGACAGCATCATCCACGCGATGGCCGAGGGCGGCGAGGCGAAGGACGAAGAAGAGCGCGCGGAAGAACTTTAGGGGGGCAGGTCGCGAAAGAAATTAACATGGATGGACAAGATAGTCAGGATGAAGAAAGAGCTGAATTGAGATTTCAGATTTCAGATTTCAAATCTTCTTATCCTATCTATCCTGCCCATCCATGTTAATTCTTCTGTAAGTACATGCAGGGACAAGCCCTGCCCCTACAGAAATCATTCATTGAGAAGTCTGGAAACTTCGGAGGAGTTCCAGTTGATGTCGGACGCGACGCAAACCAAACCGGACGGGGCGGCGAAGGGCGCCGGCCGGCGCTCGACTCTGGCCGATTACGCGCCGACCTACGGGGCGTTCGCCGCGCTGCTGCTGCTGCTCGTCATCGACTCGATCTTCATCCCGAATTTCTTCCACCCGAACAACTTCCGCAACATCCTCCTCCAGATCGCGCCGACCATGCTCGTCGCCACCGGCATGACCTTCGTCATCGCCACGGGCGGCATCGAC
>DASVES010000122.1:0-2266 GCA_036380435.1 Pyrinomonadaceae bacterium | reverse complement strand
GAGGCGGCAGCCGGCGTCGTTGACGCGGTCGATGATGGCCGTGGCGGAGAAGCCGCCGAAGATGACGGAGTGGGTGGCGCCGATGCGCGCGCAGGCGAGCATGGCGATGGGGAGTTCCGGCACGAGCGGCATGTAGAGGGCGACGCGGTCGCCGCTCACGATGCCGAGCTTCTTGAGGACGTTCGCAAAGCGGCAGACCTCTCGGTGCAGCTCGGCGTAGGTGAGCGTGCGCTGATCGCCCGGCTCGCCTTCCCAGATGAAGGCGACCTTGTCGCGCCGGTGCGTCGAGAGGTGTCGGTCGAGACAGTTGTAGGAGACGTTCGTCTTGCCGCCGACAAACCACTGGGCGTGCGGCGGCTCCCAACTAAGCACCTTGTCCCAACGCCTGAACCAGTGCAGCTCCTCGGCCATGCGCGCCCAGAACGCTTCAGGGTCGCGCGCGGCCTCCTCGCGCAAACGCTCGTACTCCTCCATCGACCCGATGTGCGCTCGTTCGGAAAACTCCGCGGGCGGCGGAAACACGCGCTCCTCGTGCAGCGTGGATTCGATGTCGGTCTGTTGCGTGTCAGGCGCGGCGTCAGACATAAAAACTTTTCTTCCTCTTGGCTCAAAGTCGTGCCCGGCATTATACGACGAGGCAACCGGTGAGGGACATCAGCGCGCCCGCGGCACTATGTCGTTTATAACTTGAGTGTATGGTCAGTCGGCTCAGCGCGGTGAATCTATTCCCCTTTCACACAAGTGAACATCACTCTAAACCGGCCCGTCGATATCCGACACGAGGGGTTTGCCCGTCGCCGTCTCCACTTCGTCCCAGATGAGCACATGCCGTGTCTCCCTGAGCAGGAGCGAGCCGACGACGAACGTGACGAGGGCGACGGCGATGGGGTAGTAGAGGCCGGCGTAGATGTTGCCGGTCTGCGCCACGACCGACAGGCCGATGAGCGGCAGGAGTCCGCCGAAGACGCCGTTGCCGATGTGATAGGGAAGTGACAGCGACGTGTACCTGATCTTCGCCGGGAAGGCTTCGACCAGATAGGCCGCAATCGGCCCGTAGACCATCGTCACGAAGATGACCTGCACGAAGATGAGCAGAATCAGCTTCCACGCGACGGGGTCGCCGATGAGTGTCGCGAAGTCCGTGAAGGTCAGGACTTCTTTAGCAGGTTGCAGCGCGCCCGCGGCGTCGATGGTTTGCGGTGTGAGTTTGTAAGAGCCGGTGACGGGGTCGGTCGTCGAGTGCGCGCTGACGACCTCCGAGCCGGCGGCGCTCTGCATCGCCCTGTAGAGCGGAAGGTAGGAGATGGCGGCGAGCAGGCACCCCAGCATGATGATCCACTTGCGTCCGACACGGTCGGAGAGCCAGCCGAAGAAGACGAAGAAGGGCATCCCCAACAGGAGCGCGACGGCGACGACGTAGTTGGCCGACGTGGCGTGAACCTTGAGGATGGTCTGGAGGTAGAAGAGCGCGTAGAACTGCCCCGTGTACCACACCACGCCCTGCCCGGCCGTCGCCCCGAAGAGCGAGATGAGCACGCGCTTCAGGTTCGGCCACTTCGTGAAGGCTTCTTTCAAGGGCTGCGCCGAAGTCATCCCCGCACTCTTGACGTGCGTGAAGATCGGCGACTCTTTCATCTTCAGACGGATGTAGAGCGAGACGGCCACGAGGAAGATCGAGATGAGAAAAGGGATGCGCCAGCCCCACGCCGCGAACGCCTCCCGGCTCATCGCGCCCTGCACAAAGAGGATGACGGCCAGCGAGACAAAGAGCCCCAGCGTCGCCGTGATCTGAATGAACGACGTGTAGAAGCCCCGCCGCTCGTCCGGCACGTGCTCGGCGACGTAGACGGCCGCCCCGCCGTACTCGCCGCCCAGAGCGAGTCCCTGTAGCACGCGGATGAGCAACAGGATGATGGGCGCGGCAATCCCGATGGTCGCGTAGGTCGGCAGGAAGCCGATGAGCGCGGTCGCGCCGCCCATGATGAGCAGCGTCACGAGAAAGGCATACTTGCGCCCCGTCAGGTCGCCGATGCGCCCGAAGAAGAGCGCGCCGAAGGGCCGCACGACGAAGCCCACCGCGAACGTCGAGAGGTAGGCGATGAGCGCCAGCGTCTCGTTCCCCTTCGGGTAAAAGAGCGGCGAGATGACCGTCGCGAGGCTGCCGAAGATGTAGAAGTCGTACCACTCGATCATCGTCCCGACAGAGGAAGCGGTGATCACTTTCCAGATCCCCTTCGCATGGTCCCGGGAATGTGCGGGGCGCCAG
>DASVES010000121.1:0-8973 GCA_036380435.1 Pyrinomonadaceae bacterium | reverse complement strand
ATCGCGACGTGGGGCAGGGATGGCTCTTCGCCATCGTCCTGCGCCTCAACGACGAGATGGCCGACGACCTCGGCGACGTGCTCGTCCGCATCAACCTTCACGGCGTCTCGTCGAACCGCGTCCGCATGGCCCTCGGGCAGGCGGGCGGCGGGCCGCCCGTTGACGCAGTGGCCGAAGTGATTTCGCCCGCCCCGGCGGCGACGCCGACGCCGATGCCCGCGCTCCAGCCGAAGGCTTACGGGCCGAATGAGACGGCCGACGCTGACGCCGTTCGTCTGCTTGAGCAGGCGTCGTGGGGGCCGACCGAAGGAGAGGTGGCGCGCGTCAAATCAATCGGCTTCCGGCAGTACGTCAACGAGCAGCTCGGCGCGCCCGCGACTAATTACGTAGACATGCTGTTCCCCAACGATCAGTCGGCGCAGCAGTGCCCCGACTCGCTCGGGCCGGCGCTTCAAGGCGACTGCTTCCGCGACAACTATTCGATGTACCCGCTTCAGAAGAACTTCTTCTCGAACGCGATGTACGGCCAGAGTCAACTCCGACACCGCGTCGGCTTCGCCCTCCATCAGGTGCTCGTCGTCTCGGGCCGCGACATCCCCCGCCCGAGCTGGATGACGCCGTATCTTCAGGCCATCGACCGCAACGCCACGGGCAGCTACCGCCAGATGCTCCGCGACGTGACGCTCACCCCCGCGATGGGCGACTACCTCGACATGAACCGCAGCACGCGCACCAGCCCCAACGAGAATTTCGCGCGCGAGGTGCTGCAACTCTTCTCCACCGGCGTGGACGAGCTGAATCTCGACGGCACGCCCCGCCTCGACGCGCAGGGCGCGCGCATCCCCGTCTACACGCAGAACACGGTCAACGAGTTCACACGCGTCTTCACCGGCTGGACGTTCGGCCCGGCCATCGCCGCCGGCGTCACCAACTACCGCGACCCGATGGTTCCGCGCGCCAATCAGGCCGCCAATCACGATCAGGGCGCGAAGACGCTTCTCGGCGGGGCGATGCTGCCCGCCGGTCAGACCGCGCAGGCCGACCTCGACGCGGCGCTCGACAACATCTTCAACCACCCGAACGTCGCCCCCTTCATCGGCAAGCAGCTCATTCAGCACCTCGTCACCAGCAACCCCTCGCCGGCCTACGTCGAGCGCGTGGCCCGCGTCTTCAACAACGACTGCGACGCGCTCTACCCAGACGGCTGCACGGGCGCGCGCGGCCAGATGGGGGCCGTCGTGCGCTCCGTCCTCCTCGACCCGGAAGCGCGCGGCGACGTGAAGACCGACCCGGCCTATGGGCGTCTGCGCGAGCCTGTCCAATACATGTCGAACGTCCTGCGCGCACTCGATGCGAAGTCGTTCGACCGGACACAGCAGAGCGACGGCGTGCTGACGGCCCGCGCCTCCGGCGGCAACGACTACGCGGCCCTGATGGATCAGCCGCTCTTCCTCCCGCCGACCGTCTTCAGCTACTACCCGCCGGATTACGAGGTGCCGGGCACCGGCCTCGTCGGCCCCACCTTCAACATCCTCTCGACCTCGACGGCGCTCCGCCGCGCGAACTTCATCAACCAGATCGTCTATACCGGCTACGCGGCCACAACCGGCGCCAACACCAATTCCCCGCGCGGCACGTCGCTCGACCTCGCGCCGCTCGAAGCGATAGCCGCTGACCCGCAGGCGCTCGCCAGCCGTCTCGACGCGCTCATGCTTCACGGCACGATGTCGGCGTCGATGCGCGCCGAAATCGTCGCGGCCGTCGCGGTCGTCCCGGCCGACTCGGCCGCGAACCTGCGCCGGCGCGCGCAGATGGCCGTCTATCTGGTCGCCACCTCGTCGCAATATCAGGTGCAAAGGTAAACTTCATGCCGACTTCACGCAGAGACTTCCTGCGCCGCACGGGCTGCCTCCTCGGCGGGGCCGCCATCGCCTCGACCCTCGACGGCTTCAAGCTCCTCAGCGCCTACGCGCAGGATTCCGCGGCCGACGATTACCGCGCGCTCGTCTGCGTCTTCCTCAACGGCGGCAACGACGGCAACAACATGGTCGTCCCCTTCGACGACGCGCGCTACAATCAGTACAACGCCGCGCGCGGCGCCGCCGGCCTCGCCATCCCGAAGGCTAGCCTGCTCGCGGTCAACCCCGCGAGCGGCAACCAGTACGGACTCCACCCGAACATGCCGGAGCTACAGACCTTGTTCGGTCAGGGCAAGCTCGCCGTCGTCTGCAACACGGGGCCGCTCGTCGAGCCGCTGACGCGCGCGACCTACCAGAGCGGGGCGGGGAAGCGCCCGCTGCAACTCTTCTCCCACTCCGATCAGGTGAACCTCTGGCAGACCTCAATCGCTAACAACGCCAGCCAGACCGGCTGGGGCGGGCGCACCGCCGACCGCACCGCACCACTCAACGGCGCGGCCACGTTCCCGCAGGTCGTCTCCATCGCCGGCATCAGCACCTTCGTCATCGGCGCGAACGCGCGCCCCCTCGCCATCTCGGACTCGAACACGGCCCTCAGCTCTGTGCTCCCGCTCAACAACGCGCCGAACGCCACCACCGCCGAGACGAACGCGCGTCGCGCCGCCTTCGACCGCCTGCGCGCGCTCGAAGGCGGCGTCGTGCTCGTCAAGGCTTCGAGCGACACGACCTCAAGCGCCTTGCAGACGCGCGACGCGCTCATCAGCGCCCCGGCGCGCGAGTTTCCGGCCTTCATCCAGACCGACTCGCTGGCGCGGCAGCTTGAGCAGGTCGCCCGGCTCATCGCCCTGCGCGACACCTTCGGCGTCAAGCGACAGATTTTCTTCTGCTCGCTCGGCGGCTTCGACACGCACGCCAACCAGCGCAACGCGGGCGTCCCCAACAATCAGGATTCGCTGCTCCAGCAGGTCAGCCGCGCCCTGAAAGCCTTCTACGACGCGACGGTGGAACTCGGCGTGGAGTCGAGCGTCACCACCTTCACCCTGTCTGATTTCGGGCGCACGCTCCAGCCGGCGGGCGCGGGCGCGGGCGTCGGCTCCGACCACGGTTGGGGCAATCACCAGTTCGTCATGGGCGGCGCGGTGCGCGGCAACGACTTCTATGGCTCCTTCCCCACGCTCGCCCTCGGCGGCCCCGACGACACCGACACCCGAGGCCGCTGGATACCGACGACCTCCGTCGAACAGTACGCGGCCACGCTCGCCGCGTGGTACGGTCTGTCGGCCTCCGACCTCCCGGCAGTCTTCCCCTTAATCGGCCGCTTCTCGACGCCGACCCTCGGATTCATGCTGTGATAAGGAGTCAGGAGTCAGGAGTCAGAATAAAAACAGAAGCACTGCCTTCTTCATTCTGACTCCTGACTCCTGACTCCTAAAGGGTTTCCAAAGCATGTCTGGTCTGAACCGGCTGAAGCTTCTCGTCCTCATCCTTTTCGTCCTGACGGGCGCGGCCCTCTTCACAAACAACGCGGTGAACCGCCGTGTGCATGCCTTCTCCGCGGGGCCGCCCGCCGGCTACACGCGCGCGCCGGGTGAAGAACCCGAGGCTTGCGCCGAGTGCCATCTGGCGGATGGCCTCGGCACGGGCGCGGGCACAATCAGCATCGACGCGCCGCAGACATACGTGCCCGGACAGGTCTATCAAATTACCGTCACGCACACGAACAGCGACCTGACGCGCGTGCGCTGGGGCTTCCAGCTCACCGCGCTCGACACGAGCGAGGAGCGGGCCGGGAGCCTTGAGCCGCTCGACGGATACACGCAAGTCCTGAGCGGTCAGGGGCCGTTCCCCGACCGCCAGTACATCGAGCACACGCAGCCCGGCACCTTCTTCGGACAGACTGGCGGCGCGAGCTGGGCGTTCCGCTGGACGGCCCCCGCGACCGACGTTGGCCCCGTGACCTTCTACGCCGCCGGCAACCACGCCAACGGCGACCAGAACTCCTCCGGCGATAACATCTACTTCACCTTCGTCTCGGCCACCCCCGCCGCCCCGTCGCCCGACTTCTCAATCTCCGTCACCCCGTCCACGCGCATCGTCACGCCGGGCGAGAGCGTGACCTACGATGTCACCGTCACGCCTTTCGCGGGCTTCACGGGCACAGTCAACCTGAGTCTCACCACGCCGCCCCCGAATACGACATCGAGCTTCAATCCGCCTTCACTCAACATTAGCGATGCGTCCGCGCAAACGTCCGTGCTGACATTGACGGCGCTGGGCGGCGTCACGTCTCCTGTCGGGTCGAGCCGGTTCAACGTCAACGCGACGAGCGGCGCGCTTCAACACTCCGCGCAGGCGACGCTCATCAATGCCGCGCCCGAATCGACCGAACTCGCCGTCACGATGACGGACTCGCCCGACCCCGTCCCGTTGCGCGCCAATCTTAGTTACCGCATCACCGTCACGAATAACGGCCCCGGCGCGGCAACGGGCGTTACGCTGACGGACACGCTTCCCGCAAGCGCGAGCTTCGTCTCCGCGACGCCGACGCAAGGCTCGTGCTCGGGCACGACGACCGTCACGTGCGCGCTCGGCGACCTCGCCGCCGGTGCGAGCGCCGTCGTCAACATCGTCGTGCAGCCGCAGGCCATCGGCCACATCAACAACACGGCAAGCGTGAGCGGCGCGCAGGGCGATCCTTACTTCGCGAATAACACGGTCAGCATTTCGACCACGGTCGAGCAGCAGGGCAGCACCCCGCTGATGCTCGTCCCTAATCTCTCGGTGCGGACAATTGTCTCCGGTCTCGACCAGCCGACGGGGCTGGCCTTCCTCGCCGCGAATGATTTTCTCGTTCTGGAGAAGGCCACGGGCCGCGTGCGGCGTGTCGTGAACGGCGGCGTTCAAGCCACGGTGCTCGATCTGAGCGTCAACAGCGCCTCCGAGCGCGGTTTGCTCGGCGTCGCCCTCCACCCGAATTTCGCTGCGAACAAATTTGTCTACCTCTACTGGACGGAAAGCCCGACTGGCGACGACACGACCGACACGGCCGCCGTCTTCCTGCTCGGCAACCGCGTTGACCGCTACGTCTGGAACGGCTCGACGCTTATCTTCGACCGTAACCTCATCCGCCTGCGCGCGCATCAGGAGGACGAAGGCCAGCCCCTGCGCGGCAACCACAACGGCGGACGCCTCGCCTTCGGCCCCGACGGCAAGCTCTACATCATGATCGGCGACGTGGGCCGTCGCGGCTTCCTGCAAAACGTGACGACGGCCGTCGGCCCCGCCGGCAAGGACGACCCGTGGGGCGGCCCCGAACCCGACGACGCACACCTGACCGGCGTCGTCCTTCGTCTCAACGACGACGGCACGACGCCCACGGACAATCCGTTCTTTAACGTCGCCACGGGCCTCACCACTCCCACTGCCGCTGACAATGTCAAAAAGGTCTTCGCCTACGGCGTCCGCAACGGCTTCGGCATGGCCTTCGACCCACTCGGCGGCAAGCTCTGGACACAGGAGCATGGCGACGACGCCTTCGACGAGATCAACCGCGTCGAGGCCGGCTCGAACGGCGGTTGGATTCAGCTCATGGGGCCGCTCTCGCGTGTGAGTGAGTACAAGTCAATCGAGCTTGCGCGCGCCGGCGGTCTGCAACAACTTCGCTGGCCGCCCTCGCTCATCGCCGACACGCCCCAGCAGGCGCTCCAGCGTCTCTATCAACTCCCCGGCTCCACGTACACCGACCCCCAGCTCAGTTGGAAGTACGCCGTCGCGCCCTCGCCTCTCGGCTTCGTCGCGGGGCAGGGACTCGGGCCGCAGTACGCCGGCGACATGTTCCTCGGCGCTTCGCGCACGACCCTGCTCGGCGGCTACCTCTTCCGGCTCAAGCTCAGCGCCGACCGGCTGAGGCTCGCCACGACCGACGCGCGTCTTGCCGACGGCGTGGCCGACAACGCCGACAAGTTCGACCTCACTGAGAGCGAAAGCCTCGTCGCGGGCCGCGACTTCGGCATCACCACGGACATCCAGACCGGCCCTGACGGAAACCTCTACGTCGTCAGCCTGTCGAACGGCGCGGTCTACGAAATCTTCGCGCGCTCCGAATTGTTCGTCGCCAACCTCACGGGCGCGCAGGAAGTCCCGCCCAACAACTCCGCCGCGACGGGCACGGCCACGCTCACGCTCGCCACGGACGGCGCGACCGCCCGCATCACACTCGACTTCGATGGGCTATCGAGCCAGCAGACGGACGCGCACGTCCACGGCCCCGCCGCGCCCGGCGCGAGCGCCGGCATCTTATTCGATCTGCCCGACGGCGACTTTTCCGATTTTCAAATCACACTCACGCCGCAGCAGGTCGCGGAGCTGCGCGCGGGCCGACTCTACGTCAACGTCCACAGCCAGAACTTCCCCGGCGGCGAGATACGCGGGCAGTTCGGCGGCCCCACATCGGCCCCCACGAGCGCGAACCCTATTGACGACCCCGCGTTCTTCGTCCGACAGCACTACTACGACTTCCTCAACCGAGCGCCCGACGCGTCGGGCCTCGCGTTCTGGAAGAACCAGATCACGGAATGCGAGACGCGCCCCGAGGCCGAGCGGCAGGGGTGTCGAGAGGTGCGCCGTATCAACGTCTCGGCGGCGTTCTTCCTGTCGATTGAGTTTCAGGAGACCGGCTACTACGTCCTCCGCACGCAGCGCGCGGCCTTCGGCCGGAGGTCGGACACGGCCCCGTTGCGCTTGGCTTACGCGGAGTTCGTCCGCGACGCGCGGCAGGTGGGTGAGGGCGTCGTCGTCGGGCAGGCAGGCGTCGAGCAACTGCTGGAGCAGAACAAACAGGCTTACGCCGAAGCCGTGGTCGGAGCCGCGGGTTTCGCGGCGCGCTTCCCCTTGACGCTCGGCGCGGCCGAGTACGTGGACGCGCTCTTTGCCTCGGCGGGCGTCGCGCCCACGCCGGCCGAGCGACAGGAGGCCATCGACGCCTTCGGCGCGGGCGCTTCCGCGGGACGCGTGTCGGCGCTTCGCAAGGCGGCCGACTCCGGCTCCTTAAGGCGAGCCGAACTCAACCCGGCCTTCGTCCTGCTCGAATACTACGGCTACCTGCGTCGGAACCCGACCGACGCGCCCGACACGGACGACTCCGGCTACCAGTTCTGGCTCGCGAAGCTCAACAGCTTCGGCGGCAACTACATCGCGGCCGAGATGGTCAAAGCCTTCATCACGAGCAGCGAATATCGCGCGCGCTTCGGGAATTGAACCGGGCGCTTCAGCGAACCCCGATCATCTGCAACACGGAACGGTCGAACGCTTCGCCGCCGCGCTCACGCCATGCGTTGATGGGCGCTAGCTCGGCATCCGCCACGGGCCGGTTGCCGAGGCGCGCGGCCGGCGTCCTTTCAAGCGCGCGGTCGGTGAGCGGCAGGTGGGGCCAGCCGACGCCCGGAGGCTCCGCGCCCGCGAGCGCCGCCTCAGCCGCTTCCACGTCCGGGTAGAAGTCTTCGTAGACGAGGACGTGCCACACGGTCGCCGGCCCCTCGCCCTCAACCCCGAGCACACGCATCAGGCCGAAGCCGCTCTCCAGTTGAAATATTAAATCGTCACCCGGCGCAAAGCTCTGCGACATAAGTTCGGCACCCCGCCACCTTCATCCTCGTTCAGCCCTATCATAAAAAATCTAAGAGGCCGGCGTCACGCGGACGCGCGCGTCCGTCGCGCGTTCACTCGGGGCGGCGGCCGTGTGGACGCGGTTCTCCGTCTGCGTTTAGTATTGTCTTCACTCGAAACAGCGGGCCAGCGAAAACTGTAATGACGCGAGACGAAGACGCTGACGACTACTACACGACGCTGGGAGCCGACGAGGCGGCCTCGCACGACGAGATCGAGCGTCTCTACAAGGGCCTCGCGCGCGAGCATCATCCCGACCGCGGCGGCGACGAGGAGCGCATGAAGTCGATCAACGAGGCGTATCGCGTCCTCGGCAACGAAGCCTCCCGCGAGGTCTACGACGCTGAGCGCGGTCACACGCGCTCGCCCGACACAGGATATTATTACACCCCCGTATACTCCTCGCCGCCCTCGCAGGCCGACGCCATCGGCGGACGCATCCTCGGCGCGTGGCTCTGCATGCTGGCCGGATTGGTGCTCCTCTTTCTGGTGAGATTTCATTACGTCAGGTTCCTGTGGCCGCTCGCGCTCCTCGCGGTTGCGATAGTCCTGATGGGAGTGGTCATGGCGCACGGCGCACTCGTCTTCGCACGTAAACATGGCGAGCCGCGAGCGCTCTTCGGCCGCTTCGCGTGGGCGCAGGAGTTGGCCTTCTGGTCGTTCATGTGCGCCGGGGCATACGGCGTCTATCTCGTTTTGACGGCGGTGTGAAGCGATGAGCGTGACGGGACTCGAACTGCTCTTTCTGGAGGTCAACAGCCTCGAAGAATCGCTGGCGTTCTACGCGGGGGCGCTCGGGTTCGAGCTGCTGGCGCACGCGCCCGAGGCCGAGCCGCCGCTGGCGACGCTGCGCGCGGGCCGCCTGCGCCTGACGCTCGCGCAGGTGCCCATCACGATGGTGCGCCGCGGGCGCGGCGTCCACCTCTTCCTCACGGTCTCTGACGTTGACGAATTCCACGAACGCCTGCGCGCCCTGAGCTTCGACCTCGCGCCGCCGACCGACGAGGGCTGGGGCGGACGCTTCATCACGCTGGAAGACCCCGACCGCTATCGCATCTTCCTCGTCGCGTGGAATGACAGACCGAACGAGAAGGCGGGCGATGGGCCGATGGCAAGTTTGAACTAAAGTCTGCCTCAGAAGTGTTGTAGCTTCACAGTTGAGTGTTCGAGTAAGCACACTCACCGCAGAGGCGCAGAGGACGCAGAGACTACGCAGAGGCTTGACGCATACACTCAACGACGAGTGAAAGGCTCAACCCTCTGCGCTCCTTCAGCGTCCTCTGCGCCTCTGCGGTGAATCCCGCGTGCATTACGCTCAAGTTGCTAATGATGTAAAATAACTTCCGCAAGCTCCCGATCCGACAAACCCAGTTCGGCACGCGGCCCGGCC
>DASVES010000120.1:0-7024 GCA_036380435.1 Pyrinomonadaceae bacterium | reverse complement strand
GCGCTCCCCTCGGCCGGTCTCCACACCAACGGCTACTCGCTCGCCCGCAAACTCTTCTTCGAACGGGCGGGCCTGCAACCCGACTCCCACGTCGAACGCCTCGGCTCGACCATCGGCGAGGCGCTGCTCGCGCCGCACCTCAGTTACCTGCGCCCGCTCGATGGCCTGCTCGACACGGGCGCCGTCAAGGGACTGGCGCACATCACGGGCGGCGGACTCCTTGAGAACATCCCGCGCATCCTGCCCGAAGACCGCGGCGTGGAAATCCGCCGCGGCTCGTGGCCGGTGCTGCCCGTCTTCGAGCTGATGCGCGAGTTGGGCAACGTGCCCGAGCGCGAGATGCTACGCACCTTCAACATGGGCGTCGGCATGGTCGTCGTCTGCGCGCCTGCGGACGCGCGGGCCGTCCGCTCGCACGTCGAGTCGGCCGGCGCGGCGTGCCACGAGATCGGGCGCGTCGTCGAGGGCGAGCGCGCCGTCACGCTGACGGATTGAAAGTCGCGCCGCGCGCCGTCGCTAATCTTGCCTGTCTTAATGACAACCCGTCTCATAAATATTAAAAGGGACGATGAGCCACGAAGTCACACAAAGCGACACGAACAGGAGTTACACCCGTAATGAGTTGAGCCTTTTTCGCGTCAGTTCTCGCGTCAGTTAGTGTGACTTCGTGGCTCATTATCCTGCGACCCCACATTTATGAGGCCGCTTCCATAAAATTTCTGCCACGAACACGAAGGAGTAACGACATGATGAACCGACTGACCGCGCTCGCGTGCGCCCTCGCCTTCGCGATCTGCGCCGGGACGGATGCGCGCGCCGACGTGCGTATCAAGCAGAAGGTGACCGTCGGCGGGCACACGATGGAGAGCGACGTGGCGATCAAGGGCCAGCGCCAGCGCACCGAGTCCGAGATGGCGCCCGGCATGAAGACCGTCCAGATCATGCAGTGCGACCTCAGGCGCATGCTTCAGGTGAGCGACGCGACGCGGAAGTACACCGTCACACCGCTCGGCGGCGGCGACCCGACCGAGGCGTCCCGCCCCGCGACGCCGGCTCCCGCCACTTCAGGCGTCGCCCGCCGCGGCGGCGTCGTCACCTACACGACGACGATGACCGACACCGGCGAGCGCAAACAGATGTTCGGCTTCACCGCGCGCCGCATCAAGTCGTCCATGCGGATGGAGGCTTCACCCGACGCCTGCCAGAAGGACGGCATGAACATCGAGACCGATGGCTGGTACATCGACTTCGACTTCCAGTTCAGTTGCCCGATGGACGGCTCGCAGGCGATGACGCAGATACCTGCGCGCCCCGACGGCTGCCAGGATCAGGTGCGCTTCCGCAGCACGGGCACGGCCAAACTCGGCTACCCCGTACAGACCACCACGCGGATGCTCGACATGAACGGCCGCGAATTGTCCTCGACGAGCACCGAGGTCACGAGCCTCACGCGCGCCACGCTCGACGCGGCGCTCTTCGACGTGCCCGCCGGCTACGTCGAGACCAAAAACGCGCAGGAGCTTTACGACACGGCGGCGATGATGCGGGCCGCGCAGTCGGCGCGCAGCAACGACGACGACAACGCCGCAGGTCGTCGCGACGGGCCGATGAACGTGCCAGCGACTTCGTCGCCGGGGGCGAAGCGCGCGGGCGTGATTCGCGTGGGCGTCGTCGCGCTGAACAACCGGACGGACAAAACGGTCGAGACCGAACAACTACGCCGGCAACTCATCGCGGAGTTGACCGGCGCCACCGTCGAAGCCGTCGCGCTCGACACCAGCTCGCCGGAGGAGGCGCGGCAGAAGGAGTGCGACTTCATCCTCTCGACCGACATCTCCGCCCTCAAGCAGTCGGCGGCGAACAAGATCGGCGGCATGTTCGGGCGCGCGGCCGGCGTCGGCGGAGCGGCGGAGCGGTTCGAGGCGAAGGTCGAATACACGCTCGTGCCCGCTTCGGGCGGCGCGGCCCTCGTGCAGTCGAACGCCTCGGCCAAGGAAGAAGGCGGCGCTGACGCGTCCCTTTCGGCCGCGCTCAGGAAAGAGGCGCAGGCCGTCCTCGCGAAAGTTCGCAAGTGAGGACGCCGCATCAACACTTTAACAGCAGCGGCGCCGTCTCCGTCGCCGCTGCATAAGTCGATGACCGACCTTGAACACGAGGCGCGCCCGAAGCGCATCGCCGTCCTCATCTCCGGGCGCGGCTCGAACATGACCGCGCTCGCCGACGCCGTCGGCGCCGGGCGTTGCGGGCGCGCCGAGATCGTGCTCGTCTTAAGCGACAGGGCCGGGGCGGCGGGCCTCGCCGTCGCGGCCGAGCGCGCTCTGGAGACGCACGTCGTCGAGCGCCGGGGCCGCACGCGCGAGGAGCACGAGCGCGAGATCATCGCGGCCCTTCGGGCGCGCGGCGTCGAACTCGTCTGCCTCGCCGGCTACATGAGGCTGCTGTCGCCCTGCTTCGTCGAAGAGTTTCGCGCTTCCGTTCTCAACATCCACCCCTCCCTGCTCCCGGCCTTCCCCGGTCTCGACGCGCAGCGGCAGGCCCTCGCCCACGGCGTCCGCGTCTCCGGCTGCACCGTCCACTTCGTTGACGAGACGCTCGACGGCGGCCCCATCATCACGCAGCGCACTGTCCCCGTCGAAGACTCCGACACCGAGGCCACGCTCTCGGCCCGCATCCTCGCCGAGGAACACCGCGCCTACCCCGAGGCCCTCGCCCTCGTCGTCGGCGGCCGCTACGAAATCGTCGGCCGCCGCGTCGTCGAGAAGTAGTTCAAAGTTCCAAGTCGAAATCGTAAATGGTTTCTCTGAAGCTTTGAATCTGGAACTTTGAACTTTGAACTTTGAACTATAGAATTCCGCCCATGACGATTGACGAGCAGCTTTCCTTCCTGCGTAAAGGCACGGTGGATGTTATCCGCGAGGAGGACTTGCGCGCGAAGCTGGAAAGGTCGGCGCGCGACGGAAGACCGCTCAACGTCAAGCTCGGGGCCGACCCGACCGCGCCCGACATCCACCTCGGTCACACGGTCGTCATCCGCAAGCTGCGCGCCTTTCAGGAGCTCGGCCACACCGTCACGTTCCTCATCGGCGACTTCACCGGCCTCATCGGCGACCCCTCGGGCAAATCGGCCACGCGCCCGCAGCTCACGCGCGAGGAAATTAATGCGAACGCCGAGACCTACAAAAAACAAATCTTCAAGCTGCTCGACCCGGAAAAGACCGTCATCGATTTCAACTCCCGCTGGATGGACGCGCTCGGCTCCGACGGCTTCGTCCGTCTCGCCTCGCACGTCACCGTCAAGCAAATCCTTGAGCGCGACGACTTCGCCAAGCGCATCAGTGAGGAGCGCCCCGTCGCCCTCCACGAACTCCTCTACCCGCTCGCGCAAGCCTACGACTCGGTCGCGCTGAAGGCGGACGTGGAACTCGGCGGCACCGATCAGAAGTTCAACCTGCTGATGGCCCGCAACCTCCAGCGCGAGTACGGTCAGGAGCCGCAGGCCGTCCTCACCATGCCGCTTCTGGAAGGCACCGACGGCGTGCAGAAGATGTCGAAGTCGCTGGGCAACTACATCGGCATCGACGAGCCGCCCGCAGAGATGTTCGGCAAGATCATGTCCATCAGCGACGACCTCATGTGGCGCTACTATGAACTGCTGACAAGTTTGACTATTGAACAAATCCAAGAGCGTCGCGAACGTGCTTCAAATGGAGACGTTAATCCTCGCGACCTTAAGGTTGATCTCGCCAAGCGCATCATCACTGACTTCCACTCATCGGATGCTGGGCGAGAGGCCGAGGAGGAGTTCAATCGCATCTTCAAGCGTAAGGAAGTGCCTGAGGAGATTGAAACACGCAAAATAGAAGCAGGCTCATGGCCGCTGCCGCGCCTGCTCGTCCGCACGGAGTTGGCCCCGTCAGTCGCCGAGGCGCGACGACTAATAGAACAGGGCGGGGTGCGAATCGGGGGCGTGCGTCAAACCGAGGTGGGAGTGGTGGTGGCAGTCATCACGGGCGAAGACGTGCTCCTCCAAGTCGGCAAGCGCCGCTTCCTGCGCGTGCGCGGCGAGTAGAGGCGCACGCAACGAAGGACGCGCCGGGCTGCCACTTTCATCCCGCGCGTGGAACGAAGTCCCTCACGAAAGGAGCGACCGAGATGTCAGAGGATAACAATACACTCATCCGCCGCTGGTTCGAGGAGGTCTGGAACAAGGGGCGCTCCGAGGCCATCGACGAGCTGTTCGCCGCGGACGGCGTCGCGCACGGGCTGGCGGACGCGGCCGGCGGCGAGCTGCGCGGCCCCGCCGACTTCAAGCCGTTCTTTCAAAGGTTCCGCGAGTCGTTCCCCGACATCGAGATCGTGGTCGAGGACACGATCTCCGAGGGCGACCGTGTCGCGGCGCGCTGCACGGTGCGCGCCCGTCATCAGGGCGACTCGCTCGGGTTCGCGGCGACGGGGCAGACGGTCGAGTTCACCGGCATCGCCATCGTCCGCGTCTCGCAAGGCCAGATCGTCGAGGCGTGGAACAACTTCGACTTCATGTCGATGTACCAGCAACTCGGCGCGCTCCGGCTCCACGCGCCCGGAACCGAAGGCTTCATAGGAGACATGTGAGCGAAAAAAAGATCACCCGCCGGGAGTTCGTCGCCGGGGCCACGGCCGGCGCGGCGCTCGCGCGCACGTCTTCGGCGCGCGTCCAGTCGTCCGGCCAGTCGCGTCGGCCAAACGTCCTCTTCATCCTCGCCGACGACCTCGGATGGGGCGACCTCAGTTGCTACGGACGCCCCGACTACCGCACACCGCACCTCGACGCGCTCGCCCGCGAGGGCACGCGCTTTACGGAAGCCTACTCGGCCTCGCCCGTCTGCACGCCGACGCGCTGCGCCTTCATGACGGGGCAGTACCCCGCGCGCCACCCCGTCGGGCTGGAGGAGCCGCTGCACGAGCGTTCGGTCGTGGGCACACGCGTCGGTCTTGACCCGGCGCTGCCGACTATCGCCTCGCTCCTGCGCGCCGCGAATTACGAGACGGCGCTCGTCGGCAAGTGGCACCTCGGCTATCTCCCGAAGTACGGCCCCACAAAGAGCGGCTTCGACGAGTTCTTCGGCATCATGAGCGGCGCGGCCGACTTCTTCACGCACGACGACATGACGGGCGAGCGCGACTTCTTCGAGAACGAACAAAGCGTCCCGCCCACGCGCGTCGGCTACATGACGGAGCTGCTGACCGAGCGCGCGGTCGAGTACGTCAGGCGCAGGCGCGCCCGCCCGTTCTATCTGAGCCTCCACTACACCGCGCCGCACTGGCCCTGGGAGGGGCCTAATGACGCGGAGGCGGCGAAGAAGCGGAAGCGCGGCTACCGCGAGTTTCGCGGCGGCGGCTCACTCAAAACCTACGCCGAGATGATGCGTAGCCTCGACGACGGCATCGGTCGCGTGCTCCGCGCGCTACGCGACGCGGGGCTTGAGCGCTCGACGCTCGTCGTCTTCACGAGCGACAACGGCGGCGAGCACTTCTCCTACAACTGGCCCTTCACGGGTCAGAAGGGGAGCCTGCGCGAGGGCGGCATACGCGTCCCGGCCATCGTGCGCTGGCCCGGCGTCGTCGCCGCGGGGCGCACCACCGAGCAGGTCGCCGTCACGATGGACTGGACGGCGACGATCCTCGCCGCTACGGGGACGCAAGCAGACCCGCAGCATCGGCTCGACGGAATAGACCTCTCCCACTTCATCCGCACCGGCGGCGCGCGCGCGCCGGTCGCGCGTACACTCTTCTGGTGCTTCGGCGGGCAGAGCGCCGCGCGCCGTGGCCGACTGAAGTACCTCAACGACGGCCGCGCGGAGTATCTTTTCGACCTCGCGTCTGACGTGAGGGAGAACGGCGACTTGAAGAATGTGCGCGTGCGCGAGTTCGAGCAGTTGAAGGCGGAGTTCGAGAACTGGGACAGACAAGTGCTCCCCAGACCGCCTGCTCGCCCTCCGCTCTTACCCTGAGAGAAATGTCAGCAGCCGCCGCCAACGAAGAGATTCTGGTCATTGAGACGCCTGAGCGCGTGCCGCTGCACTTCGCGCTGGCCTCGACGGGCAATCGCTTCCTCGCCTGCGCCTTCGATCACGCGCTCCAGTTCCTGCTCATGGCCGTCGTCGCCCTCGGTCTGCTCTGGGCCGGCAGTTGGCTCGGCTTCCTCTACGACCGTCTGGTCGAAGCGCCGAAGTGGATGATCGCCGTCCTCATCCTCGCCGTCTTCCTCGTCTGGTCGGGCTACTTCGCCCTCTTCGAGTGGGCTTGGAACGGGCAGACGCCGGGCAAGCGTTGGCTGCGTCTGCGTGTTATCCGCGAGGACGGCCGCCCCGTCACCTTCTGGGAGGCCGCCGCCCGCAACGTCCTGCGCATCTTCGACATGATGCCGTTCCCTTTCTACTCGGTCGGCCTCATCGCGGTCTTCTGTAGCCGGCGTGACCAGCGCGTGGGCGACATGGTGGCGGGCACGGTGGTCGTGCGCGAGCGCGAAGCGCAAGCCCCCTCGTTCGAGGAGGTCTTCAACTCGCCGACGAGCGATCTGGCGCTGCGACGCTCTTTCAAACCTTTCCCCTTCGCGGCCGACGTGTCGGCGCTCGCCGAGCCGGAGGTGGAGGTCGTCGAATCCTTCCTCCGCCGCCGCTGGGATTTGCCCGACGCGACGCGCGCGTGGATGGCCTGGCGCGTCGCCACGCCCATCCTCCACAAACTGCGTCCCACCTTCGACCCCGCCGCCTTCACCTACGAAGGCTTCCTCGAAGAACTCCTCCACCGCTACCGCGCCGCGCATCGCTTCAGGGATTAGGGCGGTTTACAACAGTACCGCGAGCGGAAGCCTCGCGGGTACGCCTGTGATGCGACGCCCGCCGCGCGCACGCGAGACCCGCGCGGCTCCCGCTCGCGGTACTGTCTGACAACGCTGCCGGCCGCACCTTAAATTGACCCCTATTTCGGCGTCGGCTAAAATGACGGGTTCAGCGTGTGACGAGATTTTCGACAGAAGGGACTT
>DASVES010000119.1:0-13844 GCA_036380435.1 Pyrinomonadaceae bacterium | reverse complement strand
TGAGCGATTACGCGTGGCGCGGGTACAGCCCGAAGTTTTCTAAGTTGAAATCGCTCGTCGCAGGAGGCGGAAAGGATGTGGAGGATTAGAACTGGAACGCGCCCTGCGAAGCGTCGCCGGCGTCTTTGCGCCCGGCGTCCTCTTCGGACGTGGGCGCGCGTTCGCCGCGGCGCAGCGCGTTGACGAGGAGGTGTGCGCGGCGCGTCGGCTCGGGCTGGCGATAGCCGCCGTCAGTGCGGAGCACGAGATCGATTGCGCCTTCGAGGTCGATGAGGTGGCCGGGCGAGACGTAGACGGGCTGCACGCGCGTCTTCGTCCGCACGGCCGCCCCAACCGTCTCGCCCTTGTCCGTCATCGGCGACCAACTGCCGCGCTCCTCGCCCGGCTCCTCGAACTTCCCGACCAGCACCGACTTCGCGCAGCCGAGCGTCGGCCGCTTCAACATCAGCCCGACGTGCGAGGCGATACCGACGCGGCGCGGGTGCGCGAGGCCCTGCCCGTCGAACATCACGGCGTCCGGCTCGACCTTCAGTTTCTCCCACGCCTCCAGCAGCGACGGCGTCTCGCGAAACGACAGCAGCCCCGGCACGTATGGAAACTTCGTCTCGCTCACGACCCCGACCTCCTCGACCACTTCGAGCGTCGGCAGACGCAGCACGACGAGGCCCGCGTAGACCGTCGGCTCGAACTTGTTGAAAGAGATGTCCGCGCCCGCGATGGTCTCGACCTTGCGCTTGAGCGGAACGACCTCCACACGCTCGCGTAAACGTTTCTGAAGCTCAATCGCCTCGCGCGGCTTCAAGTCCCAATCGTGCAGCTTTTCGTACTGGGCCATGAGTTAATCAACGATGATTCTTTGTAGGGGCAGCGCAAGTCCGCGGCCCGTGCTGTGAAGCAATTAACATGGATGGACAGGATTAACAGGATGAAGCAAGTGCTGATTTGAGATTCAAGATTTGAGATTTCAAATTTTAAATCTCTTATCCTGATCATCCTACCCATCCATGTTAATTGTTCTGTAAGCAAGGGCAGGGACAAGCCTGCCCCTACAATTTCTCCACCGTCGCGGCGAATTCGACCGTCTCGCTCGACGAAACCCCGCCGTCCCTCTGGATGATCGAGTGCCGGCGCCAGCGCGCATCGTCGCGCTCTGGGAAATCGACGCGGTGGTGCGCGCCGCGCGACTCCTCGCGCCACAATGCCGAACGCGCGACGAGCGTGGCCACCGTGAGGAAGTTGCGCGGCCCCGGTCGCAAGGGTGCGCGGCCGATCTCCTCGAACTCGCGCAGGGCGCGTTCCAGAGAGTTGCGCGAGCGCAGGATGCCGACGCGCTCCCACATCAGGCGACGCACGCGCTTACGCACGGCCAGCGCCGCCGCGCCCGCGCGCCCCTGCTCTTCCGAATGATGCTCCGCGGTAGCGGTCTCTTCCGCGTCGCGCCGCGCCGTAAGATTACGGCGCGGCGCCGGCTTGTCCGCGAATTCTCGCGCCGCCGCACGGCCCGCGCGTGCGCCGAACACCAGACCTTCGAGCAGAGAGTTCGAGGCCAGACGGTTCGCGCCGTGGACGCCCGTGCAGGCGACCTCGCCGGCGGCGTAGAGGCCGGGGAGCGTGGTGCGGCCGTCGAGGTCTGTGCGGACGCCGCCCATGATGTAGTGCGCCGCCGGGCTGACGGGCACCGGCTCGCGTGTGAGGTCGAGACCGAAGCGCAGGCAGGTGGAGTAGATGACGGGGAAGCGCGAGCGAACGAAGCGCGCTTCGAGTCCCGTCATGTCGAGATAGACGGTGCGCGTCGCGGTGCGCTCCATCTCGGCGACGATGGAGCGGCTGACCACGTCGCGCGGGGCAAGCTCGGCCCGCTCGTGGTAGCGCGGCATGAAGCGTCGGCCCTCGGCGTTTCGGAGCACCCCGCCCTCGCCGCGCAGCGCCTCGGAGAGCAGGAAGCGCGGCGCGCCGGCGACGTTTAAGGCCGTCGGGTGAAACTGTACGAACTCCATGTCGGCCAGTTCCGCCCCGGCGAGGTAGGCCATCGCCATGCCGTCGCCGGTCGCGACTTCAGGGTTGGTCGTGTGCAAAAAGAGCTGGCCAGCGCCGCCCGAGGCGAGTACGACGCCGCGCGCGCGCATCTCGCGCGCGCGGCGCACGAGCGGGTCGAGGTAGCGCACGCCGCCCACTCGGCCGTCTTCCACGATCAGACTCTCGGTCGCCGCGTGCGGCACGAACGAGAGGTTGCGCTCGTGTCCGGCGCGGGCGATGAGGGCGCGTCCGATCTCGTGGCCCGTGGCGTCGCCGCCGGCGTGGAGGATGCGCCGGCGCGAGTGTGCGGCCTCCTGCGTGAACATGAGCCGGCCGCCCTCGCGGTCGAACTCCGCGCCCCACCCGATCAACTCGCGCACCCCGGCGCGGCCGTCCTCGACGAGCACGCTCACCGCCCGCTCGTCGCACAGCCCCGCGCCCGCGGCGGCCGTGTCGTCCTCGTGCAGCGACGCCTCATCGTCCTCGGCGAGCGCCACGGCGATGCCGCCCTGAGCGTACTCCGTGTTCGACTCCTCGGGCCGATCCTTCGTCAGCACGGTCACGCGCGCGCCCGCGCGCGCCAGCTCGATGGCCGCGCGCAGGCCGGCGATGCCGCTGCCGACGATGATGTAATCTGTCTCCAGCATCACGTGTTCGGTTGTGTGAATGATCGCTGCGGATTTTAACAAGCGGCTGTCGGCGGAAGCAACGAGAGCGGGCCGGCGTTGACACCGGCTCGGCGGCGGAGATATCGTGCCCGCGCGCTACCATATCTCTTTTCTGCTCGCGTGAGCCTGACGAGCGCGGGCCTCACCACAACGACCGCCGAACGAAAGGAGAGCAATCGTGGACGACAGACAAAGAGCCTACATCGTCATCGCCCTGACCGCGGGCGCCGGGAAGAAGCACGAAGACTGCAAGGTGATCCCGCACGGCGACGTTTACCCCGCCATCTACACACAGGTCTTCGGGCCGGCGAGTCAACGCGACTGCGAGAAGTGGATGAACGCCAACTGCGGCAAGTCAGACAAGGCGACCCGTTAACGGCGTCGCCCGCTCCGGCCGCGCCGGCTTGGGCGACGCGGCCGGAGCCACACACATTCAAACCTCTCTGACCGACACACACACCCGGCCCCTCACGTCTGCCGATTGCGCCGTCCCCTTATCCCGCAGACAGGTTAATTGTTTTGTTTGCGAGGCAGCGCGGCTCTAACAACCCTGCCGGCGGCGGGCAATCTTGCACCGGGTTCACTCGCAGGTTAGAATGCGCTCATCAACTTCGTTTCGTTCCCCTAAGAATTTCACAAGCTTATCGCGGCCCCCGCAAGGCGTGCCCGCCCTCGTCTCGGGCACGCACGGGGTCGCCCTTGCTAACCGCCCGCGGGCGGTAAGGAGTGTGTTGATATGCGTCTGCAAAGATTGTTGGCCGCCGTCGTCGCCGTCGTGCTGTTGACGGCCGGTCTCCCGGCCCTCGCGCAGAAGTCCAAGAGACCGAAGCCGGCCGCGGCCGTTGCGCCGGGAGCCTCGCGGCTCGACCTGAAGGTCAATGAGTTCACGCTGCCCAACGGCCTGCGCGTCGTGCTGCACGAGGATCATTCGGCGCCCATCGTGGCCGTCAATCTCTGGTATCACGTCGGCTCGAAGAACGAGGTGCCCGGCAAGACCGGCTTCGCGCACCTCTTCGAGCACATGATGTTTCAGGGGTCGAAGAACTTCGACTACGACTACTTCTTCCCGCTTCAGGAGGCCGGCGGCAATATCAACGGCTCGACCAACCCCGACCGCACCAACTACTACGAGGTCGTCCCCTCGAACTTTTTGGAGACCGCCCTCTACCTCGAAGCCGACCGCATGGCGAACCTCCTCGACGCCATGACCGAGGAGAAGCTCGCCAACCAGCGCGACGTGGTGAAGAACGAGAAGCGGCAGAACTACGACAACCGCCCTTACGG
Source organism: Pyrinomonadaceae bacterium (assembly GCA_036380435.1). Classification (GTDB taxonomy): domain Bacteria; phylum Acidobacteriota; class Blastocatellia; order Pyrinomonadales; family Pyrinomonadaceae; genus DASQDT01. The sequence continues at coordinate 9,876 of DASVES010000119.1, read as the reverse complement.
CCTCGTCGGCGCCAAAATCGCCGCCGCCACTTACCCGCCCGAGCACCCGTACCACTGGCTCACCATCGGCTCACTCGACGATCTCACAGCCGCCTCGATGGACGACGTGAAAGACTTCTTCCGCCGCTTCTACGTGCCGAACAACGTGAGCCTCACCATCGCCGGCGACTTCCAGCCCGCCGAGGCGCGCCGCCTCGTCGAGAAGCACTTCGGCTCCGTCGCGCGCGGCCCCGAGGTCAAACGGGTCGCGGCCCGTCAGCCCGTCATGGAGCGCGAGATGCGGATGCAGGAGGAGGACAGCGTCGCCCTGCCGCGTGTCTACATGGTCTGGCACACCGTCCCGGCCTTCTCGCCGGACGACGCCGCGCTCGACATGCTGGCGACGGTGCTCTCCAGCGGCAAGGGGTCGCGTCTCTACAAGCGGCTCGCCTACGATCAGCAGATCGCGCAGGAGGTTTTCGCTTCCCACCCTTCGCGCGAGATTGCCGGCCAGTTCAACGTGGTCGCCACCGCCAAGCCCGGCAAGGCCCTCGCCGACATCGAGAAGATGATCGACGAAGAGGTCGCCAAACTGAAAGCCGCCCCGCCGACGCGCGAGGAGGTCGAGCGCGCTTACAACGAGTACGAGGCGTCGTCCGTCTACGGCATCCAGACCGTGCTCGGCAAGGCCGACCAGCTCAACCAGTATGCGACCTACCGCAATCGCCCCGTCTATTTCCAGCAGCACTTAGACGCCTATCGCAAGGTCACGGCCGCCGACATCCGGCGCGTGGCGAACAAGTATCTGACCGACAAGCGTCTGGTGCTCACCGTCGTTCCGCGCGGACGGCAGAACAAGACGGGCGAGCCGGTGGCCGGCGCTCCGAAGGGGGAAGCGCCCGCGCCCGCGACGCAGACGGCCGCCGGCGCCGCGCCGCGCACGACTGCGGCCGTCACCGGTGAGCGTCCCGCCGGCGCGCAAACGCAGACCAAGACCGAGGCCGCGCAGACGCGCCCCGCAGGCTCCGCGCCGCCAACCGCGGCCGCGCCCGCCACGCCGCCGCAGAAGAAGGAAAGCACGCGGCCCGACACCTCGCGCCTGCCGAAGCCCGGCCCCGAGCCGTCGCTTGCGCTGCCGCGTCTTGAGCGCCGCACGCTCTCAAACGGCCTCGAAGTTTTGGTCGTCCAGCACCACGAGTTGCCGGTCGTCAACATGAATCTGGTGCTCAAGTCGGGCGGCGAGGCCGACCCGGCCGACCGTGCGGGACTCGCCAGCATGACCGCCGGTCTGCTCGACGAGGGGACGCGCACGCGCTCGGCGCTCGACATCTCCAACGCGCTCGGCTCCATCGGCGCCGCGCTCAACACGAGCGCCGGCTGGGACTCCTCCGGCGCCAACCTGCTCACCCTGACGCGCCACCTCGACCGCGCCCTCGACATCTACTCGGACGTGATCCTCAACCCCTCCTTCCCCGACGACGAGATGAAGCGCCTGCGCGACCAGCGCCTGACGAACCTCAAGCAGCGGCGCGACGACGCGAACGCCATCGCCGGCGTCGTCTACCCGGCCCTCATCTACGGCCGCAGCCACCCCTACGGCCATTCGCTCCTCGGCGACGAGACCTCCGTAGCCGCCGTGACGACGGCCGACGTGCGGAAGTTCTACGAGACTTACTATCGTCCGAACAACGCGGCGCTCGTCGTCGTCGGCGACGTGACGCCTGAGCAGATCGTGCCGAAGCTGGAGCGGGCCTTCGCGAAGTGGGAGCGGGGCCACGTGCCGGCCGTTGACGTGACGGCCGCGGCCGTGCGGCGCGAGCGCAACACCATCTACGTCGTTGACCGCCCCGGCGCGGCGCAGTCCGTCGTCCAGATCGGCCACATCGGCGTCCCGCGCTCGACGCCCGACTACTTCGCCCTCGCCCTCCTCAACCGCCTGCTCGGCGGGGCCTTCATCTCGCGCGTCAACCTGAATCTGCGCGAGAACAAGGGCTACACCTACGGCGCGCGCACCTCGTTCGACTACCGGCGCGGGGCCGGGCCGTTCATGGCGTCGGCCGGCGTGCAGACGGCGGTGACGAAAGAGTCGGTCGCGGAGTTCATGAAGGAGCTGCGCGGCGTGCGCGGCGACATGCCCATCACGCCCGAGGAGTTGCAGTACGCCCGGCAGAGCTTCGCGCGCGGGTTCGTCGGCGGGTTCGAGACGCCGGCGCAAATCGCCGCCCGTCTCGAAGACGTGGTCATCCACGGCCTGCCCGACGACTACTTCAACAACTTCACGGCGCGCGTCGGAGCAGTCACGCTCGAAGACGTGACGCGCGTGGCGCAGCAGTACCTCAACCCGGAGCGCTTCGCCATCCTCGTCGTCGGCGACCGCCGCGTCATCGAGAAGGGGTTGCGCGAGCTTGAAGACGTGTCGAACGACATCGTCTTCATCGATGCCGATGGCCGCCCCGTCGCGCCCATGGGCGGCGCCCCCAGCGGCACGCAACGGTAAAACACTACCGCGAGCGGTAGCGAGCGGGTTGTGTCTCGCGTAACCACACCCGCTCGCTACCGCTCGCGGTACTGTTTTTCCAGACCGCGCGAGCGCCTCCGGCGTCCAAACGATGAGAGACATTGGCACGCCACTGGGCAAAGAGGGCTGCTGATGGTCACCCGGTCGGGGCCTCCTTACCGGGCCGGGGCGTTGCGCTTGGCAAGGGCGCGGCGCCCCTAAAATTGTCAGGGCGAAAGGTTTTGCGCCCGCCCGCTCAACTGTAGTATGCTCTCCGCCATCCGATGTTTATGAGGCGCCGTCGTAGACTCCTTGCCAGGGTCTTAGTATCAGTGCCCTTCCAGACATTCTTTGCCTGAGTTGTTGAGGTGGAAAGTTTCAGCCTCTTCGGTTACTCGTCTGAGCTTGAGCGGGTCTGATGAAAAATTTCGTCTTTGCCCTCTTGCATGCCGCCGGCGTCACTCGCTTCGCCGCCTGGTGGAATCGCAAGCGCGTCATCTTCCTCTGCTACCACGGCGTCACCGAACGCGCCACGCGTGGCCCACACGACCCGCACGGCATCCACGTCCGTCATCATCTCTTCGAGGCGCAGCTTGATTACCTGCGGCGGCACTATCACGTCACCACCCTGCGCGAATATCTGGCGGCCCGGCATGATGGGCGATCTCTTCCCGACTACTCGGTCGTCCTGACCTTCGACGACGGCTTTCGCAACTTCCTGACGGCCGCCGCCCCGCGTCTGGCCGCGCGCGGCATCCCCGCTTCACTCTTCATCATCACCGACAACGCCGCCGAAGGCGACGCGACGCGCATCGAGCGTCGCTGGCAACCGAGCGACGACGTGACGTACCTGTCGTGGGCGGAGGCGCAGACGCTGGAGCGTGAACAGGGCATCGAGATCGGCTCCCACACCTGCTCGCACCCGCGGCTGCTCACGCTCTCGCCCGAAGAGACCGAGCGCGAATTGCGGGAGTCCTACGAAGCGATAGTCGCGCACATGGGCCACACGGCGCCCGCGTTCTCTTACCCGAAGGGCGAGTATTCGCAGATGCTCGGCGTGCAGGCGCGCGCCATGGGCTACGCCTGCGCCGTGACGGTGGACGGGGGCGCCAACGACGCCGACGCCGACCTGTTCGCGCTGGGGCGCACGCTCATCGGCGACGACGACGACAAGGCGTCGTTCGCCGTCCGCGTCTCCGGGCTGCGGAACTGGATCGCCGAACTGCGCACCATCCTCTCCGGCGGCAGCGTCGCCAGTAAGCGCAGGGAACTACGCAAACGCGTGCCTCTCTCGGTCAGTGAACCTTCCAAAAACCCGTGAGGCCGCGCCCGGCCCTCCATGATCGTTTTCAAAAAGAAGTTTATCCGAATCGCCGAGGCGTGGGGCGGCGAAGAGCCGGCCGCGGAGGACGTTGACCTGTTGCGCTGCTTCCAGCGCACAGAGCCGGCGGCAGACTTCTTGTGCCGCGAGTTTTATACAATCATAATCGACCTCACACAGGAGCCGGACGCGCTGTTCGCGGCCTTGAGGAAAGGCTGTCAATACAAAGTCCGCCGCGCCGAGGCCAGAGATAATTTTGTCTACGAGTGTTGGAACGGCGCCGGCCAAAGTGACCGCGAACGGGATGCCCTCGCTCGCTTCAGTGAGCTTTACGACTGGTTCGCGGCGCGAAAACGTCTGCCCAAAATTGACCGCGCATGGTTGTCGCTGATGGCTGAAACCGGGAGGCTCGACGTTTCCTGTGCGCGCGAGCGAACGGGCGAGGCGCTCGTCTGGCACATCCATTATCGCAGCGGCGGCAAGGCGACATTTCTGCATTCCGCTTCGCTTCTGCCCGACCTTGAAGGCGAGGAGCGGAGCCGTTTGGGACGCGCCAGCCGTTTTCATCACTGGCGTGACATGCTGCGGTTCAAGAGTGAAGGGATGAGCGTTTACGACTTCGGCGGCTGGTATCAGGGAAGCGAAGACACAGCCCGGCTCGGCATCAATAAATTCAAGGAAGAGTTTGGCGGGACGGTTGTGAAAAACTATATCTGCGAACGCCCGCTCACGTTGAGAGGCAAGCTGTTTTTACAACTCCGCCAGTTGCTACTGGGCGACGCCATTTGAGTGTGAAGCATTCACGCGCCGCGACTACTTACCGCGTCCCCGCCACGAGTTAAATTTGAGGAGCAGGAATGAGATGGAGAATCAAAAAGTTTTAGACGCCGTTAATAAAAAAACATACGCGAGAGGCGATGTCGTCAAGCACTATGAGAATCTTGACATGCTCCACAAGCCGGAGAGGATGCTCCTCGAGAGGCTGACCCCGGAGATTAAAGATAAAAAAATTCTGGACATCGCCATCGGCGGCGGCCGGACGACGAAATACCTGCTGCAAATCAGCAAGGACTACACGGGGATAGATTACACGCCGGAATTCGTCGAGGTGGTGAAGCGGAAGTACAAGGACGCAACCATCCTGTGCTGCGACGCGAGAGACCTGAAAGAGTTTGCCGACGAGACTTTCGATTTCGTCCTGTTCGCCTTCAACAGCATCGACTACATCCCGCATCAGGACAGGATTAAAGCCTTAAGTGAGTCGTACCGGGTGCTCAAAAAAGGCGGCTATTTCATGTTCTCCACGCACAACCGCGATCACGAAAGCTTCAACAAGCTCCCATGGCAGGAGAAATTCCAATTCAAACTTAGCTACCTCAAATATTGCCTGTACTGCCTCTACCACCTGCCCAAACACCGCGAAATGAAAAAGCACGAAGTCCACACCGACGAGTTCGCCGTCATCAACGACAACGCGCACGGCTTCTCGCTGCTCGCCTACTACATCAGCATCCCGGAGCAGTTGAAACAACTCGCCGCCGTCGGATTTTCCGATGTCGAAGTTTATGACGGGGAAGGCGAGCGGGTGACGAGCGACACCCGGTTCCCGTGGACTCACTATCTGGCGAAGAGGTAGCCGCGCCCGCGCCCTCATGCCCCGCCGCCCGCGCCCGCCGGAGCGGCGCCGGGCCGGAGCTTATCCGCCGCGAGCCAGTGGAGGGCGCCGAGGATCGTCGCCGCGTCAATCGTCGCCAGGAGCGGCACGAGCAGTAGTAATCGCAGCAGGTTGCGCCGGACGCTGGCCGGATAGGCCACTCGGTTGCGGTGGAGCGCGACGACGGCGCGCGCGGCCAGCATGAGCAGCCACAGGGCCGCCGGGACGACGAGCCAGCGGAGTCCGAAGAAGAGCGCCGGCAGGGCGCACAGCGTGAGCAGCGCGTAGCGCGTGATGATCGCGGACTGCCACTGCCCGCCCAGCCCCGCGCGCAGGTTGTGTCTTGAGTACGTGACGAACCGCTTGAACGTCCGCCAGAGCGTGGGCTGCATGGTCCAGCCGACGACGGCGCGTGGCGCGTAGGCCACGCGGAACTCCCCCTCTTTTATTTTTTCCTGAAACACAAGGTCTTCAGCCGAGCGCAGGTCGTCGGCGAAACCGCCGACGGCGCTCCACACCGCGCGGCGGATCAGCGCCGAGGCGATCCATGGCGGAGGGATGGTCGCCCCTTCGACTTCGATGGGCGTGACGTGGACGTAAGCAATCGCCGCGCACTCCTTGAAAAAGGTGTCCGTGATCGACTCCCAGTTGCCGTAGACGACCTCCACCGTCGGGTCGTGTTCGACCCGCTCGGCGAGTGCTTCGAGCCACCCCGGCGCGGGCCGCGTGCCGGCGTCGGCGAAGGCCAGCCAGTCGAACGAGGCGCGCGCCGCCGCGACGTTGCGCCCGCGACCGGGCAGGGCCGCCGCCTCGCGGATGAGCACCACGGGCGCGCCGCGCCGCACGTACTCTTCGATGATGCTCGGCGTCTTGTCCGTCGAGCCGCCGTCGGTCACGACCACTTCATCGGGCATTCGCGTCTGGCCGAGCACGCAATCGAGGAGCGTGCGGATCGAGTCTTCTTCGTTCCGCACCGGAATGACAACGCTGATTTTCATCCTATTGATTGTGCCCCGAAAGGTGGCCCGCCGCGTCGTCCGCGTTGCTGTTTCCCGGCGACCGCTCAGCGGCGCTTGTCGGTCTTGTTGAAGGCGCGCGTCAGTCTCTTGACCCTCGACTTCTCTTCCTGCGCCGCGCGCTGATCCTGTCTGACGGCCGTGTGCCGCATCTCGCCGAGCATCTTCTGGTAGTTCGCGTAGCGCTCGGCGTCGAGAGTGCCGTCGGCAAGCGCCGCGCGGACGACGCAGTCGCGCTCCTCCGCATGCCGGCAGTCGGTAAAGCGACACTGGGCGGCGAGCGTTTCGATTTCCTCGAAGGTCTCGCGCATCCCGCGTTCGCTCACGAGGAGTTGCAGCTCGCGCATCCCCGGCGTGTCGATGACGAGGCCGCCGCCGGGTAGGAGGATGAGCTGCCGGTGCGTCGTCGTGTGCCGGCCGCGGCTGTCGCCCACGCGCACCTCGGCGGTGCGCTGCACGTCCGAGCCGGCCAGACGGTTGACGATGGTCGATTTGCCCACGCCCGACGATCCCATCAGCGCGACCGTCCGACCGGGGCCGACGAACGGCGCGAGCTGCGCGAGCTGCTCGTCGTGCTTGGCGCTCAGCAGCACGATGGCGACGCCCGGCGCGACCGCTTCGACCTCGACCGCACGCTCGGCCGCGCCCGCCGGGTCGAGGTCTGACTTGTTGAGGACGACGATGGGGCGCGCACCGCTCTCCCACGCCATGATGAGGTAACGCTCGATGCGGCGGGGGTTGTAGTCGCCGTCGAGGCCCGCGACGAGAAAGACCGTGTCCACGTTGGCGGCGACGACCTGCTCGTCCGTCCGGCTCCCCGACACCTTGCGCGAGAACTTGCTGCTGCGCGGAAGCACGGCGTGGATCATCAGTGTCCCGTCGGTGCCGCGCTCGCGCGTCGCCACCCAGTCGCCCACGGCCGGCAGCTCGTGCGGCCCCGCCGCCTCGTGGCGCAGGCGGCCCGTCACCTCGGCCTCCATCTCGCCGTCCTCCGTGTAGAGCACGTAGATTTTGTTGTGCTGGAGGAGGATGCGCCCGACGCCATAGCCTTCGGCCGCGTAGGGCGCGAAGCCCTCGACGAAGAAATCATTCCAGCCGTATTTTTCTAACTGCAAGTCAGTTTTAACTCCATGCGCCCGTGATGGGAACGGCAGTTCACCGCAGAGGCGCAGAGGACGCAGAGACTACGCAGAGGGTTAAGCAGCACAACCAACGCCGAGTGTAAGCGTCAAGCCTGCGGCGCCCCCTCTGCGTCCTCTGCGCCTCTGCGGTGAGTACGACTTTCCCAATACTCAAGAAAGAAGCCTCTACTCGAAGCGCAGCCGCATCACGTCCTCGCCGTGTGAGACCTCGCCCGTCTTCGCGAAGCCGAGGCTCTCGTAGAGCTTCTGCGCGGCGGCGTTCGTCGGCTCGACGCAGAGGCCGATCTGGCGGCAGTCGGGCTGCTCGCGCATCCGGCGGATGGCCTCGACCATCGCCGCGCGCCCGTAGCCACGGCCCTGCTGGCTCTTGTCGATCATCATGCGCCCGACCCAGTGGCAGCCCTCTTCGGTGTCGTAGCCGTACATGATGAAGCCGACCATCTCCTCGTCGTGGTAGACGGCCTGCGGCGTGAAGGTCGGCTCGAAGCGCCACTCCGCTATCGAGAAGACGTTCGGCGCGACGAAGCCCTTCTGGTCTTCGCGCAATTCGAGCTTGGTGCATTGAATCCAATTGTCGCGCGTCACGTCGCGCAGCGTGATGGTCATGGCTACTCTTCACGCGCCCGGCTGAGCGGCCGCGCGCCCGGCCCTTCGTAGCGATAGTGGCCCGTGATCTTCCAGCCGAAGAGCACGTCCTCCATCTTCGGCCCCGCGCCGATGTTGTGGACGATCTGGAAGCGCGCGGGGTCGGCCGCCGAGGGCGTGCCCACGACGATGCCGATGTGCGTCAGCCCGCCGCCCAAATCCCACGTCACCACGTCGCCGGGGCGGTAGTCGGCCGCGCGGTCGGTGACGGGGAGCGAAGCGCCCTTGCGCGAAAAGAAGACCATCAGATTCGGCACGCGCCGGTGATCGATGTTGGTGTCGGGCCGAGAGAGTCCCCACTTCTTCGGGTAGAGACGGAAGTTGCGCGCCATGTCCTCGTGGACTTCTCTCTGGAGATCGACGCCGACGGCGCGGTAGGGGCGAATCACCTCGTCCGTGCAGACGCCCACGCCCTCGGGCACGTCGCCGCCCGGATAGGCGATGCGGAAATACGTCGGGTCGTAGCGCACCTCGTGATGCGTGCGCTCGACAGTCGCGGCGACGAGGCGGTCGAGAAACGCCGAGCCGCTCGAAGCTCCCTGCTGTGGCTGCTGCGCGCCCGCCTGCGCCGCGCCCTGCGTCGCGCTCGCCTTCGGCGACGCTGCGCCCGCGGCGTTCTGCGTCGCCGTAGACGGCGCGGCGCAACCGACGGCAGCCAGCAGCAGCGCCGCCGGTAACAGGCGGCGGGTCGCGGCGAGGCGTTTAGCTTCCGTCGTCCTCATCTTCAAATAATCACTCAAGATTTCTCGCCGGCCTCGTCGCCGGAGTTGTCTTCGCTCGCGTCGTCGCCGTGCTCAACCTCCCCGCCCTCGGGGCCGTAGAAAAGAACCCACACGGCGAAGTCGTCAGAGAAATTCTCGAAGCGGTGCGCGACGCCCGCGGCGGCGAATAGAAAATCGTTCGGCTCGAAGGAGACGCGCTCGCCGTCGGCGCTCACGAACTCGCCGCGCCCACGCGCCACCACGTACACCTCGTCGCGCGTGTGCGGCTGCTGTGGGTCACGCCCGCGCGGCGCGTAGACCTCGACCGTCAGGCTCCCATGCTCGAAGACCTGCACGAAGCGTTCGCCCCCCGGCCCCGGCAGCAACGACAGCCCTTCCTCGATTGTCTTCTTCCCCGTCTTCGCGTCCATCGAGAAATTATCCTCCGTGTTGCGCCCGAGGTAAACGGCCGGGGCCGACTCAACCGTCGTCGCGCCCGTCGAGCGCCGCGCGCACGCGAGAGACGACCGAGCCGGGCGACGCGAACCAGAAGCGCCGCGTCTCGACGACCTTCCGACCGTCGATGCAAACGCTCAGTTCGCCGAGTCCGCCCCGGCTCATCTCGACCTCCGCGCCCGACTCCTTCTTCAAACGCGCCGCCACACGGGCAGCGACAAACCATTTCTCCAGTCAAAGCGGGCAGTAGCGAATCGTTATCCGCGGCATGGCGTTACGTCTCCCTCGTCGAGACGATAATACGAACTCCGCGCGCGGTTGTTTGTAAAAGATTACAACTCCCCCCTGAGCCTGCCGGCTTTGCGCCTCCAGCGTGAGCACATCAAACAGTACCGCGAGCGGAAGCCTCGCGGGTCTCGCTTGCGCGGGGCGGTTCTGTCATCGTAGGCACACCCGCGAGGCTTC
>DASVES010000118.1:0-2594 GCA_036380435.1 Pyrinomonadaceae bacterium | reverse complement strand
CGTGATGAACTTGCCGGCCCCGTCGAAGACCTGAATGCGCCCGCCCGAATACTCGCCGACGTAGATGCGCCCCGCGCCGTCCACGGCGATGCTGCGCGCGTCCTTGAAGTAGCCCGGCCCCGTCCCCTCTTTGCCGAACTGGAGCACGACCGTGGCGAAGGACGACCCGGTCTTGGAAGCCGGCGTGCTCTTCCCCGGCCCGAACGACGGGATGTTGGGGATGTTGGGGACGTTGGCGACGCCGGCCACTGTCCGTTCCACGCCGCGCTGGAAGCTGCGGACGCTGAAGTAGACGGCCGCGAAGGCGATGCCGACGAAGATGACGATGACCGCGAGGATGGGGATGATGACTGACCCCGGCTTGACGCGGATCGTGCGGCCCGGCCGGTAGGCGTAGGTGGAGACGACGATCTGCGGCTCCTCGTGCTCACGGCTTCGCATCGAGTCGGGGATGACCACCGTGTTGTTGCAAAAGGGGCAGCGGAACGTGCGCCGGTCGGTCTCGTCCTCGAACTCGACGGGCGCGGCGCAGGAGGGGCACTTGAGGGTGTGAATCATTGGCGCATTTTATCAACTGCCGGGCCGCCCCGTGCAAGGGCCGCGCGCGCGGCAGTGGAGATGAAGAAGGTGGTCGGCCGCGCGTCAGTGCTTGCCGGGGCCGGCCAGTTCAGCGAGGAGCGTGGTATAGCGGGAGCGGTTGTCGTCGTCCATCCCCGTGATGCTGAGGCCGATCAGGTAGCTCGACTCGCCGCCGCTGTCGTCCTGCCGGATGTAGTGCGCGGCCGTGGCCTTCAGCTCGATGGCGGCCCCGGAGGGAAGCTCAAGCGAGACGATGAGCGTGCGGCCCTGATCGACGACGCAGTCGTAGCCCACGTAGATCGTGGGCGCGACAACGCCCAGCCCGCGCTCGCTCAGGTCGCGCGTGCGGCCCGCAATCTTTGCGTCGGGGAAGAGCACGACCGAGCTGCGCTCCTCATCCGGCAGACTGATTTGACAGCCGAGGCTCGCGTTGAATCTCGGCGAAAGGCGTCGCTCGCGCCCACCCACACTCCCACGCTCGCTCATCTGACGACTCCGCCTCCGGTCGGGTTTATTGTGCTTCGTAGAAGCTCAGAGCCGAATCGCCCTGCTTCAGTATACGCCAACGGCGGAGCTGGCCGACAGAGTCTTTCAGACCGTTCTTGTGATGGTGTTCGACGATGAGACTTCCGCCCTCGGCGAGGAGCGCGCCCGCGTGCTCGCCGAAGAGGTCGAGGACTGTGAGGTAATCGCCGGCGTAGGGCGGGTCGAAGTAGACGATGTCCCACGGGCCGTGGCCGCCGCGCCAGTCGTCGCCGCCGCCTTTGACGGTGCGCCGCAAGAATTCCGCGGCGTCGCCTTTGACGACCTCGGTCAACTCCTCAGGCACGCCGCACAGATCGAGGTTGGCTTCGACCAGTCCGCAGATGCGGTGGACGCGGTCAACGAAGGTGACGAACGACGCGCCGCGCGAGAGCGCCTCGATGCCGACGGCCCCCGTGCCGGCGCACAGGTCGAGGAAGCGCGCGCCCCCGAGACGCGGCGCGATGACGTTGAAGAGTGTCTCGCGCAAACGGTCGGAGGTCGGGCGCACCTGCATCGACGGCGGACTCTTCAACACCCGCCCGCGGAACTGTCCGGCGATGACGCGCATAAGAAATTGAATTTAGCACACGGCGAGATTTTGAACACCGGGCCGTGGCGGACGAATAGTGTCCTCATTACAGTTCTCAGCGCGTCCTCAGCGTCCTCGGCGACTCGGCGGTGAGTCAACCCCGGCGCTCATTCACCGCCGAGCCGCAAAGGACGCCGAGGGGGCGCAGAGGAAAACATTCAACTTGGGACACTATCGGCGGACGGCCGTCTGTTGGGAGAGTTTAGCCGATGGCGGCCAGACCGAAACGCGCGTCGGCGCGCACGCGCTCGATGAGTCTTGAAGTCTCACGCGTGCGCCGTCTTTCCGTGAGATATCGTTCGGCCTCGCGCCGCGCCTCTTCGAGTATCTCGATGTCGCGGACGATGTTGCCGACGCGAAACGTGGGGACGCCCGACTGACGCGTGCCCATCACCTCGCCAGGGCCGCGTATCTCCAAATCCTTCTCGGCGATGCGGAAGCCGTCGGTGGTCTCCTCCATGATGCCGAGGCGCTCGCGCGCGACCGAGGTCTGTTTGTCCGACGCCAGCAGGATGCAGTATGACTGCTCCGCCCCGCGCCCGACGCGCCCGCGCAACTGGTGGAGCTGCGAGAGACCGAAACGTTCGGCGTGCTCGATGACCATCAGCGAGGCGTTCGGCACGTCCACGCCGACCTCGACGACCGTGGTCGCCACGAGTATCTGCACCTCTCCCGCGACGAAGCGGCGCATCACCTCGTCCTTTTCCTGCGTCTTCATCTTGCCGTGTAGCAAGCCGACCGCGAAGTTTGGAAAGACGCGGTCGCGCAGGTGTTCGTACATCCGCGTGGCGTCCTTCAAGTCCATCTTCTCCGACTCCTCGACGAGCGGGTAGACGACGTAGACCTGCCGGCCCGCCCTCACCTCGCGTTCGATGCCGCGGTAGACGCCCTCGCGCTTGTC
>DASVES010000117.1:0-7126 GCA_036380435.1 Pyrinomonadaceae bacterium | reverse complement strand
GACCGTCAACTATCGCGTCGAGCACCTGCGAACGACCTTCTTCGTCACGGTCAAGAATCTCTTCGACCGCACCTACGTCGTTGACCGCACACGCGGCCTCCTGCCGAGCAGCCCGCGGCTCTTGCAGGGCGGACTGAAGTTCAGGTTTTAGAGTGGATGTCGATTGCAAGTAGGGTTGAGCGTCGCCGCGCGGTCGGGGAACACGGATTAAACGGATGAGCACGGATTAACACGAATCCGTACTCATCCGTTTAATCCGTGTTCCCTCTTAATTGCTCCGGGCGAGAAACTTTCCGGCTACGTTGTGCTAACCCCGAGGGCATGGGTTATAATCCGCGCTCCCGAAAACGACCGGACGGAATAAACCCAGGGGGAAAGACTAATCTAATGGACGACAAGAAAATCGAACGCTTCCGCACGACGCTCCTCGAACAACTGCGCCAGCACTCGGATCAGGTGCGCGATAACCAGCAGGCCGCCCTCGACATGGTCGCGGCCGACGACGGCGTCAAGGACAGCGTCGATATGTCGCTCCACGACGTTAATCAGGAGATCGCCCTCCGCCTCGGCGAGCGCGAGTCGCAGATGGTCGCCGACATCGATCAGGCGCTGATGCGTATCGACGAGGGCAGCTACGGCACCTGCGCCCACTGCGGCAAAGAGATTCCCGAGCGCCGCCTCGAAGCCCTCCCCACCGCACGCTTCGACGCCGAGTGCCAGTCCGCCATCGAAGCCAACACCGGCGAAGACGAACACGCAACGCTCTAAAGGCAGAGGTCAGAGGTCAGAGGCTAGAGGTTAGTTATAAAACAAGAGGCCGCAGGTCGCGTTCCGAGCACGACCTGCGGCCTCTTCATCTTGCTTTTACTAACCTCTAGCCTCTGACCTCTGACCTCTATGCTTTCGGGTGCGCCTTATCGTAGACCTCGATTAGTTTCTCCATGGAGACGTGGGTGTAGATTTGCGTCGTGGAGAGGCGGGCGTGGCCGAGGAGTTCCTGAATGTCGCGGAGGTCGGCGCCGCTGTCGAGGAGGTGTGTGGCGAAGGAGTGGCGCAGGGAGTGTGGACTGATGTTATGGATGCCGGCGCAGGTGTCGATGTACTTGTCCACCATGCGGCCGACGGAGCGGGTGGTGATGCGCGTGCCCTGATAGTTGAGGAAGACGGCGCCCGTTTCGCGCTCGGCGACGGGGGCGTTGTCTAAGAACTTGTTGCGTACTTCGGTGAGGTAGCGCATGAGCGCGTGGAGCGCCGGGTCGCCGAAGGGGACGATGCGCTCCTTGCGACGCTTGCCCGTGACGCGCACGGTCTTGTTGCGGAAGTCGATGTCGCGCAAATCGAGCTTGGTCAGCTCGGAGACGCGCACGCCCGTGCCGTAGAGGAATTCGAGGATGGCGCGGTCGCGATTTCCCAGATCGGTCTCGGTGTCGGGCGTCTCGATGAAGCGGACGGCGTCTTCGACCGAGAGGTGGTTCGGCAACTTTCGCTCAAGACGCGGCGTCGAGACGAGCTTCGCCGGGTTGAGTTCGACGGCGCCCTCGCGGATGAGGAACTGGAAGAAGGTTCTCAGCGCCGCGAGCTTGCGGGCGATGGACGACTTCTTCTTCTGCGCGGCGTGCAGGGCCGAGAGCCATTCGCGGATGGTGATGTGGTCGATCTGCTTAACGTCGATCTCGCGGCGCGCGCCCGAAGCCGGGTCGGCGGGCGCGAGGTGTTCGAGGAACTGTCCGAGGTCGATGGCGTAGTTGCGCAGCGTGTGCTCGCTCACGTTGCGCTCATACTTCAGGTGTTCGAGGAACTGCTCGAAGAGACGTTCGATCATGGGTTGAATCGTAAATCGTAAATCGTAAATCGTAAATAGAAAAAAGCCGTGAATGGTCAAAAGCCGTGAATCGTAAATCGTGAATCGATGAGGTTGACGCCGCTTCGGCTTGAGTTGCACTACTCAAGCCGGTCGCCATCTCAACCACGATTCACGATTTACGATTTACGAGAATAGTATCCGCGGCGGGTGCGGACGCGGAGGGAGCGGCGGGTGGCGACGCTGACGGTGAGGGTGTGGAACTTGCCGTCGCGCAGCTCCTCGGGCGGATAGTAGCCGAGGACGTACTGTTGGGCGAGGTCGGCGGCGATCTGCGAGAAGGCCGACTCGAACTCGGAGGTCGCGCGCGGGGCGTGGACGGAGCCGCCGGTGTTGGCGGCGAACTCTTCGAGGCGGCGCTCGCCGGCGAGGTCGCGCAGGTTGGCGTTGTCGCTGTTGCCGGTCTGCACGGAGTAGACCTGACAGTCGGCCGCGAGCACGCGCGCCAGCGTCTCGTCGAAGCTGCGGGAGCTGATCGTGTCCGTGCCGTCCGAGACGACGACGATCACCTTGCGTCCGCGGTGCGGCCGGAGATACTCGGCCGCGAGCGCGACCGTGTCGAAGAGGGCCGTTGCGCCCTCCGGCTTGTTGAAGCTTTCGATGGCGCGCACGAGCGCGCGCACGTCGGAGGTCAGCCCGAGCGTCATCTCCGGGTCAGTGGAGATGGAGAAGACGGCGGCGCGGTCGATGGGGCGCATCACGTGGCGAAAGAAGGCGACGGCCGCCTTCTTCTCGAACTCGCGCGCCGGGCGGATGCTGGAGCTGTTGTCGAAGAGGAGCGCGAGGGCGACGGGCGTCTCCGAGCGGCTGAGGTCGCCGATGGGCCTGACGGTTCCGTCCACCTTCAGCTCGAAGTCTTTCAACTCCAGATCGACGACGGCGCGTCCACGTTCATCGACCACGGTCGCGGGGACGGGGACGAGGTTCGAGCTGATGCGGACGACCTCGTCGTCGTCGTCAATAACGTCGGTCTTGGTTGAAGGCGCGGGCGTCGGCGCGGGTGTCGGCCTCGGGCGTGCGGGCGGCGCGTTCGTGTCGTCAGCGACGACGACGCTGCCTGCTGTGGTCGGCGTCGTCGCGGCCGGCGTGGGTGTCGGCGTCGGCGAATTTTCCTGAGATGGCGGCGCGGGCGAGCGGGCGACGGTGCGTGTGCGCCCGGAAGGCGACGGGGAGGGCGCGGGCGGCTTCCTGCGGCCGGACTGCGCGCCGGAGGGCCACGCGGCGGCGGCCGGAAGCGCGGCGAGAAGAATAAGGGCGAGGGTGATACGCAAGTTTTTAATGATAGCGGCGCGCGAGATTCTACGTCGGGCGCGTGTCTGTCGCCGCGTCAGACGGAGGCCGTGCGCGGCGGCGGTTGACCCAGTTCGTCGATGGAGCGGAGAAAGTCGTCCCATTCCCTGAGCGCCAGCTCGACTTGAAGGACGTGCCGGTCGCGTTTCTTTTTCACGCGCCGCCGCTCGTCTTCCGCCAGCGGCTCCAGCAGCGCGAAGGTGATGTTGACCGGCTGATAGTTCTTCGTGTCGGCGCCGGAGACGTAGCGCGCGAGCGCGCCCGTGGCCGTCTTCGGGGGCGCCTGAAGCAACTCCGCGCCGCGCGCGAGTCGCGCCGCGTTGAGGCCGGCGAGCCAGCCCGTCGCCACCGACTCGACGTAGCCCTCGACGCCGCTGATCTGTCCGGCGAAGAACACTTCCGGTCGCTCACGCATCTGCATGGTCGGCGCGAGCACGCGCGGCGCGCAGATGTACGTGTTGCGATGAATCTGTCCGTACTGCAAGAACTCGGCCTGCTCCAACCCCGGAATCAAACGTAGCACGCGCGCCTGTTCGCCGAAACGTAGATGATTCTGGAAGCCGACGAGGTTGTAGGCGTCGGCCATCAAATTCTCCTGCCGGAGCTGGACGGCGGCGTAAGGCTCCCTGCCCGTTCGCGGGTCGCGCAGGCCCACCGGCTTCATCGGCCCGTAGCGCAAAGTGTCCACCCCACGCCGGGCCATCTCTTCAATCGGCAGACACGACTCGAACCAGCGCGTCTCCTCGAACCGCTGGAGCGGCACGCTCTTGGCTTCCACGAGCGCCCCGTAGAAGCGCGCGTACTGCTCTTCGTCCATCGGGCAGTTGACGTAATCGTCGCCGCCCTTGTCGTAACGCGCGGCGCGGAAGGCGACTCCCATGTCGATGGAGTCGGCCGCGACGATGGGCGCGATGGCGTCGTAGAAGTAGAGGCCATCGCCCCCGGTCAGGCGGGCGATCTCTTCGGCAAGCGCGTCGGAGCACAGCGGGCCGGCGGCGATGATGGAGATGGCGTCGGCGCTCACGCTTGTCACCTCCTCGCGCACGAGCGTGATGGACGGGTGCGCCTCGATGCGCGCGGTGATGAACTCACTGAAGCGCTCGCGGTCAACGGCGAGCGCCGCGCCCGCCGGGACACGGGTCTCAGCGGCAGCCTCCATCACGAGCGAGCGTCCGCGCCGCAACTCCTCTTTGAGCAGGTAGGGAGCGGTGCCCGGCTCGTCCGACTTCAGAGAGTTCGAGCAGACGATCTCGGCCAGCTTGTCCGTGCGGTGCGCGGGCGTGGGTTGTACGGGCCGCATCTCGTAGAGACGCACGCGCGCGCCGGCCTGCGCGGCCTGCCACGCGGCCTCCACCCCGGCGAGTCCGCCTCCGATGACGACGATTTCTTTCATACCCGTCAATCGTAAATCGTGAATCGTAAATCGTAAACCGAAAAAGACCGTGAATCGTCAATCGTCAATCGTCAATCGAAGGAGTTGACGCCGCTTTCGGCTTGAGTCGTGTAGCTCAAGCCGGCCGGCGGCTCAACCACGATTGACGATTGACGATTGACGATTCACGATTCACGATTCACGGCTTTCCTTTCGGTGCGTCGAGCGCGGCGTCGCCGGATTTGGTGCTGAAGAGCTTGTAGTCGTCGTACTCGTGCGTCTCGTTGACGGTCAGGCCGGCGAAGAGGAAGACTTTGGCCGAGAGGTTGACCTGCGCGAAGCGCGGGAGCCAGACGCCTTCGGCCGTGCGCGCCTGCTCGAAGACGAAGGCCGAGCCGGGTTTGACGGAGGCGACGAGGCCGCCGCCGACCTTGATGTCGTCGATGAGGCGGCCGTCGAGCCGCATCACTTGATGCTCCGCCGGGTCGATCCAGATGGCGCCGGCCAGCTTCGAGACGATGCTCTCGCCACGGCTCGCCGGCTTGTAGCCGGGCCGCGGGCGAAAGTCGAAAACGATGGTGTCGCGCCCGCCGAAGCGTTCGCGGCGCGGGCTGATAAATTCGCACACCCGCAGGAACGTGGAGATGCCCACGTCGTCGCCTTCGGCATCGTCGATCTCGCCGTCGCCCTTAGCGACCTGCCGCCTTTTCGCGTCGCGTCGGGCGCGCTCGCGCTCGCGCTTCTCGGCGCGCTTCGGCGCCTCGCGCTCGGCCTTCGCCAGTTCCGCCGCGACGCGCTTCTCTTCTTTAGCGGCGCGCTCGGGCGCGAGCGGCGCGCCGTTCTCCGCGACGTGCTTCAACACCCAGCCGTGATCCGCCACGGGGTAGACCTCGTAGACGTTGACGGTCTCCTTCTTCAACTCGCCGCGGTCGTTCACCTCGCGCTCCGTCACCTTGCGCGTGAACGTATAGTCGTTCACGCGCTCGTCCGTCTCCTTCTGGTTGCGCGCCAGCTCGCGCAGGAGCGCGCTCACGTCGAGACCGGCCTCGGCCGGCGGGTCGAAGAGCGAGTCGGCGAGGCCGGTGTTGTAGCGCACGCTCTGGAGGGTGTAGGTCGCGTCCGTCTTCCCGTTGGTCACATGCGCCGAGCGGTGAGGCTCAAGGACACCGCCCGCGGCGGCCGGGCGATAGTCGTCGTAGAGATAGGCGCCCGCGTCGAGGGGGTTGGCGCTCTTCAGCAGCAGCTTGCTCGTCGTCCCGAACCAGTGGCGCACGCGCCCGCCTTCCCTTCTCGAAAACTCGACGACGAATGCCTGCTCGCCGCCGACCTGCTCCACGCCGACCGTGCGCGCCAGCACTCCCTTCTTCTTGAAGTCGAGCATCCGTCCGGCGCCGAGCATCGCTTGCAGCTTGGCCGTGTGCGCCTCGACGCCGGTCAGCGTCTGCACGCCCGAGACGGGGTCGCGCGTCCACGCCAAGCGCCCGTTTGATGCGGAGATGACCTCGACTCCACCCGTGTGCAACTCCGCGCGCACCGAGGACGGCGCTTTCGTCAACATGCGCGCACGCGACTCGGCGCCCGTGTCGTCGCGCACGGAAAACTCGTATGTCGCGTCGCGCACCGCGGCGAGGCGCTTCCTGCCGCCCACGGCCTTCGCGTAGTCGCCGACGATTCTTTCGGGCGACGGCAGCTTCTGCGCGAAGGCGGGCGCGAGCGGCAGCGCGAAGAGGACGAAAAGGGCCAGCGCCAAGGTTCGGCCGGGCCTGACGCCTCGGCTCGGCCCGGTGTTCGGCGAGCGTTTTCCGTTTTCCATATGAGCTGCGTGCTTCGCGCGGGAGTTAAGAGCGCCGGCTGCGGAGGCGGGCGACGGAAAAAGCGAAAGGGCGTACAAACTTCGGCAGTTGTACGCCCTTTCGATCTGGAAAGTTTACCGGCGCGCTTGTCCGGTCTTTCAGGAGGGCTGCCCCTCCGTGGTCTGCGAGTTGTCGGGCGGCTGCGGCACGTCCGAGTCCATCGCCGCGGCCGACTCCTGCTCGGCCTCCAGCTCGTGCTCCTGATTGTCGCGCGCTGCGGCGCCCTGTGTGCTCGCTTTGTCGGCGCCGCCCGCCGTCTTCTCTCTACCTTCGTCCGTCATCAACTTTATGACCTCCATTCAAACCGACACGCGTGGAAGAAGCGCCCCTCGGGCGCGAACGGATGTGCGCGTCCGCGAGCCTCAACCGGCCCCCGGCCGACCCGGCCCGCCACTGTTTGACTTGGCCGTTACCTTTTTACCGGCCTGCCTCTTGACGCTCTTTGTCCCCCCGCTCCCGCGCCCGGTCTTCGCGCCAGCAGCGGCCTTCGCGCCTTTCTTCGCCCCCGCCGCGCCGCGACCCTTGCCCGCGCCCTTCGACGCCCCGGAAGCCTTCTTCCCGCCCTTCTTCGCACCACCCGCAGACGCCTTTGCAGACTTCTTCGCAGATTTCTTCGCAGATTTCTTTGCCGCCTTCTTTACCGACGGCGTTGCGGACTTCTTCGCAGACTTCTTCGCAACGGTCTTGCCGCGGGCCGCGCGCGCGGACTTTCTGGCCTTGGCAGCTTCCGCTTCCCGGCGCTGCTCGGCC
>DASVES010000116.1:0-2462 GCA_036380435.1 Pyrinomonadaceae bacterium | reverse complement strand
GGCTGATATGAAGGAGTCTCCGTCACGCCACAGTACCGCGAGCGGTAGCGAGCGGGTCTCGCGGGCGCGCAACGGGACTCTGGTCGCAGGCCGCACCCGCTCGCTACCGCTCGCGGTACTGTGGCGTGACGGAGACTCCTTCATATCAGCCTCCGGCGCAGGAGGTCGAGTGCGGCCTGTGCGGCGCGCCAGCGAATGAGTTGGCGGTCGCCGGGGAGCAGAAGCCGACGGTGCTCGGTGTGCGCGTCGTCAGACAGAGCGATGTAGACGAGTCCGACCGGCTTCTCCTCGCTCCCTCCGCCCGGCCCGGCGATGCCGGTGACGGAGAGACCGAAGTCCGTGTCGGCGCGCAGGCGCGCGCCCTCGGCCATCGCCTCGGCGACGGGCGCGCTCACCGCCCCGTGCTCGGCGATGAGGTCAGAGGGCACGCCGAGCAGGCGCACCTTCGCCTCGTTCGAGTAGGCGACGATGGCCTCTTTGAAGTAGACGGAGGAGCCGGGAACTTCCGTCAGACGCTCGGCGATGAGTCCGCCGGTGCAGCTCTCGGCGAGCGCGAGCGTGAAGCCGGTGACGGCGAGGCGCAGGCCGACCACCTCCTCGATGCGCTCGCCTCGGAAGGCGAAGATCGAGTCGCCGAGCCGCTCTTCGAGTTGCCCCGACAGTCCGTCGATCAAAAGCTCGGCCTCCTGTTCGGTCTTGCCCTGCGCGGTGAGGTGGATTTCGATCTCGCTCTTGTTGAAGAGGATGGTCGTCTGCGGGTTCTTGTACTGCGTGTAGACGGGCGCGATGCGCTCGTCCACGGCCGACTCGCCCATCCCCGTCACGCGGAGCACGCGCCGGACGACGCGCACGTCGCCGGCTTTGGCCGCGAGCCTCGGCTGGACGTGCGTCTCGAACATCGGCCGCATCTCGCGCGGCGGCCCCGGCAGCAGCACGACCGTGCGTCCCTCATGTTCGAGCAGCATCCCCGGCGCCGTCCCCTGCGGGTTGTCCAAAACTTCCGCCGCCTCGATGACCATCGCCTGACGCGAATTGATCTCGGGCATCTTCCGTCCCCAGCGCGCGAACTTCTCGCGAATCTGTTCGAGCACGCGCTCGTCGAGCATGATGCGGCGACCGAGGGCGCGGGCGGCGATCTTGCGCGTGATGTCGTCCTCGGTCGGCCCCAGACCGCCGGTCGTGACGATGACGCCGGAGCGCCGCAGCGCGTCACGGATCGACTCTTCGAGACGCGCGTCGTCGTCGCCGACGATGGTCTTGAGCTTGACCTCGATGCCGACGCTGTTGAGTTTTTCGGTGAGCCAGAGGCTGTTGGTGTCGGTGCGCTCGGGCGTCAAAAGCTCCGAGCCGATGGCGATGATCTCGGCGGTCAGCATGTCGGGAGTTTAACTCAGGTGCGCGTTTCGCGTCGCCGTCAGGAACGACTTTCGTTCACTCAATCGGGTCTGTATTGCCGCCCCTCGCCCGTGGCCGCACCTCGACACGCTCGCGCGCCTCGGTGTGCAGCAACTCGGTCGTCCCCTCCGTCACGGACGTGCGGGCTGAGCGCGGCGGGAGCGCGGCGGCGCGCGGCGCGGGGATGGCTTCGGGCTGCGCGGGCGTCGTTTGTCCGCTCTTGCGCTCCTTCGGGTTAAGCGTGCGGTGCAGGCGGCGCACGCCGTAGAGCGTCATCAGGCAGCCGAGGAGCATGCCCGCGGCGAAGACGACCCAGCCGATAGGCGCGACCTTATTGCTGCTGAAGATGATGAGCGGCAGCGCCAGCACGGCGACGACGAGCATGATGAGAAAGCCGAAGACGTGCTCCTGATGTGCGGCGCGCGCGCCCGCTTCAAGACGCATCAACTCAACCTCGGCCGGCTCGCGGAAGTTGTTGGGCGCGCCGCACGAGCGGCAGAAGCGTGCCCCGCCGGAGTTTTCCGTCCCGCAGAGGGCACAGGCGCTCTGCTCGTCGGGCGCGGCGGCAAGGGCGACGAGGGCGTCAATCTCCAGTTCGAGCGTGTGGCGGTCGCCCTTGCCCATGCCCCAGGGTTGGCCGTGAACGACCGTGATGTCGAAGATGGCGAGCGTGGCCGCCGTCCCGCTTGGCTTGAGGTTGATGGCAAGGGTGCGCGCCACGTCGAGCATGTCGGCGCTGATGATTTCCTTGCGGGCGGCGCGGCGCGCGAGCAGCGGCTGCTGCTCGTTCAGAAGGCGGTAGTCGAGCCTTTCGAGCGCGCGGATGAGCCTCGCCCGCACGTCCTCGACCTCGCCGAGGAGCACGCGCCGGCACGTGTGCTCGCCCGCGCCGTTGGTGATTGCCGAGTTCCCGCCAAACAAAGCGTCTGACAACTCCGCACCTCCTGCTGACGTTTCACAACTCCTGTGTATTTACGAACGGGAGGGCCGGCGCGTTTCCGCCATGGGCAACAGTAGCGCGAGCGGTAGCCTCGCGGGTCTCGCGTGCGCGCCGCGGGCCCCTCATT
>DASVES010000115.1:0-3477 GCA_036380435.1 Pyrinomonadaceae bacterium | reverse complement strand
GCGCCTTCACGCGCGCCCGTGTTCCTCACGTCGAACGAGACCTCGTAGCGCGGCCCCGAGTCTTCCGCGCCCCGGCCCACGACCGGCTTCACGGAAAGATTGCCGTAGCGGAACGTGGTGTACGACAGCCCGTGCCCGAATGGGAAGAGCGGACGCGCGCCCGTCTTCTCGTAGCCGCGGTAGCCGACGAAGACGCCCTCCTTGTAGACGACACGCTTCGTGTCCCCTTCGGGGTAGTAGCTCGCGTGGGCCGGGTTGTCTTCCCACCTTCGCTCGAAGGTAACGGGCAGACGCCCCGAAGGGTTCACGTCGCCGAGGAGGATTTCGGCCAGCGCCGTGCCGCCCTCCTGCCCCGGATACCACGCCTCGACGAGCGCCGGCACGCGCTCAACCCACGCGCCCATGTCCACCCCGCCGCCCGAGGTGAGAACGACGACTGTGTTCCGGTTCGCGGCGGTCAACTCTCGAATCAATTCCTCCTGTCCCGGCGGAAGCCGAAACGTGCGATCCGCCGCCTCGCTCTCCGACTCGGGGTCGAACCCGGCGGCGACAATCACCACGTCCGCTCTCGCGGCAAGCGCTGTGGCCGCCGGGTCAACTGCTCCCCCCTGACGCACGATTCCCAACCCCAACCGCGTGCCCAGCCAGTTCGAGCGCCCGCGGTGTTCGAGCACGACCTTGTGCGGACGCGCGTCGAATGGAAGGCTCAGGTAGTTGAGGAGCGCGCGCGCCGTCGCCCACTGGTCGATGACGAGCTTGTCATCCACGTACAGGCGATACCAGCCGCCGTCTTCGCCCGTCGCCTCGACGAAGATGTCATACGTCCCCGCTTGCGGCGGGACGAAGTAGCCCGTCCAACGCTCGGCGGCGGTCTTCTCCGGGAACGACGCGCGCCCGCCCTTCCTGAAGTTGACGTTCGACTCGGTGCGTTTGACGACCGGCTCGCCCTTCAGCTCAGGGTTATCAAAATATTCCGCGAGCAGACCGGGCTGAGCGCCCGTCGCGTCGGTGGAGAACTTCGTCGCCTCGGCCCACTCGCCGAGTGTGGGCAGGCCGCGGTGGTGATAGACGTTCGCGGACGTGCCGAGCGCGTTGCTCAAACCCTCCAGAAAGCTGACGGCGGCGAACGGCTCCACGCGCCCGCTGCCTCCGCCCATCGGCACCGCCGGGTAACTCGCCGGCCCGATGACGGCGACGGATTTAATCTTCGCCTTGTCGAGCGGAAGCACATTGCCCTCGTTCTTCAAGAGCACCATCCCCTCGCGCGCCGCTTCGAGCGCCACGCGCCGGCCCTGCTGGTTGTAGCGCGGGACGGAGAGGTCGGTCTGGTCGCGGTCGAGCCAGCCGAAGCGCGCGGCCGTGCGCAAGATGCGGCGCACCTTCTCGTCGATGGTGGCGACGGAGACTTTGCCCTGCTCGATGGCCGGCAGAAGTTTCTCGCGGTTGAGGAAAGCGCCGGAGGGCATCTCCAGATCGAGGCCGCCGTTGGCGGCGCCGACGGCGTCGTAGGTGCCGCCCCAGTCGGACATGATGATGCCGTCGAAGCCCCACTCGCGTTTCGCCACTTCGTTGTTGAGATAGGCGTGCTGCGACGCATGCACCCCGTTGATGAGGTTGTATGAGTCCATGATGGCCCCGACCTTTGCCTCGCGCACCGCCGCCTCGAACGCCGGCAGGTAGATTTCGCGCATCGTGCGCTCGTCGATAATGGAGTCGGTCTTGTGCCGGTCGAACTCGGAGTTGTTCCCCATGTAGTGCTTGACGGTGGCGGCGACATTCTGCGACTGCACGCCGCGGACGTAGCCGACGGTCGTGCGCGCGGCGAGGAAGGGGTCTTCGCCGTAGTACTCGAAGTTGCGGCCGTTGAGCGGGCCGCGATAGATGTTCACCCCCGGCCCCAGCAGGAAGTGGACGCCCTTGGCGCGCGCGTCGCGCCCGATCTCGGCGCCGACGCGCCGTGCGAGTTGTTCGTTCCACGTGGCGGCGAGCGCGATACCGCTCGGCATGGCTGTGGCCGGGCCGTAGTGGCGGACGCCGTTCGGCCCATCGGCCATCTTCAGACGCGGAACCTTGAGGCGTTCGACGCCGCGGACGAAGAAGCCGTCCACGCCGCCGAGCAAGTCGATCTTCTCCTCAATCGTCATCTGCCGGAGCAGAGACTCGACGCGGCGCTCGACCTCGGCCGACGGCGGCGACGCGGGAGTTTGTCCGTCCGCAGGGACGAAGCCAGAGACAAAGAAGGACAGAGCCGCGATTGCCGAACAGAGTTTTCTCATCGATTCACCTCTTCGCGCCGCGCGCGGGGCTGGTCTGTCTGCGTGGAAGAATCTTCAATCCCTTCACGCCCTTGAGGTCGAGGCGGAAGAGGCCGCCGCGGCTGGTCTTCTCTTCGCCGATGGCCCCCGTGACGTAGAGCCGATCCATCCGCGGGCCGCCGAAGGCCACGTTGCTCGTGGTGAGATTGCCCGCCCCGTAACGGCGCAGGAGTTTGCCTCGGGGGCTTAAGACCTGCACCTGACGCATGCCGTAGTGTGCGACGTAGAGGTTGCCGGCCGCGTCGAGACAGATGCCGTCAGGCTCGTTCGCTATCTGCTCGCCCTCCTTCACCGGGAGGTTCGCAAAGACGCGCATCTTCCCGAGCCGGCCGGGAGAAATAACTTCGTAGCTCAGGATGCGGTTGTAGTGGCTCTCGCCGACGAGCAACGTCTTGCCGTCGGGGCGCAGGGCGATGCCGTTCGGAAACGCCAGCCCCTCCGCCGCGAGATGAGTCTTGCCCTGCGCGTCAACATAGTGAACTGTTCCAATTGGATTCTGTTTGCCGGAACCGCCGGGGTCTGTGAAATAGAAGCCGCCACGCTGGTCGAGCGTCAGGTCGTTGGGCGCGCGCAGGGGTTTGCCGTCGCACTCGGAGGACGCCTTGCCCATGACCTTGCCCGCGGAGTCGAGACGCAGCACTGCGTGCTGGCTGCCATCGCAGACGAGGTGTGTGCCGTCGGCGAGAATCTTGTGGCCGTTGGGTGCGCCCGTCACCGACCACGAGGTCGCCCGGCCGTCGGCCCCGATCTGGTAGATGGTTCCGTTGTAAACGTCGGAGATGTAGACGACGCCGTCCGCGTCGATGACGACGCCCTCGGTGTAGCCGGGCGCCTCCGCAACTTTGACGGCCACGACGCCGCTCTCGGGCGGGAGGCCGCCCGACGCGGATGCGGCGAGCATCAGGAGGGGGGCGAGAAGAAGTTTCTTCATGGAGTTTTACCGTAAAGTAAGAAGTTGAAGTTATCGCTCACCGGCCCACGCGGTCGCGCGCCCAGTCGAGCAGTTCGCTCGCGCGCGCCACGTCTTCGGCCTCCGCGATGAGACGGATCATCGATTCCGTGTTCGAGACGCGCACGTGTACCCACCCATCGGGCCACGAGATTTTCATGCCGTCGGTCTGATCGTAACTCACGCCCTCGCGCTCCAACTCGTCGTGCATCC
>DASVES010000114.1:0-6311 GCA_036380435.1 Pyrinomonadaceae bacterium | reverse complement strand
GAGTTATCCCGCCAGGGGTAGCGCTCGGTAGCTACGTGGAGCATGGATAAACGCTGAATGCATCTAAGCGTGAAGCCAGACCCAAGATGAGACCTGCCAGTGAGACTCGTGGTAGACCACCACGTTGATAGGCTGGGTGTGGAAGCGCAGTAATGCGTGTAGCTGACCAGTACTAATCAGTCCCAAGGCTTGACCGTATAATTAACTCTCAAGCAACAGCTGCGGTTTGCACAGCTAAGTTCACTATTCGATTGTCCAAGCTCTCTTAGCGAGCATGTTCTTTCAAGTTTTCCGGTGGTTATATCGAGAGGGTCACACCCGTTCCCATCCCGAACACGGAAGTTAAGCCTCTCAGAGCCGATGGTACTGCGCGGGGGACTGCGTGGGAGAGTAGGTCGCCGCCGGATTTAATTTTTGACGAGAAAGCCCGCGCCGGACATCCCGCGCGGGCTTTTGTCTTTGTGCGTCTTGCGGCGATAATCGGGACTGGTCTGCTATCACAAGAAACCTCCATGCGGGGCCAAACAGATGACGCTCACTCCGGCCAGAATCCTGTCCCTCCTACTCGCGCCGACGCTCCTGCTTTTGTGCGTGGGTTGCCAGCAGCAGGCGGCGCGTGATACGGGAGCCTCCAACAGCGGCGCCCGCTCGGGCGCCACGTCTAACTCGATGAGCAACGACGGCACGACACGACAGTTGCCGGTCTACGGCTACGAGGTGGTCAACTCCTGGCCGCACGACCGCGAGGCGTTCACACAGGGTCTGGTCTTCCACGAGGGCGCGCTCATCGAGAGCACGGGACAGTACGGCGAGTCGTCGCTGCGACGGGTCGAGTTGCAAACGGGCCGCGTGCTCCAGAAGACGGACGTGCCGCCGCAGTTTTTCGCCGAGGGCGCGACGCTGCTGCGCGGCAAGCTCTACCAGTTGACGTGGACGACGGAGAGGGGCTTCGTCTACGACCCGGCGACGCTCAAGAAGACCGGCGAGTTCCGCTACAGCGGCGAAGGGTGGGGCCTCACGCACGACGGCGAGAGCCTCATCCTGAGCGACGGCACCAACCAGATACGCTTCCTCAACCCCGACACGTTCGCCGTCAGCCGAACCATCAACGTCTTCGACCGCGGCCGCCCCGTGCGCGAGATCAACGAACTCGAATACGTGAAGGGCGAAATCTACGCCAACGTCTGGAAGACCGACCGCGTCGCGCGCATCGACCCGCAGACGGGTGCGCTCAAGGGCTGGATCGACCTCAAGGGGATCATCTCCACGGCCGAGCGCAGCGGCGACACCGACGCCGTCTTAAACGGCATCGCCTACGACGAACGCGGCGACCGTCTCTTCGTCACCGGCAAGCTCTGGCCCAAGCTCTTCGAGATTCGGCTCAAGGAAGGGCGATAAAACTGTCAGTTGTCCACGGTCAGTTGTCAGTTGTTTTCGTCCCACGCCTTGAGCTTTTCCGGTGTCGGCGGCGAGTCGCCGCAAACAAACATCTGACCACTGACGACGGACAGCCTGACCGCATCTCAGAAGCATGACTTTCGACACCTGGTTCCGCGCGTCATCCTACGCGACCGTAGCGTGCGGCGCGGCCGCGCTCGTGGTCGTGGGCGGCGTGGGCTGGGCGACGACTCTGGTGTTTGCCGCGTTGTTGGCGCTGGCGTGGTCACTGGAGGGGAAGAGGTGGCAACTCTCAGAGCGCGCTGGCCTGTTGGTCGTGCTGGTCTCGCTCCCGCTCTTTTATCTCGACTGGCAATATCAGGAGGCGGCGGCCGGCGGCGTTGAAGCGGGCGCTGGCCTCGCCGCACTCAAACATCTCACGCTCTTCCTTTCAGCCGTCAAACTCCTTCAGGTCAAGTCCGACCGCGACTGGCTGTTCCTCTACCTCGTCGCGTTCTTCGAGGTGCTGTTGGCCGCGGGCCTGAGCGTCAGCCCGCTCTTCCTCGTGGCGCTCGCCGCCTACCTCTTCTGCGCGTTGCTGAGCGTGGTCTGCTTCGAGCTGCGGAAGGCGCGCCGCGCCGCGGCCCCGGACGCGCGCGTGCGCGTGACGTTCGACTCCGCCCGACGGCGACGCGACGCGACGGCCGACGGCGTCGCTCAAGCCCTGCGGCGGCTTCCGGCCGTAGCGTTGTGCCTGCTGGCGCTCGTCTTCGCGCTCGCCCTGCCGATCTTCTTTGTCACGCCGCGGCTGGGGACGCGCGCCTCCTCGCTCGGCAATGTCGGCCCGACCGCGCAGGTGGGCTTCTCCGATCAGGTTACGCTCGGCGACTTCGGCCGCATCCAGAAGAGCGACCGGCTGGTGATGCGCGTCAGCGTCGGGGGCGCGCAGGCGGTAGGCAGCCAGCCGCTACGCTGGCGCGGCGTTTCACTCGACCACTTCGACGGGCAGACGTGGCGACGCTCCTCCGGTGAGAGTCAGGAAGTCACGGGCGGCGAGAGCGACTTCTTCCCGTTGGGGACGACCGAACATCTCGGCCGGCTGACGACGCAGACCTTCTTCGTCGAGCCGTTAGACACGGCCGTCCTCTTCGCCGCGCCGCGCGTCGTCGCCGTCGAGGGCGCGCTCGACTTCGTCCGCAGCTACAAAGACGGCGGCGCGCTCACCACCCGCCCGCACCCGCGCGAGCGCATCAGCTATCGCGCCTATTCGGACACGGTCGAGCAGGCGGCCGCCGCCTTACGCGCCGACGACCGGCGCTATCCGCGTGCGCGGACGCCGAACCTACAGGCGCCGATTGAGAACTATCTGCGTTACCCGGCGGAACTCGACGCCGGCGTCGTCAGTCTCGCGTGGCACGTCGCG
Organism: Pyrinomonadaceae bacterium; assembly: GCA_036380435.1. GTDB lineage: Bacteria > Acidobacteriota > Blastocatellia > Pyrinomonadales > Pyrinomonadaceae > DASQDT01. Next base: position 3,511 of record DASVES010000114.1, on the reverse strand, counting down.
AATCTGGCCGGCGCACGCAGCCGCTACGACATGGCGCGCGCCATCGAGTCACATCTCGGCCGCAACGAGTATGGGGGCGCTTATTCCTACAGCCTTGAAACGCGCGGCGGCGGCGACGACCCGCTCGCCGATTTTCTCTTCAACGTGCGCGCGGGGCACTGCGAATACTTCTCCACCGCGATGGCCGTCATGCTGCGGACGCAGGGCGTGGCGGCGCGCGTCGTCAACGGTTTCCAGGCCGGCGAGTACAACGCGGCGGCCGGCGCTTTCTTCGTCCGGCAGTACGACGCGCACTCGTGGGTCGAGGTCTACTTCCCGGAGACCGACTCGTGGGTGGCCTTCGACCCGACGCCGGCCGCCGGGCGACCGGGCGCGGGCGCTTCCGCGTCCTTCGGCGCGCGGCTGATGAAATACGCCGAGGCGCTGGAGCTTTTCTGGATTCGGTACGTTATCGCTTATGATAGTCGCGAGCAGCAAACAATCGCGAGTTCTATAAGAGACAGCTTCAGCTCGTTACGCCGGGCCGTCGCGGCGACGGCCGCCGGACTGGGGACCAGACTGTCCTCCATATGGGGTGGACGTGAGACGCGGGACGGCGTCGGCACGGCCGGCGCGGGCTTCCCGCTGGTGCGGACACTCGTCGCCGTGGCCGCCGTGGGCCTCCTGCTGCTCGTGTTTGTCCGACGCTGGTTGAAGGCGAGGGGCGAGCGTGAGCGCGTGGGGGCGCAAGGCGGCGGCGCGTCGGCCGTGGATTTTTACGAGCGGATGGCGACGGCGCTCGACGCGCGGGGCTTGCGCCGTCCGACGCATCAGACGCCACTGGAGTTCGCCTCCGCGACCGGCGTGCCCGAAGCCCTGACGATTACGAAGGCGTACCACCGCGTGCGCTTCGGCGCGCAGAGCCTATCGCCGGCGGAGGCCGCGGAGGTGGAACGCTGCCTGCGGCAGTTGGAGGGGGAAGAGCCGTCAATCGTCAATCGAAATCGTCAATCGTCAATCGATTCGACTGACGATGCTTCAGATATTTCAAACCACGACGCATATTCAAGGCGGTAGGCCACTCAAACACGATTTACGATTTACCATTCACGATTGACGATTGACGATTAACGCTTTATGAAAAAAGTAGGATTTATCAGTCTGGGCTGTCCGAAGAATCTGGTTGACAGCGAAGTGATGATGGGGCGGCTGCGCGAGCAGGGGTATGAGATTACGCCGGACGCGAGCGAGGCCGAGACGGTCGTCGTCAACACCTGCGGCTTCATCGACGCGGCGAAGAAGGAGTCTATCGACGCCATCCTCGAAGCCGCGCGTTTGAAGTCGGACGGCAACTGTCGCCGCCTCGTCGTCGCCGGGTGCCTCGTCGAACGCTACCGCGACGAGCTGCGCGCCGAGATGCCCGAGGTGGACGCCTTCATCGGCACGAATCAAATCGACGACATCACGAACGTCTGCGACGAGAAGACCAACACGCGGCAACTCCCCGTGCTCCAGCTCGGTAATCAGACCGCCACTTACCTCTACGACGAATCGACGCCGCGCGTGCTCGCCACGCCGTCTCACTACGCCTACTTGAAGATCGCCGAGGGCTGCGACCGCCCCTGCGCCTTCTGCTTCATCCCGCAGATGCGCGGCCACTTCCGCAGCCGTCGCTTCGGCTCCGTCGTCGCCGAGGCGCGCTCGCTCGCCGCGCAGGGAGTCAAGGAACTCATCCTCGTCGCGCAGGACTCTTCGCGCTACGGCGAAGACCTCGGCGAGCCGGACGCGCTCGCGCACTTGCTCCGTGAGCTTTCGCACCTTGACGGCGTCGAGTGGGTGCGCGTCATGTACACCTACCCGACGCATATCAGCGACGGCTTCTTAGACGTGCTGGCCTCCGAGCCGAAGGCCGTCAAATATCTCGACATGCCTTTGCAGCACGCCTCGCAGAACGTGCTGAAGCTGATGCGGCGCGGCGGCAATCGCGAGAGTCTCGAACGTCTGATCAAGCGCGTCCGCGACCGCGTCCCCGGCATCGCCGTCCGCACGACGTTCATCACGGGCTTCCCCGGCGAGACCGAAGGTGACTTCGAGGAGCTGCTGGCCTTCGTCCGCAACGTCGGGTTCGACCGCGTCGGCGTCTTCACCTACTCGGACGAGGAAGGGACTCCGGCCTTCGATCTGCCCGACAAGGTCGATGCCAGAACCGCCGCCCGTCGCCGCACAAAATTGATGAAGGAGCAGGCGCGCATCTCGAAGAAGAAGAATAAGGCGCGCGTGGGTCAGACCGTGCGCGTGTTGTTCGAGGGGCCATCGGCTGAGACCGACCTGCTCTGGCAGGGCCGCACGGAGGCGCAGGCTCCCGACATCGACGGCTGCGTCCTCATCAACGACGCGCCCGAGGGCTGCGCCCCTTCGCCCGGCGACATCGTCAACGTGCTCATCACCGAGGCGCAGCAGTACGACCTCGTCGGCGAAATAGTGAGCAGTGAGCAGTAAGCAGTAAGCAGTTAAAAGCCTAGTGCTCAACGCTCATCGCGGACAACCATACTGCTCACTGCTTACCGCTCACTGCTCACTTTATGAAGGTTGTCAAAGAATCGAGTGACGAGCTGAACCCGACGGTGGTCGTCACCGACGCCTTCATCGAGCGCGCGCCGCGCAGGCGCACGTGGAGGGAGTCGGCGGCCGTCGCCATCGCGACGTGCGGCGTCGGCTTTCTGCCGGTCGCGCCGGGGACGTGGGGCTCGGCCGTCGGCGTTGGACTGTATTTGCTCGCGCGCGTCGTGAGCACGCAAATCTTCGCGGAGGCGACGGCGCGCGGCGTGAGTCTGCCGCCGCTCGAAGCTTTCCGCACGACGTTCGTGCTGCTGCTCATCATCGGCGTGACGCTGGCGGGGACGTGGGCGGCGACGCGCGTCGAGTCGGTGCTGAAGGTGAAAGACCCCGGCGTGGTGGTTATCGACGAGGTGGCCGGGCAGTTGATCACGTTCCTCTTCGTGCCGTGGGACTCGGGCGCGTGGGTGATCGTCGCGGGCTTCCTCGCGTTCCGCGTCTTCGACATCTGGAAGCCGTACCCGATCCGCCGGCTCGAATCGCTGGAGTCGGGCCTCGGCGTCATGGCCGACGATGTGCTGGCCGGAGCCTACGCGGCGACGCTGTTGTCGCTTCTGACTTCAATCAGACTGATGATTTAAAGGGAGGGATTATGAACGAATCCAGAGAACGCAATGTGCCCGACGGCTCCGATGAAAAGGCGGGCCACAGCGGCGACGAAGCGGCGACCAGCAAGGAGACCCTGAGCGACGTTGAGGGCAGCGAGAAGGTTTCGACGCCTCGCGAGACCGGCTCGCCGACCGAAACCTCCTCGCCCGGTCCCTCGCCCGACGGCTCCGCCGGAGAAGGACGCGCCGACGGCAGCGAGACCGGCGGCCCGATGTAGGGGAGAAAGTATTCAGGAGTCAGGAGTCAGGAGCCAGAATGAAGAGGGCGAACGCGGTATTCATTCTAACTCCTGACTCCTGACTCCTGA
>DASVES010000113.1:0-5702 GCA_036380435.1 Pyrinomonadaceae bacterium | reverse complement strand
CCGTCGAACGGCTCGGAGGCGCGGATAAGACCGTCAATCCTGTGCGCCTCGTCGAGCGTGCTGAAACGCACGTCCACCTCGGCGCGCGCCTCGGCGGGGACGACGTTCGAGTGCGTGCCGCCGCCTATGACGCCGACGCTGACGGTCGTCCCACGCGCCGGTTCGTTCAACTCATGCAGGCGCAAAATCTGACGGGCGAGTTCGTGTACCGCGCTTACGCCCTTCTCCGGCTCCAGCCCGGCGTGCGCGGCCCGCCCCTCGACCAAGACTTCGTAATAGCCCGTCCCCTTCCGCGCCGTCTTCACGCGCCCGCCCGGCGCTGGCGGCTCAAGCACCAGCACGCACTCGGCCGCGCGCGCTTCCTCCTCGACGAGTTCGCGACCACCGTTGGCGCTGCCCGATTCCTCGTCACACGTCAGGAGCAGAGTGACCGGCCTTTTCGGTTTGATGTCCAACTCCGCACAGCAACGCAGGACTTCGAGTGCGAGCACGCAGTTGGCCTTCATGTCGAAGACGCCGGGGCCGTAAAACTTCCCGCCTTCTTCTCGCCACGGCCGCTCGCCAACGGAGCCGCGCGGATGCACCGTGTCCGTGTGCCCTACAATCAAAATTCCACGGCCGCGCTCGCCCCCTCCGAACGCCTTGAACCGCACGTGTTCGCCGTAGCTCTCCCGCGCGCTGATTTTTTCAAACGTCCAGACCGACGGGATTTCGCGCGCGACTCCGACGAGCAGCGCCGCAACTGCGCGGCTGCCATCGGCGTCGCCCGAGGGCGACTCAAGCTCCACGAGCCGGCGCACGAGCGCGATCACATCCGTCTGACGACGCTCGAAATATGTTTTTATCTGACCGGCCGTTTGCGGGGTGATGGACATTTAATCGTTGGAGTTTGTCGCCAATCAAACGTGTGCGGCGATAGGCCCGTCTCAAACTGCGCTTAGAATTTCTTTACGCACCGTCAGGGAATCGACGCGCGATTCGTTTACCCGGAAGCCGATGCCCGGCCCCTCGGGCGCGATGATCGTGCCGCGCGAGGTGACGGTGACGCTCGGCTCGATGATGTCCTCTTCCCAGTAGCGCGCGCTGGCCGACACGTCACCCGGCAGGGTGAAGCCGGCAAGCGTAGACCTCGCGATGTTGTGCGCGCGTCCCACGCCCGACTCCAGCATCCCGCCGCACCAGACCGGGATACCACCTTCGCGACAAACCTCCGCCACGCGACGCGCCTCGGCGTGGCCTCCGACGCGGCCGAGCTTGACGTTGATGATCCGGCACGCGCGCATCTCGATGGCCTTGCGTGCGTCCTCCGGCGAATGGACTGACTCGTCGAGACAGACGGGCGTCTCAATCCGCGCTTGAAGTTTGGCGTGATCTTCTCGGTCGTCGTGCGCGAGCGGCTGCTCGGCCATCATCAGGTTGTATTTGTCGAGTTCGCGAAAGAGCGCAACGTCGTCGAGCGTGTAGGCGGAGTTGGCGTCAACCATCAGACGGATGTCGGGGAAGCGTTCGCGAACTTTCGCCACCACGCCCGCGTCCCAGCCTGGCTTGATCTTGATCTTGATGCGCTGGTAGCCCGCGGCCAGCTCCGTCGCGATCTTTTCGAGTAGCTGCTCGACCGAGTCCTGAATGCCGATGGAGACGCCGCAGGCAATTTCCTGTCGTTCCCCCCCGAGGTGTCGCCACAGCGGCGCGCCCGCTCGCTTCGCCTCCGCGTCCCAGCAGGCGGTCTCGATTGAAGCCTTCGCCATGCGGTGGCCGCGGACGTGTCGCATCAGCGGGAAGACCGCGGCGGCCGACTCGACTTCGCGCCCCAACGTCAACGGCGCGAGGAACTGTCGCGTCACCTCCCACGCGCCGTCGATCCACTCGTCCGAGTAGAACGGCCCCTCACCGGCGGTACACTCGCCCCAGCCGTCGGCCCCTTCGGCGTCGCGGACGCGCGCGAGCATGATGCGGCGCTCGGTCGTGCGCCCGAAGCTCGTCTCGAAGAAGTGGACGAGCGGCAGGCGTATCTCCCGCAATTCTATCGACTCGATTTTCACTATTTGACTCCGCCCGAAGTAGGAAATGCGCTCGCATTATAACGACACCCGCCCCACAACCGAAAGGGGGCGACCCGGTCGCCCCCTACTTACTTCCACTTCCGTCAATCCAAAAGCTTAACCCGGCTCGGCCGCTGACAACGGAGGCCCGAGGTCTTCGGACGTGGCCGTGTCCTGACCCTCCAGTGCCGCCTCCAGCGTCCGCCACGGCAGGCTCGCGCACTTCACGCGCACGGGGAAATTGCTGACGCCCGAGAAAGCCTTCAGATGCCCGAGCTTGTTCGGCGTGTTCTCGGCGTCAAGCTCGCCGACGATCATTTGGTGAAACTCGTCGAACAGTTCTTTAGCCTCTTCGCGCCCGAGACCTTTGAGCTTGTGCGTCATCATGCTGGAGGAGGCTTTGAAGATGCGGCAGCCGTCGCCCTGAAAACTGATGTCGTTGATACGCCCGTCGCGGAGGTCGAGATAGAGCAGCAGGTGGTCGCCGCACAGAGGGTTGTGGCCTTCCGCCTTTCGGTTGGCCGCCTCCATCACGCGGTAGTTGCGGGGCTTCTTACCGTGCTCGGTAATCACCTCGCCATAGAGTTCTTTCAAGTCCTGCACGTTTAGCCCAACACCTCCAGGACTTTCTCGACGGCCTCGGCCAGCCTGTCAACTTCCTCTCGCGTGTTGTAGAACGCGAAGGAAGCGCGCGCCGTGGCGGGCAACTTGAAGTGCTGCATGACGGGCTGCGCGCAGTGGTGACCGGCGCGGATGGCGATGCCCTCGTAGTCGAGGACGGTGCCGATGTCGTGCGGGTGGATGTCTTCGATGATGAAAGACAGCACGCTCGCCTTCTCGCGCGCGGCGCCGATGATGCGGACGCCCTCGATGGCCGTCAGACGCTCGGTGGCGTAGGTGAGAAGGTCTTGCTCGTGCCGGTGCGCGGCGGCGCGGTCGAGAGAGTTGAGGTAGTCGATGGCGGCTCCGAGTCCGATCTGCGAGGCGATGGCCGGGGTGCCGGCCTCAAACTTCTCGGGGATGCCGGCGTAGGTCGTCTTCTCGAACGTGACCGACCGAATCATGCTTCCGCCCCCATGGAACGGACTCATCTCTTCAAGGAGCGCGGCCTTCCCGTAGACGACGCCGCTGCCCGTCGGCGCGAACATCTTGTGGCCCGAGATGATGTAGAAGTCGCAATCGAGGTCTTGCACGTCGATGGGGAGGTGAGGGGCGCCCTGCGCGCCGTCCACGAGGACGGGCACGCCCTGCGCGTGCGAGCGCGCGACGATCTCTTTGATGGGGTTGATGGTGCCCAGCGCGTTCGAGATGTGGTTGACACAGACGAGGCGCGTGCGCTCACCCAGCAGGGCGTCGAACTCGTCGAGAATCAACTCCCCGTCGTCGTTCATCGGAATGACCCGCAGGCGCGCGCCCTTCTCCTCGCAGAGCATCTGCCACGGCACGATGTTCGAGTGGTGCTCCATCTCGGAGACGACGACCTCGTCGCCCGCGCCGACCACGCGGCGGCCGTAGGCGTACATCACGAGGTTGACGCCCTCGGTGCAGCCGCGCGTGAAGATGCACTCGCGAGCCTCTCGAGCGTTGATGAAACGGCGCACCTTCTCGCGCGCTCCCTCGAAGGCCGTCGTCGCGCGCTGGCTGAGGTAGTGGACGCCGCGATGGATGTTCGAGTGCTCCTCGCGTAGATACTTCGCGCCACGCTCGACGACGATCTGCGGCACCTGTGCCGACGCGGCGTTGTCGAGATAGACGAGCGGCTTGCCGTTGACCGTCTGGCTGAGCACGGGGAAATCGGCGCGCACGCGCTCCACGTCGAAGCCGCGCGCACCCTCTACTCTTTCGTTGATGATTGCTGTGTCCGTCGCTGACATCATTTTCACTGCGCCTCGAATTCGGCGTGGAGGCGGTTGAGTATCGCCTCGTCAAGCTGCCTCTTGATGGAGCCGATCTTGATCTTCTCGACGATCTCCTCGGCGAAGCCGTAGGTCAGGAGGTTGCGCGCGAGCGCGGGCCGAAGGCCGCGGCTCACGAGGTAGAACAACTCCTCCTCTGCGAGCTGGCCGACGGTCGCGCCATGGGCGCACTTCACGTCGTCGGCGAAGATTTCAAGCTGCGGCTTGGTGTCCACGCGGGCCTCGTTCGAGAGCAGAAGGTTCTTGTTGCTCTGGAAGGCGTCGGTCTGCTGCGCGTCGGGGTGGACGTAGACGCGGCCGTTGAAGACGGCGCGCGAGCGGCCGTCGAGGATGCCCTTGTAGTTCTGATGGCTCACGCAACGCGGCACGCGGTGGTCGATGAGCGAGTGGGTGTCCGTGTGTTGCCCAGTGCCGACGAGATAGAGGCCGTCCACCCAACACTCGGCGCCTTCATTGTCGAGCGAGACTTCGACGTTGTGACGGGAGAGCTGCGCCCCGAGCGTGATGGTCGTCAGGTCGTAGTGGGCGGCGCGGCCGAGTTCGGCGCGCGTGGAGGCGACGTGGAAGGCCCGCTCGCCCTCGCGCTGCACACGGTAGTGGACGAGACGCGCGCCGTCGCCCACGCGGGCCTCGACGACCGAGTCAGTGAAATAAACCTGATCGCCGACGGCGTCATAAGTTTCGATGACCGTCGCCGACGACTGAGGCTCAGAGACGATGAGCACGCGCGGGAACGCCGCCGTGTCTTCACGCTCGGAAGCGGCCAGGAACAGCAGTTGGATGGGACTCTCGACGACCACGCCGCGCCCGATGCGGAGCAGCAGCCCCGCGTCGAACAGGGCCGTGTTGAGCGCCGCGAATGAGTCAGCAGCGGCGGCCACTTCCAGATGCTTGCGGACGACTTCGGAGTGTTCGCCCTCCAGCGCGTCGGTCAGTTGGGAGACCTCGACGCCGGCCGGCAATCCTTCCAGCGAGGACAAGTCCGCGCGGTAGATGCCGTCAACGAACACGACCCGGCTGCCTTTCGATTCTTGATAGGCGTATGGCCCGATGAGCGAGGAGTCAAACGCCGCTTCCGCCTGTCCCGACGCCGGATGAAAGACGCGGCGCGCGATGGGGGCGACGTTCGTGTACTTCCAATCTTCCTCGTCGGTCGTCGGAAACCCGACTTCCTCAAAGCGTTCGATGGAGCCGCCGCGCAAGTTATCGAACCAGCGCGGCAGGCTTCCGCCCGCCAGCCGCCGCGACTCGCGGAAGGCATCCACGTAAGAACTTTTCTCTATAACTGCGTGTGACATAAAAAAGCTTTCAGCCGTTAGCGGTTAGCTTAAAGCCGGGCCGCGAGCCGTATAGCCGTAACTATGAATGCTGTTCAATAAACAAGGAATTCCTTCTACTCGCCGTTCGCTCTCTATTAGCCGGCCGCTGTTTGCTGAGTAGTGACCTCTTCTCTAATCCAGTCGTACCCCTTCTCTTCAAGCTGGAGCGCCAGCTCGCGCCCGCCGGAGCGGACGATGCGCCCCTGAAAGAGGACGTGGACGTGGTCGGGCACGATGTAGTTGAGAAGACGCTGGTAGTGTGTGACGAGGACGATGGCGTTCGACGGCGAGCGGAGTTGATTGACCCCGTCGGCGACGATGCGGAGGGCGTCGATGTCGAGGCCCGAGTCGGTCTCGTCGAGAATGGCGAGCTTCGGTTCGAGCACGGCCATTTGCAGAATCTCGTTGCGCTTCTTCTCCCCCCC
>DASVES010000112.1:0-6769 GCA_036380435.1 Pyrinomonadaceae bacterium | reverse complement strand
AGGACGGCGTCGGCTCCGAGTTCCATGGCGACGGCCGCGTCGCTGGCGGTGCCGACGCCCGCGTCCACGATGATGAGTGCTTCGGGCAATTGCTCGCGCATGATGAGCAGGTTCGCCGGGTTCTGCACGCCGAGGCCGGAGCCGATGGGGGCGGCCAGCGGCATCACGGCCGCGCAGCCGGCGTCGAGGAGTTTTTTGGCGACGATGAGGTCGTCGGAGAAGTACGGGAGCACGGTGAAGCCCTCGCGCACGAGTTGGCGTGCGGCCTCCACCGTCTGCTCGTTGTCGGGGAAGAGCGTCGTCTGGTCGCCGATGACTTCGAGCTTGATGAGGTCGGTCGAGAGCGCCTCGCGCGCGAGCCGCGCCGTGCGGACGGCCTCCTCGGCCGTGTAGCACCCGGCCGTGTTGGGCAGGATCGTCATCGACGGGTCGAGGTGGTCGAGGAACGACTCGGAGCGGCGGTCGAGCGGCACGCGCCGCACGGCCACCGTCACCATCTCCGCGCCCGAGGCCCGGTGCGCCGCCTTCATCTCGTCGAAGCTGCGATACTTGCCCGTGCCGACGATGAGACGTGAGGTGAAAGTCTTGCCGCCGATCTCGAACGAATGCGTCTCTGTTTTCTGGGTTGCGCTCATTGTATTTCGGAGGATGCGCCCGAAGTCGGCGGCCTATCTTGTGTCTGCTTCTCTCCGCATAAATCTACACCCTAACTCCCCCGAAACGAAAACGCGCTCCTCACGGCCCGCGCGACGCTCACGAACAATCTCACGGAACAAGCGACTCAACCGCCGCCGACGAAGTGGACGATCTCGACGCGGTCGCCATCTGAGAGTTCGATGCGCGGCCACTCGGCGCGGCGAACGACCCGCCCGTTGTGCTCCACGGCGAGGCGCTCGGGGGCGAGATTGAGATGTTCGACGAGGCCGGCCAGCGTCGTCTCCGCCGGGACTTCGCGCGCCTCCTCGTTGACCGTGACCTGCAACACGTTGTCTTTCATCCCTGATGAATAATCCGGCGCAACTCGGCCTCCGCGCCGTGCGCGTCGGCGGCGCGGATGAGGAGGGCGGCGCGACCCGAGTTGAACTGCGGCAGCAGTGCGCGCACGACGGCCACGCCCTCTTCGTCCGTCCGCGTGTTGAGGATGAGCGGGCGGAAGGTCGTTCCCAGAACCTTGACGGTCACAGACGCATCCGTCACCGACTGCCTGCCGAACTTTCCGCGCCCGACGTAAATCTTGATGGTCGCGAGTTGCCCCGCGCGGAACTCGCCTTCGTCGTCGAGCAGTTTCAGATACAGCTCGTCCGCGTCTTCGTCGTAGACCTCGACCGGGATTACGCCCGCGTCCGCGTCCAACTGCTCCGGCTCGTCCTCATCGACCGTCGCGGCCGTCTGATACGCATTGAATGCCGGCGGCGGCGGGGGAAGCTTAATGCCTTCGGGGATGATCGGCGTGGCCGCGTCGGTGATCAGATCGAGGATGGGAATCGCGGCCGGCGGCTTCGGCGCCGCGGCGGGTTTCTCCGTCTTCGCCTCTGGCGGCGAACTCTTCAATGCCTGCCCGTTGATGGGCGCTGCTTCATTGATCGCGGGCGGCGCGGGCGAAGCGGCCGGAGCGGCGTCGCGCTCGCCACCCATGCGCTTGAGGTCGTCTACGCGCCCGGCGCGCACGGCCGCGCACAGCAGCTTGTGCTGTCGCTGGAGTCGTTCGGCGAGCGCCTTCTCGTCGAACCCCTTTTCGATGAGGTCTTCGTAGGTCGTGCGCTTGCTGGCGAGGATGGCCCCGCCGACGTAGACGAGCGAAAGGATGAGGGGGTTCTCCAGCCCCTTGTCCTCCGTCTGGACGTGGTAGGTGACGCCACCGTGTTCGATGTCTGTGTTGAATCCGGTGATCACGGCCGACGACCGATTATCTGTTTCTGCGAAGGGGGATGTTGAAGGGCGTGCGCCCCCGCGAAAGGGCTTGAAAATCAAAGTAGCACACGGCTTCCGACGCGGTCAATCTCCTTTCGGGACAGTCTTTTCCCGCCAATCTCGCATCCTTGACACCCGACAGACCTTCTACTACGATACCGCTTGTACCTTGATTCTCAAACTCAGTTGAGGGCGGCCGCGGGGCACGTCCGCTTCGGCCCCGCGGCCGAAGGGAGGCCAGTGTGTTCAACCTGAGCGACTACCTGCCCATCCTGCTCATGTTCGGCGTGGCCATCGGCTTCGCCGTGGGCAACGTCCTGCTCTCGCAGTTCGTCGGCCAGCGCAAGCGCACGCGCACGAAGTCGATGCCTTACGAGTGCGGCAAAGACCCCGTCGGCTCCGCACGCGAGCGGTTCTCCGTCAAGTTCTACCTGATCGCGATGATCTTCATCCTCTTCGACATCGAGCTGATCTTCCTGATGCCGTGGGCCGTGGTCTTCAAGAAGCTGACGCTTGAAGACGGCCTCGGGACAATCGCCTACGTCGAGATGATGCTCTTCGTCGCGCTGCTCCTGGTGGGCTACGTCTACGTTCTGAAGAAGGGACTGTTCGAGTGGGGCGAGCGTTCGCGCGTGGAGGCTGAGGCCGAGGCGCGCGCCATCCACGTGGCGGACGACGCGCGGCGCAAGCAGCCGCGTGTTGTGCGCGCTGCCTGATCGGGGAGGTTTTACCGATGGGTTTAGAGACAATTCTTTCCGAGGCTCTGCCCGAGATCATCACCACGCGGCTCGACTCGCTCGTCAACTGGGCGCGCAAGTCCAGCTTGTGGCCGGCGACCTTCGGACTCGCTTGTTGCGCCATCGAGATGATGAACGCCACCTCGGCCCGCAACGACCTCGCGCGTTTCGGCTCCGAAGTTTTCCGCGCCAGCCCCCGGCAGGCCGACGTGATGATCGTCTCGGGCCGCGTCTCGCGCAAGATGGCGCCCGTGCTGCGGCGCATCTACGACCAGATGCCCGAGCCGAAGTGGGTCATCTCGATGGGCGCGTGCGCCACCTCGGGCGGTGTGTTCGACAACTACGCCATCGTGCAGGGTGTGGATAAGATCGTGCCCGTCGATGTCTACATTCCGGGCTGCCCGCCACGACCAGAGATGTTGATTCACGCGGTGATGATGCTTCAGGACAAGGTGATGAAGGAGTCTCTGCGCGACCGCCGCGACGTGCGCGACGAGGATTCGCGCGAGGCCGTCCCGCCGGGCACACTGCCGGCTTCGGGAGTGTCGGCCACCAACGAAGCCGCCGCCGAAGGAGCGCCCTCGCGGCCCTACACCATCGCGTCGCGACACGAGCGCCGCAGATCTTCGTGAGTGAGCAGTGAGCAGTAAGCAGTAAGCAGTCAAATGCTTCTGCTGTTTACTGCTCACTGCTCACTGCTTACTGCTTACTTTTATGGACATTGAGCGGGAGAAGCAGATCGCCGAGGGGGCGCGCTCCAGTACGGGGCTGTCGTATCCCCTGCCCACGGTTGAAGCGTTGCGTGCGCTTCAGACGGAGCACGCGGGCTGGGTGAGCGACATCATCGAGGCTTTTGGCGAGTTGACGGCCGTCGTGCCGCGCGCCGGGATAGCCGAAATCTGCGCTCACCTGAAGACGGCGCCCGGCATGGAGTTCAATCTGCTCGCCGACATCTGCGGGGCGGATCGCGGCCCCGAGGAGGAGCCGCGCTACGAGGTCAACTATCACCTTTTCTCGACGACCAGATTTCACCGCCTGCGTCTCAAGGTTTTCCTGAACGACGAGGACACGCACGTCCCCACGGTGACGGGTGTGTGGCGCACCGCGAACTGGCACGAGCGCGAGACCTTCGACATGTTCGGCGTCATCTTCGACGGGCACCCCGACCTGCGCCGCATCCTTCTGCCCGACGACTGGCAGGGCCACGCCCTGCGTAAAGACTTCCCGCTGCGCGGTTACGAGCCGTACAGCTTAACTTAGTGATGAGTGATGAGTGATAAGTGATAAGAGGCTGTTAGCTTTTAGCGATTAGCTAACGGCCAACAGCTAATAGCTAACAGCTTCCTTTCTTTCTTATCACTTATCACTTATCACTTATCACCTATCAAAAGATGAGTGCTACGACCAACATACTGCCGCCGCCCTTCGAGGTGTACGACCAGTCGCTCGACACGCAGATGACCATCTCGTTCGGGCCGCAGCACCCGTCCACGCACGGCGTGTTGAGGCTGGAGTTGACTCTCGACGGCGAGATGATCGTCAAGTGCGTGCCCGACATCGGCTACCTGCACACGGGGATGGAGAAGCTCTTCGAGTACAAGAAGTACCAGCAGGGCATCGTCATCACCGACCGGATGGACTATCTCAACCCGCTCGGCAACAATCTCGCCTACGTGATGGCGGTCGAGAAGCTGCTGGGCCTGGAGATACCGGAGCGCGCGCAGGTCATCCGCGTGCTGATGTGCGAGTTGCAGCGCATCGCCTCGCACATGGTCTGGCTGGGGACGCACGCCTTAGACATCGGCGCGATGTCCATCTTCTTCTACGCCTTCCGCGAGCGCGAGAAGATTCTCAACCTCATCGAGGCCGCCTCGGGCGGGCGGCTCACCCCGTCGTACTTCCGCATCGGCGGCCTGATGATGGACTTGCCCGCCGGCTTCGAGCGCCGCGCGCGGCAGTTCACCGGGAAGTTCATCCACGCGGTTGACGAGTTCCACACGCTGCTCTCGGGCAACACGATTTTCCAGAAGCGCACGCAGGGCGTCGGCCGCATCTCGGCCGAGGACGCCATCGACTGGGGCCTGACAGGGCCGTCGCTTCGCGGCAGCGGCGTCGCTTTAGACCTCCGCAAAGTGAACCCTTACACGGGCTACGAGACCTACGACTTCGACGTGCCGGTCGAGCCGGACGGCGACGTGTGGGCGCGCTACATGGTCAGGATGCGCGAGCTAAAGGAATCTTGGAAGATCGTCGAGCAGGCGCTCGACCGTCTGAAGCCGGGGCCGGTGAAGGCCGACGCGCCGAAGGTTGTGTTGCCCGAGCGCGAGGCGATGAAGACGCACATGGACGCGCTCATCCACCACTTCCTGATTGTCGCCGAGGGCTTCAACGTCCCCGCCGGCGAGGTCTATCACCCGATTGAGGGGTCGAAGGGCGAACTCGGTTGCTACGTCATATCCGACGGCGGCCCCAAGCCCGCCCGCGTACACTTCCGCGGCCCCTCCTTCGTCAACCTCTCGGCGCTGCCCCACATGTCCGAGGGCGAAATGATCGCCGACGTGGTCGCCATCATCGGCTCGATTGACATCGTGCTGGGGGACATTGATAGATGAGAAGTCAGGAGTCAGGAGTCAGGAGACAGAATGAAAGGCGTGCCCCTTCTTCATTCTGTATACTGACTCCTGACTCCTGACTCCCGATTTTATGAGCACACAGTTCACGCCCAACAACCCGCTGCCGCAGGAGGCGAAGCTGCCTGACGAGGTGGCGAAGTTCTCCGCTGAGGTGGAGGCCGAGATCGAGCGTCATCTGGCGAAGTATCCGGTGAGGCGCTCGGCCATTTTGCCGCTGATGTTCATCGTGCAGCGCGAGCGCGGGGGACATCTCGACCCGCCGGGCGTGGCCTACTTGGCCGACCGTCTGGGCGTGCGCGTCACGGACATCTGGGAGGTCGCCACCTTCTACTCGATGATCTACACGGAGCCGGTCGGCAAGTATCACATCCAGGTCTGCCGCACGCTCTCGTGCAAAATCATGGGCGCGGGGAAAGTCGCCGAGCAGTGTGCGAAGCGGCTCGGCATCAAGCCGGGCGAGACGACCGCCGACGGCCGCTTCTCGCTCTCCGAGGTCGAATGTCTCGGCTCATGCGGGACGGCGCCGATGCTGCAACTCAACCTCGACTACCACGAGAACCTGACCGACGAGAAGGTTGACGCGCTCTTGGACGAGTGCGAGCGCGGCCAGTACGAGTTCAAAGTCAAAGTCTCTTAAGGCGTCGCCGAAGCTTTGCGCCAGCGCCGCACAGTTATTTAACGATTTACGACTCGCGATTGACGATTCACGAAAAAATGTTCATCGGGGCCATCGGTTGTGAACCACTCCAGCTCAGGCGCGTCGGCCTGAAGGACTCGCACACGCTCGCGGTCTACCGGCAGAACGGCGGCTACGAGGCGCTCAAGACTGTCCTCACGGGGATGTCGCCCGACGACGTGATCGCGGAGCTGAAGAAGTCGGCGCTCCGGGGCCGCGGCGGCGCGGGCTTCCCCACGGGGATGAAGTGGAGCTTCGTCCCGAAGGATTCGCCGAAACCGAAGTACGTCGTCTGCAACGCCGACGAGTCGGAGCCGGGCACCTTCAAGGATCGTTATCTGATGGAGCGCGACCCGCACATGCTCATCGAGGGCATGTTGATTGCGGGCTACGCGCTCGGCTCGAAGACCGGCTACGTCTACACGCGCGGCGAATACCGCTACCTCATCAACATCATGGACGCGGCCATCAAGGAGGCTTACCGCGAGGGCTTGCTCGGCCAGAAGATTCTCGGCGCTGACTTCCAGTTTGATCTCTACACACACACCGGCGCCGGCGCATACATCTGCGGCGAGGAGACGGCGCTTTTGAACTCGCTCGAAGGCTTGCGCGGCCACCCGCGCATGAAGCCGCCCTTCCCGGCAGTCGCCGGTCTCTACGGCTGCCCCACAGTGGTCAACAACGTCGAGACGCTGACGGCCGTCCCCGACATCATCAAGATGGGCGGCGAGGCGTGGCAGAAGTTGGGGACGGAGAAGAGCGGCGGGACGAAGGTGTGGTCGGTCTCGGGCCACGTCAACCGCCCCGGCGTC
>DASVES010000111.1:0-12116 GCA_036380435.1 Pyrinomonadaceae bacterium | reverse complement strand
CCCGCGTGCGACCTCGACTACGTGCCCAACCGCGCACGCGAGGGGCGCGTGCGCGTCGCGCTCTGCAACTGCATCGGCTTCGGCTCGAAGAACAGCGCGCTCGTGCTGGAGAAGATTTGAGACGCGTGTCCGATCTTGAGGGTGGAAATAGTCTTGAGTGTCTGGGCGACGGCGACTCACCGCAGAGGCGCGGAGGACGCAGAGATTACGCGGAGCGTTGAATCTCTCTGCGCCCCCTCCGCGTCCTCCGCGCCTCTGCGGTGAGTTACCTTTCGTCACACTCAACAACGAAGAACGCGGCCGTCCCAGATGTTCCCCAACTTCCACGAGCGAAGCAACGAGCTTGAGCGACTCGACACGGGCGACTATACGAGCGAGGAATACGAGGACTGTCTCGTCGAGCTGCGCCGCGTCAACCGCTGGCTCGGCGACGCGCACGCGCTCCGTCGCTCCGTACTCGCCGCCATCGACCGCGACGGCCTGACGGAGTTTTCGTTGCTCGACGTGGGCGCAGGCTCGGGCGAATTGCTGCGCGCAACCAGCCTGTGGGCGAGGGGAGAGAAACGTGTTGCGCGGCTCGTTGGCCTTGAGTTGAACGCGCGCGCGGCCCGCGCCGTCCTTGAAGAGTCCGCGGAGTTCAAAGAGATTCGCGCCGTGCGCGCCGACGCTTTGCGGATGCCATTCGCCGACGGCGCGTTCGACTACGTGATGTGCTCGCTCTTCACACACCACTTTCGCGACGAGGCGTTAATCGCGCTCCTGCGCGAGATGTCGCGCGTTGCTCGACGCCGGGTCTTCGTCATCGATCTGCACCGGCACCGCGTCGCACACCTCTTCTACACGACAATCGCCCGCCTCTTCCTCCGCAGCCCGCTCGTGCGCGCGGACGGCGCGCTCTCCATCCTGCGAAGCTTCGTCCCCGCGGAGCTGCGCCGGCTGGCCGAGCGCGCGGGTCTGTCGGAGGTGGAGGTGAGACGGCGTTTTCCTTACCGACTGGTTCTAAGCGCGAGCGCGAAGCATTGAGTAATGAAACTTATGACGTGTTGATCGTCGGCGGTGGGCCGGCGGGGGCGAGCGCCGGGATACATCTGGCGGCGCGCGGCGCGCGTGTGCTTCTGGCCGAGCGCGAGCGGTTCCCGCGCCCGAAGCTGTGCGGCGAGTTCATCTCGCCGGAATGCCTCGCACACTTCGCGCGGCTCGGCGTGGCGGAGCGGATGACGGCCGCGGGCGGCGCCGCCGTCGGCGAGACGATTTTCTACACGCGCTCTGGCCGGAGCGCGGCCGTGCCGAGCGCGTGGCTCGGTCGTGAGGAACAGCGTGCGCTCGGTCTGAGCCGCGCCGAGATGGACGCGCAACTACTCGCGCGTGCGAGAGAAGTGGGTGTCGAAGTTTTGGAGGGAGCGCAGGCCGTCGGTCTGGTGATGGAAGACGGAGGGCGCGTGTGCGGAGTGCGTCTGAACGTCGAAGGCGAGACGGTCGAGCGGCGCGCGGCGTTGACCGTTGACGCGACGGGCAGGGCGCACGCGCTCGTGCGCTTCGTCGAGAGGGGAAGTGTTGAGGGCGGCGCGGCTGCGAGGCGCGGGCGCGCGCCGCACGTCGCTTTCAAGGCCCATCTGGAGGGCGCACGCGCCCGTGTGGGCGCGTGCGAAATCTACTTCTACCGCGGCGGCTACGGCGGCCTGAGTCCGGTCGAGGGGGATTTGAGCAACCTCTGTTTCATCGCGCGCGCCGCCGACGTGCGCGACTGTGGGAGCGACCCCGAGCGCGTCATGCGCGAGGTGCTGATGACGAACCGCCGCGCCGCACGCGCGCTCGAAGGCGCGCGCCCGGCTTCCGCGTGGCTCAGCGTCGCGCTCGAAGGCTTCGGACGGCGCGAGCCGGCGCCGGCGCGGGGGCTGCTCGCCGTCGGCGACGCCGCCTCCTTCATCGACCCGTTCACCGGGAGCGGAATGCTGATGGCTTTGGAGAGCGGCGAACTCGCGGCCGAAGCCATCACGCGCCGGCTCGGCCGCGGCGACGTGAGGGCCGGGCACCAGAAGGTCTTCGACGAGTTGGCCGGCGACTACCGCATGCGCTACGAGGAGCGTTTCGGGGCGCGTCTGCGTCTGTGCGGCTGGCTGCGCCGGGCGGCCTTCGCCCCACGCGCGTTCGCCGAGATGGCCGTCTTCGCGCTCGGCGCGAGCGCTCCGGCGCGCCGCCGTATCGCCCGCGCGACACGCGGAACTTAGGGCGCGTTGCGAAACTGTAGAGGCAGGGATTGTCCGCGGCCCTTAGCTACAGAGGAATTAACATGGATGGACAGGATAGGGAGGATGAAGAAAGCGCTGATTTGAGATTTCAGATTGGAGATTGGAGATTTGAGATTTCAAATCATCTCATCCTGTTAATCCTGTCCATCCATGTTAATTGCTTCCATCGTTGAGCGGGCCGCGGACAAGCCCTGCCCCTACGGACATGACCGGCGTCGAGGTTTTGAAACTACGCGCGCGGCTGGCGCGACAAGGTTCTTGCCAACAGACCGGTTTTGCTGTAAATAAGCGTGGCCTAGAAGATTGCCGCCGGACGCGCCCGCCGAGGCGCATGCGTCCGGCCCGGAAGCAATAACCTTTGAGCCTCCTTCTTGCGCGTAAAATTTGACCGTGCTCCCGATGCGCGCCGCAGTTTGCTTCACCCGCGCAGTCTTCCGAAGCCTTTCCAGCGGAGGACGGCCGGCACTCGTGGCGTGCTTCGTGCGCGAGGGCGCGCGTCTCGCCTCGTTCGTGATTAAAGCTTCGACCTTTGTTTCAAGGAGAATGAAAAACATGCGTGCGTTCACCTCTCGGCGGTGTCTCCCGGCCGCCTTCCGTCTGGCGCTCAGCGCAGCGTTTGCGCTTCTTTGTACGGGCACGGCCTTCGCCCAGTCACAGTCGAACGCCGCCGACCTGCGCGGCTTCGTGCGCGACCAGCAGGGCGCGGTCGTCAACGGGGCCACGGTGACGGCGCGCCAGAGCGCCACCAACACCGAGCGCAACACCACGACCAACGACGAGGGCTTCTACCAGATCACGAACCTGCCGCCGGGCGAATATGAGGTGACGATTGAGGCCGCCAACTTCAAAAGGTCGGTCAACCCCACGGTGACGCTCACCGTCGGCCAGCAGGCCGACCTCGACTTCGCGCTCGAAGTCGGCGCCGTCACCGAGTCGATCACGGTGACGACCGAGACGGAAGTTGTCGAGACCTCGCGCACGGCCGTCTCCAACACCATCGACGAGACGCGCATCGACAACCTCCCCATCAACCAGCGCGATTACATCAACTTCACGCTGACGACCTCGGCCGTGACGCGCGACAACGGCCGCCCCATCGGGCCGGCGCCCACCTCGGGCCTTAACTTCGGCGGCCAGCGCGGCCGCTCCAACCTCGTGCAGGTTGACGGCGCCGACAACACAGACAACTCCGTCAACGCCTCGCGCTCGACCGTCTCGCAGGAGGCCGTGCAGGAGTTTCAGGTCGTCACCAACTCCTACGCGCCGGAGTTCGGGCGCACGTCGGGCGGCGTCGTCAACGTCGTCACCAAGTCGGGCACCAACGACGTGCGCGGCAACGTCTTCGGCTTCCTCCGACACAAGTCGATTCAGGCGCGCAACCCGTTTGCGCCCATCATCGACGGCGACCCCAACAAGAAGCCGCCCTTCACGCGCGCGCAGTACGGCGTCACCTTGGGCGGCCCCTTCGACCGCGACCGCACCTTCTTCTTCGGCGCCTTCGAGCAGCGCCGCCGGCAGGAGTCGGGCTTCTTCAACTCCGACGTCGGCGCCGGCCTCACGAACACCGTGACCATCGGCGCGCCCTTCCTGCCCTTCACGCAAAATTTCAACGGCCTGAGCGCGGCGCAGGCCACCTACACGCAGGGCTTGCTCACGCAGGCGGGGCAGGCTTTCGCTGCCGGACAGACCGCCACGGGCACGGCGCTCGCGGGCGCCGCCGTCCAGTACGCGACCATCGCTTCGAGCGGCACGAACACGGCGCTCACCGGCACCAACCCGCTGCGCAGCCCCGGCGGCGCGATCCCCGCGGGCAGCGTCATCGGCCCGCGCTTCTTCCTGTCGGGCGCGCCCGTCATCTCCAGCGACATCGGCTTCCGCCCGCTCAACTCCCTGCAACGCATCTTCCCCATCGCCGAGAAGACGACCTTCTCCTCGTTCCGCCTCGACCACCGCATCACCGACAAACATCAGCTCACGGGCCGCTTCAGCTACAACCCGTCAGACATCTCCGGCATTCAGGTCGAGTCGCAGAACCAGTCGCTCGGACAGAACGACTTCTCGCGCACCGGCATCCAGACCCTGCGCGACACCTCGTTCGTCACCTCGCTCACCTCGACGCTCTCGAACACCGTGGTCAACGAGGCGCGCTTCAACTTCGGACGCCGCAACGCCACCTTCCGCTCGCAGAACGGCGAGGCCGTCGCCTTCAACATCACGGGCACGGCCTTCATCGGCCGCGAGCTGTTCTCGCCCGTCGTTCGCACTGAGACGCGCTACCAGTGGACTGACACCATCAACTGGGTCACCGGCAACCACGCCTTCAAGTTCGGCGGCGACGTCAACTTCGTCGCCATCCCCGAGGCCCTCTTCGAGCTGAACTTCGCCGGCCTCTTCAACTTTGGCGGTCTGACCGCCAACACGCTCGCCGCCTTCCCCGGCAACGCGCCCTCCTTCACCCCCGTGCAGCAGTACGGCCTCGGCTTCCCCGGCAGCTTTATCCAGGGCTACGGCAACCCCATCAGCAAGCTCAAGAATCGGCCGCTCGCCGCCTTCGCGCAGGACTCCTGGAAGATTTGGCCGAACTTCACGCTCAACTACGGCGTCCGCTACGACATTGAGTTGACCGAGCAGCTCGACCCCGTGCCCTTCACCGACCCGCTCTCCGGCATCACGCTCTCGGCCAACGACATCCTCGCCGCGCAGGACGTGTTAGGCGTCCAGCAGGGCTTCCCGCGCGACAAGAACAACATCGCGCCCCGCATCGGCATGGCGTGGGATTTGGGCAACGACGGCAAGACGGTCGTGCGCGCCGCCTTCGGCATCTTCTACGACCACCCGCTGCTCGCCGCCGCCTTCAACTCCGACATCGCCGACGCCGCGCAGCAGCAGCAGTCAACCTTGCTCCAGGGCAGCCCCAGCCCGACCTCGCTCTTGAACGCCGTGCAGGTCTTTCAGGGCACGGTCTGCGTCCCCGGTGCGGTACGCACGCCCGTCTGCGCGGGTCTGCCGGCGGGCGTCTCCACGCCGGGTGTGGCGCCCACGGCCGAGTATCAGTTCGGCCGCCTGCGCTTCAACGACCAGACGTTCCCCGGCTTCGGCCAGCTCCTCCCCTTCACGCTCCCCGTGGCGAAAGACTTCGTCTACGCTTACGCCAATCAGGGGAACCTGACGGTCGAGCGCCGGCTTTCGGAGAACATGTCGCTCTCAGCCTCTTATCTCTTCGTCGGCGCGCACCACCTGCCGCTGCCGCGCGACGTGAACGAGATTCGACAAGACCTGCTCATTCAGAACTTCAACCGCTACGTCCCCAACCGCGGGCCGATCAGCTTCGGCGACGCCGTGCTCGCCTCCACCGGCCTCTTCCCGACGACACTGGCGCCGGGCACCGCCTTCGCCAACCCGCTCGTCGCCGGCGACACGCTCGTCGTCGTCGTGCCCGGTCTCATCGTGGCCTCGCCCACGCGCGGGCGCATCGTCAATCCGTTCGCCGCGAACTTCTTCCGTCCGTCGGGGCCGAACTACTTCCTCGTGCGCGCGCTCACGGGTCTGTCGCCCGCGGCCTTCAACAGCCTGCTCGCCGGCTCGCTGGCCACGCCCACGACGGTCGTCTCGCCCTTCGGCGACGTGAACGCCCAGTCCTCCATCGGCAACTCCAACTACCACGCGGGCAACTTCGAGTTTAAGCGCCGCTTCTCCGACAACTACCAGTTCCTCGCCTCCTACACGTGGTCGCACTCCATCGACGACTCCTCCGACCTCCAGACGCTCCTCAAGCCGCAGAACAACCGCAACCTCGCCGGCGAGCGCGCCGACTCGCTCTTCGACCAGCGTCACCGCTTCGTCTTCAGCGGCGTGCTCACAAGCCCCACGAGCTGGCGCTCCGGCTCCGGCTTACATCGTTTCCTCGCGGACTTCGTCGTCGCCCCGATCTTTGAAATCTCCTCGGGCCGCCCCTTCAACATCCTGAGCGGCACCGACACGAACTTCGACCTTCAGGGCACGAACGAGCGCCCGAGCGTGACGGCCGACGGCACGCTCTGCGTACCGGGGCCGACCTCGGACGTACCCGAGTGCCGCGGGCCGCTGCCGGCCAACGGCAGTCTGGGTCGCAACCGCGGCATCACGCACTCCTACATGTCGCTCGACCTGCGCGTGGCGCGCAACATCCACTTCGGCGAGCACATGCGTCTCGAAATCATCGCCGAGGGCTTCAACCTCTTCAACCGCTTCAACGAAGCGGCGGCCTCGCCCTTCTTCGAAGACGTTCGCGCCTTCAACCAGCGCGACAGCCGCGGCCGCTACTTCGGCCGCCCCACCGCCTCCTTCGACCCGCGTCAGTTCCAATTTGGCTTGAAACTAAACTTTTGATTTCAGGGCAGATAGCTAAAATCGCTCCGAGATTTGTTTGCAACTTCAGCGTGCCGTTCGAATGAGCGAGCACAGTCACACGCAAGACGGTGAGCATCTCCCGCTTCTTCTCGAAGGGGATGCTCACCGTCTCGAACGCGCCGTCAAGCTTCCGGCAGTAGTCCGCGAACTGACGCGCAATATCTTTGGTGCACTCTTCGGCCGCGAGCTTAGCGCTTAGCTGGTCGGCCACGCCCTCGTAAGCTCTAATCTCCTCCGACAGAGCCTTGCAGCCCGCCTCCAGCCGCTCCGCCATCATGGGCACGCACAATCAGGCTACTCAAGACTTTGCGAGCGTCGAAGAACTCCTCGGCCAAAGCGCGCGCGGCGCGGCAGTGGCGCGGGTAGTCCCCGGCGATGTCTGCCATGCCGGCGAGCGCGCCGTCGGGCGTGTCGAAGGCGACTAGCCCTCGGCCCGTCTCAAGCCAGTCGGAGAAGCCCGTCTCTTGCGTGACGACGGGGCGGCCCGAGGCGAGGTAGGCGGCGCTGCGCTCGCTGAACCAGCCCGAGCGGCTCGCGACGTAGCCATGCTTGGCGACGCTCCACTCGCCCTTCGAGCCGCGGATGAATTCCTGATAAGACCAGGGGTCGCGCGTCACTTCGAGCGGGTCGAGCAGCCGCCAGCCCTTCGCGCGCAAGTGTGCGCGCGGCGCCGACTCGCTCCCCAAAGCTATCTCGAAGACCCGCCCCGCGCGCGCGGGCAAGTCAACGAAGGCGGCGAACGAGTCGGACTTCATTCCGTAACGGCGCCCCTCATACTCGCGCGCGCGATAGCTGTCCCACTGCATGACGGTCGTCCAACTCCCGTCGCGCGGCCCCGGCGTGACGGGCCACGCGTCGAGGTGGACGGGCTGGCGCGTCGGCTGCCACGCGAAGCCGTCGGGGGGGACGAGGCAGTCGGCGCGCGCGACGTTTTCAGCGAATGTGAAGAAGGAGTTGTGTGCGGCGGCGCGGGCGCGCGCGGACGGGTCGGTGAGGTGACGTATCTGTGTGAAGGCGGGGTCGGTGTCAACGAAGGCGCGGGCCGCCGTGCGCTCCGTCCATGGGCGCAGGGGGTTAACGCCCGACAGGTTCAGCAGTAACTCCGCCGACTCGCAGACCTCACGGGCGCGCGGTGCGAGCGGCCCCGCCCAGCGCGCGGCGTGCGCGTCGTAGTAGCACCAGCGTTCGCCGAGGCCGAGGCGCGCGAAGGCGTCGGCAGCGAACCGAAGTCCGTAGGAAGGGTCGGCGTCAACCGTGCCGCGCGCGGGGTCGTAGCAGGAGGGGTAGTCGTCGCTGTCCTCGACGAAGTAGACGTCGTGGCCGAGGGCGCGCAGCCCCGTGACGTATTGCAGGTGATGCCAGGCCAGCCCCCCGAGCGGCCCGCGCACGACGTAGCCGAGGACGACGACGCGCAGGCCGGTGTTCGTTGCGATGTTCATTGAGGGGGGCGCGGCCGGCACCTCAAACGTCAAACTCGGGGAAGAGTCTGAAGAGGAAATCTTCCCGCTCTCTGACCCGGGCCTTCAGCTCGGGCGTGTAGTAGTGCTGCCACTTCTGCGTCGCGCCCCGGCCGCGACCGCGCGGGAGGATTTTCCCTTCGTCGAGGACGAAGGACACGTCACCCGGGTCGTAGCCCTCGCTGACGAGGAAGTCATAGAGACCGCGGTTGAGTTGGTCAGTGCGGACGAAGTGGATGTCATGCATGTCGGCCGCCGCGTCTTTGGGAGCGGCGTAACGGCGCGCGCGCAGCCGCTCGTAGGCCGCGCGCGGGTCGCGGAAGCAGAAGTTTAGGAACTGCTCGGTGATGAGCCCCGGCCGGGCGTCGCCGTCGGCGCGCACGCCGCCTGAGAGCGGACTGAGCGCGGCGTTCGAAAGTTGGACGTACTCGGCGAAGGACAGGTCGGGGAAGCTTGGGTACTCGTCGCGGAAACGTGGAAGCGCCTCGTAATAGCGAAGGAACTCGGCCCGCCGCCACCAGCCGAACTCGTACTGCGAGACGTAGAGGTCGAAAGGGTTGCGCACGGTGGCGAGGATTCTCTTGCCGCGTTGGGGCGGGGGGATTTCGTTGCAGCCGCCATGCTTGTTGCTGTTGTGGACGAGCGCCCCGTAGCCCGGGTGCCGGCGGCGCACCTCGCCGAAGAGGGCGTTGCGCGCGTGCGCCCAGCGCGTCCAGCGCAGGCCGTAGAGCCGGAACAGCATCGAGGTCACGAACGTCCCCCCGGTCTTCGGCCCGTGGACGTAGACGAATCGGTCGGTGAAGAGCATAAAGAACCTGTTAGCTATTAGCTGTTAGCTGTCAGCCGAACGAAAGCAGCCGTGTACTTTAGAATTTTGCGTCAGCACACCCGACGGCGGATGCTGTGAGCTAAAGGCTAAGAGCTAATAGCTAACAGCTCGGTCACTTTGTCGCCGCCAGCTTCTCGGATTCATCCTCCTCGGCCTGCGCGGCGGAGGAGAGGACGAGACCCTGCGAGACGAGGTAGGCGAGGATGAGTTCGGCGTTCTCTTCGGCCGAGCGCCTGACAGTGTCGATGACAATTTCAGGGTTGAGCGGCGGCTCGTAGGGGTCGTCAACGCCAGTGAAGTTCTTGATCTTGCCCTCGCGCGCGAGGGCGTACATGCCCTTCACGTCGCGCTCCTCGCAGACTTCGAGCGGCGTGTCCACGAAGACCTCGATGAAGCGGTCGGCCGCGACCATCGCGCGGCACTCGTTGCGGGTCGCGCGATAGGGGCTGACGGCCGCGCAGATGACGCCGCCGCCGTGCCTGACGATCTCCGAGGCGACGAAGCCGATGCGGCGGATGTTCGTGTCACGGTCTTCCTTCGAGAAGCCAAGCCCCTTTGAGAGGTGCGTGCGCACCACGTCGCCGTCGAGCACGGTCACCTGCCGGCCGTGTTCGAGGAGTTTCACTGTGAGGATGTTGGCGGTCGTCGATTTGCCCGCGCCGGACAGCCCCGTGAACCAGAGGCAGAAGCCCTGCCGGTGGCGCGGCGGGTGCGCCTCCGTGAGGATCGAAGCCACCTCAGGGCGCGTGAACCAGCGCGGGAGCTGACGGCCGCGGCGCAGGTACTCTTCGCGCACCTCGGTTCCGGAAATCGAGGCGGTGCGGCGGCCCGCGGGGATGCGCGAAGCCTCCTCGTAGCGGTCTTCCTCGGGCAGGTAGACGAGTTCGTTGAAGGGCACGGCGCGCACGCCGGTCTCCGCCTCGTGCCGCGCGACGAGTTCCTGCGCGTCGTAGGGGCCGTAGAACGGACGGCCTCGGGAGTCGAGGCCGGGGCTCGCGTGGTCGCGGCCGACGATGAGATGATTGGCGCCGAAGTTCCTTCGGATGATTGCGTGCCAGAGGGCCTCGCGCGGGCCGGCCATCCGCATCGCCAGCGGCAGCAGCGCCAAGAGCATCCGCGACGGGTCGTAATAACGCTCGGCCAGAACCTTGTACGAGCGGACACGCGTGAAGTGATCTATGTCGCCGGGCTTGGTGAGGCCGACGACTGGGTGCAGGAGGAGTGAGCCACGGGCGGCCTCGGCGGCGCGGCGCGTCAACTCCTCGTGCGCGCGGTGCAGGGGGTTGCGCGTCTGGAAGGCGACGACGTTTTCGTGACCGAGCGACGAGAGCTTGCGCCTCACTTCGGCGGGCGTCAGACGCAGATTGCGGAAGTCGTAGTAGCGGGGAAGCTCAAGGACGCGCGGACGGCCGGCGACGTAGAGGCGGCCCCACGAGTTCATCTCGGCCACGAGCGGGTGGCGCGCGTCTCGTGTGCCGCAGGCGAGCGCGGCTTCGCGTTCGTCCTCCCGCTCGAAGACCTCTTCGACGCGCATGACGGCGAGCAGGTTGTTGTGCTGGTCAACGAGGGCGACCTCTTCATCAACTTTGACGTTCGCGTCTGCCGCGACGGGCAAGGTGACGGGCAGCGGGAAAAGCGCGCCGGAGGCGAGCCGCATCTCTTCGAGCACGCGCTCGTAATCTGCGCGCCCCATGAAGCCGCCGAGCGGCGAGAAGGCGCCGGTGGCGAGCAGCTCAAGGTCGCAGACGCTCCGGGGCGTGAGTTGGACGCGCGGCAGGGCGGCGGCGGCGCGCTCTCGCACGGCTTCGCGCTCTCCTTCGGGGACGAGCAGGCTCACGAGCCGACCGCCGTACGGCCCGATCAAGATATCCTCATTATCGCTCACACTCATCAGTCTGTTTCCTTTTCCGCTGTACCGCCCCGGCCTTAGTAGCTGTACAGCTCCATAATGCGCCGCGCCCGCGGAACGTCCGGCAGCGGGAACGAGGCGTACTTGATGTTGGGGTCTTTGGGGTAGACGATCTGTTTGACCAGGCCGGCGAAGGCGTCGGTCATCTCGAGGTCGAGGAAGCACAGAATCCCGGACATGGTTTCGACCGGCTCCGCCCACAAGTCTTCAAGCCTCACCGTCAGGATCGGACTCGCCTCACGCTCCTTCGCCTCAAGCACCCACTCCTCGTGGACGGCCCACTGTTCGAGAATCTGTTCGGCGAGGCCGTTGAAATACTCCGGCCTCTCGCTCCACCGCCGGGCCGCCTCCATCGTGCTCGCCACGACGCTGCGCGGGTGCCTGATGACGTGGATGTAGCGCGCCTCCGGGAAGTGCGTCTGAAGGAACTGCCGGACGGCCGGGTCGAGGTGTTGGGCGTGCTTCTTGTCGCCCGTCCAGGCGAGGTCTATTTTCTGTAGGAGTTCCGGGTCATGTCTGAGCGCGCGCAGCACGCGCCCCGGCGTCGGCCTCTTGCCGGTAATCTTGGCGGCGCGCTTCAGCCGCTGCTTGAGGGACGGCCGCAGGTATTGGTTCATGAGGCGGTCCTGCGCGCGGTAGAACGCCTCGTCGATTTCGGCGTGCGTCGGCTCGCCGCTCAGGGTCTCTTTCAGGATTCGCCGGCAACTCTCCAGCGTGGAGTCGAGCATCAGCCTGCTGTCCAGGGGGTGTGTCTGGTAGCGGGTGGGCCGCCCGTTCCGCGACTGGTATAGAATCCAGGCGATGTCGGACTCGTGCGACACGAAGACGTTCGCGTGAGAGTTGAGCAGGTCAGTCATCAGGGTGCTGCCGGAACGCTTATTGCCCATGATGAAGAGCGGCTTCGGACGCGTCATTTGTTAATTCCTCGGTCGTGCAGGTCGAAGACGACGAGCCGCCGGTTCTCAAGCACGCACTCGTAGCGCGCGCGCAGGTGCGCGGCGAGCGCCGCGTAATGTTCGAGCCACCAGAAGGAGGGCCAGCCGAAGGCGATGAAGCCCGCGCCGCGCTCGCGCCGCATCCGCTCAAGCTCGCGCACGGCCGTCGCGCCGTCGGGCGGCGCGCCCCAGTAGACTCCGTCGCGTTCGAGGAAGGGAAGCACGCGCCGCCCCCGCGCGAAGTCCTGGCCGAAGCCCTGTTCGTCAACGAGGATGAAAGTCTCCCCCTCGGGAATCGTCCGCGAAACGTCTCGGGCCGCTTCGAGCAGCAGGTGCATCCACTCGTTC
>DASVES010000110.1:0-6464 GCA_036380435.1 Pyrinomonadaceae bacterium | reverse complement strand
CTTTTATGGGCTGGGAACAGGTCAGGCCGACGCGGGATGAAATCGGTGTCCTCTCGCCCTTCGAGCGGTTCGCCTTCCGCCTCACGCGCCGGATGAACACGGGGCGCTGGAAGGAGTTCTGGACGTTCTGCCAGCGCCACCTCGGCTCGCTCTGGATTCATCTGGCGACCTACAATCTGATGCGCGTCTACGGCATCGAACACGTCGAGCACGTGTCACACGAGCGCCCGCTCCTGCTCGTCGCCAACCACCGCTCGTTCTTCGACATGTACGTCGTCTCCGCCGTCCTCTTCCGCCGCACGCGCGCGCCCGTGCGTCTCTTCTTCCCCGTGCGCGGGCGCTTCTTCTACGACTCGCCGGCCGGTCTCCTCGTCAATCTGCTGATGGGCTGGTGGTCGATGTTCCCGCCCTTCTTCGCGTCGGCCGAGAGGCCGCAGATCGAGAAGCGCGCCTTTGACAAGTACTCGCTGCGCCTGCTCGCCGCGCTCTGCCGCGAGGGACGCGGCCACGTCGTGGGCTTCCATCCCGAGGGCACGCGCAACAAGTCGGACGACCCCTATTCATTCCTCCGCGCGCAGCCCGGCGTCGGCAAACTCATCAGGGAGGCCAGCCCGCAAGTTATCCCCGTCTTCATCGCAGGGCTGGGGAACGACCTCCCCCGACAGGTGCTCGGCAACTGGCGCGGCGGCGAGCCGGTGCGTGTTCACTTCGGGCCGCCCATCGACTTTGCAGCATTCAACGATAGAGGCGAGAGCGTCCGCGTCTACAAGGAGACGGCCGATTACGTGTTGACGAAAATTGCCGAACTCGGCGAACAGGATCGCTCCATGTATCAACTGGGCGTCGGGCAACAGGAAGCGACTTTGCCCCGGCCCGCGTCAAGAGTTGATGAAGGCGCAGAAGCGCGACAGCGCGAAGGAAAAAGTTGAGATGTCGTCTTTGCCACTGGTCATCGTGAACCCGGCGTCGGCGGGCGGCGCCACGGGCGAAGCGTGGCCCGGCGTGGCCTCCGACCTGCGCCGGCATTTCGGCCCCTTCGCCTGCGCCTTCACCGAGCGCAGCGGCGACGCGCGAGTCATCGCCGAGCACGAGGCCGCGCGGGGCCGGAGTTTCATCATCGCCTGCGGCGGCGACGGCACCGTCAACGAAATCGCCGACGGCCTCCTTCGCTCCGGCGCTGACGCTGAGTTGGGAGTCCTGCCGAGCGGGACGGGCGGCGACTTCCGCCGCACGCTCGAAATACCCGAGCGTGCGGCCGACGCGGCGCGTGCTTTGCGGGACGGGCGCACGATGCGCGTGGACGCCGGCCGGGTCGTCTTCGCGGGCGAATCGGGCGGCGAAGAGACGCGGCACTTCATCAACGTGGCGTCGTTCGGGATGGGCGTGGAGGTCATCGGGCGCGTCAAGAAGGATGGCGGGTCGGGGGCGACGGCCGCGGCGACGCGCGCGCTCGGCGGGAAGGCGGCGTTTGCCGTCGCGGCCCTGCAAAGCGCCTTCGCCTACGCGCAGCCGCTGGTGCGCATCACGCTCGACGGCGGGCCGGAGTTCCGTCTGAAGATTACGAACTTCTGCGTCGCCAACGCGCGCTTCTTCGGCGGCGGCATGAAGATCGCCCCCGAGGCGAAACTCGACGACGGGCTGTTCGACGTGGTCGCCATCGGCGACATGTCGGGAACGCGGATTCTCACGAACTCTTACCGCGTCTACCTCGGCACGCACCTCGGCCTGCGACAGGTGCAGCACACGCGCGCGCGCCGTGTGTTGGCGCGTGCTGATGATGACGGGGAAGTCGGTATTGAGATCGACGGCGAGACGGCCGGGCGGCTCCCCGCGACGTTTGAAATCCTGCCGCGCTCCCTGCGCGTCCGCGCGCCGCGTTAATCAACGTCCGGCACTCGTGAAAGCAGAGTTGCCGAGGAAGTTTTCGCGGACGTAGTTGATCGTGTCGTGGAGCGTGACGGCGGGGTCGCGCGGCGCGAAGCCGAGTTCGCGCGCGGCCTTCGACGAGTCGAGATACCAGAAGTGGTCGGCCATCTCGATCTCGGACGGCTCGACGGGCGGGGCGAGCTTCCAATGACGATAGAGCGCGTGGAGACCGCGCGCGCCGGCGAGCGTGAGCTTCGACGGTAGGGCGAGCCGCGGCCCCGCAACCTTTGTCT
Organism: Pyrinomonadaceae bacterium; assembly: GCA_036380435.1. Lineage (GTDB taxonomy): Bacteria > Acidobacteriota > Blastocatellia > Pyrinomonadales > Pyrinomonadaceae > DASQDT01. The sequence goes on along the minus strand of DASVES010000110.1, from coordinate 4,305 downwards.
GTCGCTCCAGCCGGCCGAAGAACTCCTCGAACGTCCAGTTAGCCGCGCCGAGCAGGTAACGCTCGCCGTGCGCGCCGCACTCCATCGCCTTCGTGAGAGTGTGCGCCACATCGCGCGCGTCCACGAAGCTCAGGCCGCCTTTGGGCACCGAGGCGATCTTGCGCGAGAGGAAGTCTAAGACGACTTTGGTCGAACTCAGCCGCTCGTCGCCGGGGCCGAGCAGGAGGCTCGGGTTGACGATGACGAGACGGCGACCATCGCCCGAGAAGTGTTCGAGCGCGACGCGCTCCTGATAGATTTTGCTCGCGTAGTAGGGCCAGCGCGAGACGATGTCGGCGGGCTGCGGCCACTCTTCGTCCGGCAACGCCTCGCCGTCCTCCGTGACCGCAATCGTCCCGCTCGTCGAGGCGAGCACGATTGAACCCACACCCGCGCGCGCTGCCGCCTCGCACAGCAGGCGCGTCCCCGTCACGTGCAGGTCGTACATCAGGTGCGCGTCTTCAGGCTCGCGCGAGACGCGCCCCGCGAGATGATAAATCTCCGCCGCGCCCTCGACCGCTCGCGCCACGTCCTCCGGCGACGTGATCGACCCCGCGACCGACTCGACGCCCAACTCCTCCAGCCACGCCGGCCGCGACGTTGACAGCACGCGCAACCCCTTCACCCCCGCCGCCACCAGCTCCCGCACCAGATGCGCCCCAAGAAATCCCGTCCCGCCCGTCACGAGCGTCACCGGCGCGCGCTGCCGCACGAGCGCCTTGCTCCCGGCCGTCTTCGCGCCCTTCTTCGCCGCCTTCTTCGACGCGGCGCGCGGCGCGGCTTTTGTCGCCTTCTTCGTTACCATAAAAAAAGTGATGAGTGATGAGTGATGAGTGTTTAATCAGCCGCGGAGCGGCGAAAGAACGTAGCCCACGGCGTGAGCCGTGGGTCAGCGTCAGTGATTAAATGTTAGCCCCGGAGGGGCGAAAGAATCGCAAGCCTGAGCGTCACGCACGTCGAGATTCTTTCGCCCCTCCGGGGCTTCAAATCGTTTCCGGCGTGCTTCCCCACGGCTCACGCCGTGGGCTACATTCTTTCGCGCCTCTGGCGCTCGTGGCGCCCGTTACTTATCACTCATCACAACTATTTCAGTCCCCCGTGGTCGCTAGTTCGCCCGCCGGCTGTGTGCCCTCGGGGTCTTCCGCTGAACCGGCGCGGCGCTCGTGACGCCAGCGGCGGCGCAAGCGTTTGGCGTCGAAGGCGTGGCGGGTGCCGTCGCGGAGGTTCTCGATCTCGTGGCGGACGAGGGCGGCGACGAGTCGGTAGGCTTCGGACTTGGGCATCCCGCGTGTCAGGTCTTCGAGTTCTTCCGGCGGGAGGAAGCGGCCGATGCGCGCGCCCACCTCGCGGCCCTTGAGCATGTTGGAGCCTTTGGGGAACGCTTCATACGTGCCGTGGATGTAGATGGGAAGGATGCCCGTGCGCGTCGAGAGCGCGAGATGGGCGAAGCCGGACTTGAACTCGGCCATCTCGCCCGTCATCGAGCGCGTGCCCTCGGGGAAGATGAGCGCCGTGTAGCCGCGCTCAAGGAAGGAGCGCGCGTGACGGAGCGACTGGCGCAAAGAACCCGAACGCTCGATGGGGACGAGGTTCGTGAAGTTGTTCATGTAGGCGCGCTTGTACTTGTTGTCGAAGAAGTAGTCGGCCGCGGCGAGCGCCACCATGTCGCGGCCGTACTCGCCGAGGGCCACCTTGACCAGTCCGATGTCGAGGTGTGAGGCGTGGTTCGACGCCGCGATGAAGTTGGTGTGGACGGGGATGTTCGACTGCCCTTCGATCTTCGAGTCGAGGACGCGGAAATAGAAGAGGCTCTGGATCACGTCGAGGCCGCGGTTGCCGAGCACGCGCACGGCCGAGGGGACGTGAATCTCCTCGTCCTCGCGCCGCGCCGACTCGGCCGCGCGCCGTTCGGCCGCGTGCCGTTCGGCCGCCGTGGGCCGGCGCGTGACGGCCGAGAGCAGCTCGCCCACGTCCTGCACGTTGTTCAAGGTCTCGGGCGAGGAGATGGCGCCGCCGGCCGTCTCGATGGCCGCGGCCAGCTCGACGAACATCAAACTGTCGAAGCCGAGTTCGGAGAGACGCGTCGAGATGGAGACCTGTGCGCGCGGACGGTTGGCGACCGAAGCGACGATGTCGATGAGCCAGGAGGCGTCGGCCGAGCGGTCGTGGCGCGCGGGGCCTTCGCCGAGGCCGGGACGCAGACGCAGCTCAAGTTCCTCCATCACGCGCACGACCTCGCGCCGCTTGACCTTGCGCGTCGAGGTGCGCGCCAACTCGTCGTCGGAGAAGTGGAGCACCTTGACGCGCTTGTAGAAGGGGAGCGATGAGGACACGTCGCGGAAGTGCTCCTCGATGCGGCGACGCACGTCTTCGCGAGAGAGTGCGATGTCGTGGTCGTAGTCGGGGACGACGAGACAGGCCACCTTCTCGCCTAACGACTCGGTGAGGCCGACGACGCTCAGCTCCTTGACGTAGGGGCTGGCGCCGTAAAGCTCCTCGATCTCGTCGGGGTAGACGTTCTTGCCGTTCGTGTCAACGATGATCTCTTTGGAGCGGCCGACGAGATAGAGGTTGCCGTCGTCGTCGAGCCGGCCGAGGTCGCCGGTGCGGAGCCAGCGGCCAGAGAGTGCGTGGCGCGTGGCCTCTTCGTTCTGATAGTAGCCGGCCATTACGTTCGGCCCGCGAGCGACGACCTCGCCGATGCCGCTTTCGTCCGGGTCGGTGATGCGGATTTCGACGCCGGGCAAGGGTCGGCCGACCGAGTCGGCCAGCAGACTGTTGGCGGGCCGCGTGACGGTGAGCACGGGCGAGGCTTCCGTCAGGCCGTAGCCTTCGAGGATGGTGAAGCCGAGGCCGTGCATGTCGCGCTTGACCTGTTCGCCGAGCGCCGAGCCGCCACTGATGAGATAGCGGATGCGCCCGCCCATCCCGGCGTGGATGGGGTGAAAAAACACGCGCCCGAGGTTGAGGGGCGTGCGGTCGCGCAGCCAACTGTTAGCGCGCATCAGCAGGTCAGCCATGCGGCCCACCCACGCGCGCTCGTGCAGGCGATTGTGGATGCGGCGGTGGAGCATCTCCCACAGCGCGGGCACGCCGACCAGCCCCGTGACGTGGCCGTTCCTGATGGCGCGCGCCAGCTCCTCGCCGTTGAGTTCATCGAGGTATGTAATCTGCGCGCCGCGGCTTAAGGGCGTCAGGAAGCCGGTCGAAAACTCGAAGGTGTGATAGAGCGGGAGCACGGAGAGGACGCCGTCGCTCGTGTTCATGTCGAAAACGGAGGAGAGCATCGAGACCATGTTCGACAGATTCTTGTGCGTGAGCATCACGCCCTTGGGGCTGCCCGTGGTGCCCGAGGTGAAGATGAGCGAGGCGAGACTGTTGGGCGGGATGCGCTGCGGCAGGAGCGCGATCCGCTGGTCCTCGGTCTTCTCGTCGGGCAGCTCGAACACTTCGTCGAACGTCCAGACCTGAGTTTCGGCGAGGCCCGCCGCGTCGAGACGCGCGCGCAGGTCTGGGTGAGTCTCCAACGCCTTCGGGCCGAAGACGATGCCTGTGGCGCCGCTCGCCCGCGCGAAGTTCAGCACCTCCTCCGTCGAGCTTTCTGGTTCGACGGGCACGCAAGTTGCGCCGGCCTTGAGCACGCCGAAGTAAGTCATGCCCCACTCGGGCATATTGTGGCTCACGAGCAGCACGCGGTCGGCGGGCTTGACGCCGCGCGAGACGAGGAAGGCGGCGGCGCGTGTGGCAAGCTCCCTCAGGTCGGCGTAGGTGTACTGCTCGTGGCGGCCGTCGCGCTCGATACGCATGGCGACGCGCGTGGAGAAACGCTTGGCCGAGGTCTCGAACAGCTCCATCAGGTCGCGGTAGGTGTAGGAGCGTTTCTCGACGGCGCGGAGGTCTTCTTCGAGCTTGGGGAAGACCCACTTCTGGAGGCCGGGGAAGTGGACGCGCATCCAGTAGTCGTACCAGTCGAGCTGTTCGACGCGCCACGGCAAAAGCTGCTGCTCGTCCTTGCGGACGGAGGCGAAGAGCGAGCGGACGTTGTCGGCGCGGAAGATGTAGGCGTTCTCGACCATGAAGGGGCGGAACAGCTCGAACGCCTCTTTGGTCTCGTGCGTCAGCTCTTCGACGCGGTCAACGGTCTCCTTCGCGCGGTCGATGATCTCGGTGAGTCGGCCGCCGCCCCAACGTGGCCGCACGCCGTCGAGCAGGCTGGAGACTTTCTTCGCCGCGGCGTTGACCATCGGCGTCGAGGTCTTCTCGAAG
>DASVES010000109.1:0-31108 GCA_036380435.1 Pyrinomonadaceae bacterium | reverse complement strand
GCCGCCACGGCGATGTCGGCCGCGCGTCTCGCGGAGATCGACGCGGTGGTGGCGCAGGCGATTGAGCGTAAGGAAACGCCGGGCGCGGTGGTGCTCGCGGCGCGCAAGGGCCGCGTCATGTGGCGCAAGGCATACGGGGCGCGCGCCGTCGCCCCCGCGCGCGAGCCGATGACCGCCGACACCATCTTCGACCTCGCGAGCCTGACCAAAGTGGTGGCGACGGCGACGAGTGTGATGATCTTAGTCGAGCGCGGCAAAATTCGTCTGAACGATCCGGTCTCGCGCTACATCCCCGAACTCAAGGGCGAGGGCCGCGACCGCATGACGGTCGAGCACCTGCTCACGCACCGCTCGGGCTACGCGCCCGACTTCGACCTCAAGGAGCAGTGGACGGGCCACGAAGAGATGCTCAAGCGGCTCTACGTGGAGAAGCTTCGCAGCCCGCCGGGCGCGCGTTTCGTCTACAGCGACATCGGCCTCATCGCGACGGCCGAGGTCGTCCAACGCGTCTCGGGTCTGCCGCTCGACGAGTTCGCCAAAAAGAACATCTACGAGCCGCTGGGGATGCGCGACACGGGCTTCCGCCCCAAGCGTGAGCTTTTGACGCGCGTCGCGCCGACCGAGACCGTGCGCGGGATGCGGAGCTATCTCGGCGGGACGGGCGCGGCGGGCGCCGACGCCGAGCGCTTGCTGCGCGGCGAGGTACACGACCCGACCTCGAATCGCATGGGCGGCGTCGCCGGGCACGCCGGTCTCTTTTCCACGGCCGACGACCTCGCGATTTTTTGCCAGATGATTTTGAACGGCGGCGAATATAACGGCGTGCGTATCCTGAGTCCGCTCGGCGTCGAAGCGATGACCCGGCCGCGTCAGGTGACGGAGGAGGGGCAGGCGCGCGGAATCGGTTGGGACATCACGAGCAGCTTCTCGGCCAACCGCGGCGACCTCTTTCCCACAGGCTCCTTCGGACACACGGGCTTTACCGGCACCTCTCTGTGGATCGACCCCGCGAGCGAGACCTTCGTCGTCTTCCTGAGCAACCGCGTTCACCCCGACGGCAAGGGCGACGTGGGAAGCTTGCGCAGCCGCGTCGCGTCAATCGTCGCCTCGGCGGTCACGGACGCTGGCACGGTCGCGCACTCGCGGCTCCAACAGTCTCGCTACACGCAAGAGATGCTGATGAACCTTGTTCGCTTCACGTCGGCGGCTGAAGGCGCGCGCGCCGAGGCGTCAGCGGCGACGACGGCCGAGTCGCCAGCCGATGCGGAAGTCCTGACCGGCATCGACGTGCTCGCGCGCGACGGCTTCAAACAGTTGCAGGGGATGCGCGTCGGGCTGGTGACGAACCACACGGGGCGCGACCGGCGGGGCCGCCCGACCATCGACGTGCTCCACGCCGCCGCCGGCGTGCGCCTCGTCGCCCTCTTCGCGCCCGAGCACGGCATCCGCGGCCTCGCCGATGAGAAGGTGTCGGACGATGTAGACGAAAAGACCAGGCTCCCCATCTACTCGCTCTACGGCGAGTCGCGCCGCCCCAGGCCCGAGCACCTGAAAGACCTCGACGCCGTCGTCTTCGACATTCAGGACATCGGCGCGCGCTTCTACACGTACATCTCCACGCTCGGCCACGTGTTGGAGGAGGCGGCCAAAGCCGGCAAGCCCGTCTACGTGCTCGACCGCCCGAACCCGATTGGCGGCACGGAGGTCGAAGGGCCAATCGCCGACGCCGACAAGCTCTCCTTCGTCGTCTACCACACCCTCCCCGTCCGCCACGGCATGACAGTCGGCGAACTCGCCCAGCTCTTCAACGAGCAACGGAAGTTCGGCGCCGACCTGCGCGTCGTGAAGATGGAGAACTGGCGGCGCGCGATGTGGCTCGACTCGACGGGCCTCACGTGGGTCAACCCCTCGCCGAACATGCGAAGCCTGACGCAGGCGACGCTCTACCCCGGCGTGGGCCTCCTTGAGACGACCAACGTCTCGGTCGGACGCGGCACCGACACGCCCTTCGAGGTGCTCGGCGCGCCGTGGATCGACGGCCAGCGCCTCGCCGCGCACATGAACGCGCGCCGTCTCCCCGGCATACGTTTCGTGCCCGTGCGCTTCACGCCGAAGGCGTCCGTTTACAAGGGCGAGGAGTGCGGCGGCGTCAACTTTATTGTCACCGACCGCGCCGCGTTCCGGCCCGTGCGCGTCGGCATCGAGTTGGCCGTCGCGCTCCGGCGTTTCCACCCGGCCGAGTGGAAGGTGGACGACATGCTCCGCCTGCTCGCTAACGCCGACACGCTCGCGCGCGTCCGCTCGGGCGCGTCGGCCGAAGAGGTCATGCGCTCGTGGCAGGCGGGCCTCGACGAATTCAAAAACGCGCGCGCGAAATTTTTAATCTACAGGTGAACTGGCACTGCCGGGACAGTACCGCGAGCGGTAGCGAGCGGGTCTACGGAACGCAAGACAAACTCCCACTGCAAGCAGACCCGCGAGGCTTCCGCTCGCGGTACTGTTATTTACAGGAGGCATGATGAAAAGAGCCTGGCGTGTGTTAATTCTTTGCGCGGCGCTGTTCGTGCCGCAGGCGCAGGTGCTCGCGTGGCACGAGACGGGCCACATGCTCGCGGCGCAGATCGCTTACCTGCGTCTGTCGCCGGCGGCGAAAGCGGAGGTGGATCGCCTCCTCGTCGCGCCCGCCGACCGCCGCCCGCTCATCCACCTCTGCGCCGGCTACTACACGCGCGACACCTGCGAGAAGATTTACGACCCCGTGACCATCGCCGTCTGGATGGACGACTTCCGCGGCGACTCGCTGACCGACTCCTACGACAACTGGCACTACATCAACTACCGCCCCATCTTCGACGGCACGCCTGAGCGCGCGAACGTCGGCCCGCTTCCCATCAATGTCCTCGACCGCCTCAACTGGTGCATCAACACGCTGCGCACGGGCACAGGCAGCGACAAGCGCGACGCCGAAGTGCTCGGCTTCCTCTATCATCTCGTCGGCGACGTGCACCAGCCGCTGCACGCGGCCACGCGCTACTCGGCCAAGAATCCCGACGGCGACGCGGGAGGCAACTTCTTCACGATGCAGCCGCCCGCCGGCTCAAAACACAAAAACCTTCACTCCTTCTGGGACAACGGCGCGGGCCTCTTCGGCTACGACGACCTCAAGCGTCCGCTCGACGCGGCCGGGCGCGCGCGCATCCGCCAGCTCGCCGATGACCTGATGAAGAAATATCCGCCCACGGGCGACGACTGGAAGCAGACCGACCCGCAGGCGTGGGTCATCGAGAGCAACCAGATCGCGCGCACCTTTGCTTATGTGAAGACGAAGGAAGGCGAGGCTCCGTCGGCGCAGTATATCGAAGAGTCGAGGGTCATCGTCGGGCGGCGGATTGCGCTCGCCGGCTATCGCCTCGCGGCCGTTCTCGACGAGATTCTGGTGAGGCCCCCGGCGCCCCCGCGTCCGCGCTGATAAGTCGCCGGCCCGAAGCCTCTCGTGACCATCCTGTCGCCGCGTTAAAAAATTTGACGGGGCGCGCTTTCAGTGTTAGTTTTCTCACTCTTTAAGCTACCCCGGCAGGTGCGCCAGTCGGCTCCCTTCAGCCGACGTGCCGCCGCTCCATCCAACGGGCAGTTTACTTGCGCGTCAGGATGGTCATTTCAAAACCCTAAGCCGCGTCAGACATATAATTCGCTCGCGGCCCACACTCCCGGCGCGGAAGTTTTCAGATGGACGGAACTCGTGTCATGCCCGAGTCGATTGTGCCTCGACTCAAGACCTCCTCGACTTGAATGAGGAAACTCGACCGCCTGGGCTGGGCGGAGTCATTCACCTTCGAGAGTTACGGCGTGCGCGTCGGCCTGCGCGCCAGCCGGCCCGGCGTGCTCCCGGCGCTGGCCGAATACCTGCCGCCGGGGTGGAAGCCGGTGACGGCCGGTGTCGTTGAGCGTCTGTACTCGCTCGTCGCCGCCCCCGACGCGCCGCCGGGCGGGCGCGTCAGGCGGTTCAGCCTTTTGTACGAAGGCATCTTGAGGATCGCGCGGACGCACGAACTCGAAGAGTTGTTTGAACGATTCGCCGCAGACCTCCACCTTTACGTGGCGGAGGCCGCGCGGCGGAGAGTCTTCGTGCATGCCGGCGTGGTTGGGTGGCGTGGGCGGGCAATCGTGCTGCCCGGCAACAGCCTTTCGGGCAAGAGCACTCTGGTCGCGGAACTCGTGCGGGCCGGAGCCACCTATTACTCCGACGAGTACGCCGTGCTCGACCGGCGCGGGCGCGTTCATCCTTTCGCCCGCCCGCTGGGGATCAGGGATACGCAAAGCGGCCGGCAGCGCAGGGTGACAGTCGAATCGCTTGACGGCACGAGCGGCAGCCGGCCGTTGCCAGTGGGGCTTGTCGTGGTGAGCAAGTATCGTCCGGGCTCGCGCTGGCGACCGCGCCGTTTGTCGAGCGGGCAGGGCCTGCTGACACTGCTCTCCAACACGATATCGGTCAGGCGGCGGCCCGAAGCTGCGCTCGACGCCCTTCAACAGGTCACGGCGGGCGCGCCCGTCATCAAGAGCACACGCGGCGAGGCGCGCGCGGCGGCCGAGGCAATTTTAGAGGCTGTGGAGTCGGGGCCGGTCGCGCTGGGCGCGAAACGGTTCCAGCCGGGGCCGACGACGCGCCCTGATTAATTCGCGCAAGCATCCAAGGTTCGGCGTCATTGAACATTTCAACGTCAGTAGCCCCTCACACGACGGCGCCTAAAAAGCCGCGGTTTAAAGTTTGCGGAGAAAAGCCTCAGGGGACTTATGGAAAAAAAGCATCGTGAGCTGAAGCCACTCGCGCGTAAGGACGGTCTGCTCGTGCGCGAACTGCCCGACGAGGTCCTGGTCTACGATCTCAAAGGGGACAAGGCCCTCTGCCTCAACAGCACCGCCGCACTCGTCTGGAAGCGTTGCGACGGGCGGACGACCGTCGGAGAACTGACGCGCCTCCTCGGTGACGACCTCGGCGCGGCCGTAGACGTAGATGTGGTGTGGTACGCCCTCGGCCAACTGGACAAGATTAATCTGCTCGAAGGACGTGAGGACACGCGCGCCGCCACGACGCGCACGATCCGCCGCCGCGACCTCCTGCGCCGGGTCGGCGTGGCGGCGCTGACACTGCCGGTCGTGATGGCCATCACCGCCCCGAGCGCGCAGGCGCAGGCGTCGCTCAACTGTTCCGGCGGTACTAACAGGCCGGCAGGCTGCCCATGCGGCAGCAACAACCAGTGTGCGTCCAATAACTGCCTGTTAAGCAACATTTGCGCTTAGCCGCCTGCCGGCGTCGGCTCCGTTGCCGAAAGTGTGGCCCGTCCTGCGGCGGGGCCATACCGCGCTTAGAATCAGCCGGCAAAATATCGCATTAAGTAATGAAGTTGAAGGACGAGGAATCCACAGCGCCACAAGCGCGCACGGAGGGGCTGATCGTCAGAGAGGCGGAGGGCGAAGTTTTGGTCTACGACCCCGAACGCCATCGGGCCATTTGCCTGAACCAGACGGCGGCGCTCGTCTGGAGAGGGTGCGACGGGCGCACGACCGTCGCCGGGCTGGCGCGGCTCCTCCACGATGAGTTAGATGCGCCTCTTGCGGAGTCGGCGGTGTGGCTTGCGCTCGACCGTCTGGGACGTGAACACCTCCTGCGTGAGCGGGTGAGACGGCCGCCGGGGCGGGCCGCCATTTCGCGGCGCGACCTCGTTCGCCGGATCGGCGTGGCCGCCGCCCTGCCGCTCATCACCTCGATACTCGCCCCGACGGCAAAGGCCGCGGCCAGTTGTTTGCAAAGCGGTATGGCCTGCACCTCCCCCGTTGAATGTTGCAGCCAGCTTTGCCCCGGCGCCCCGAACGGCGCCTGCGCCTGAGCGCCGCCCCGCGGCGGCCGCGCGGCTCACTAAATCAAACTTTCCCCGGCAAGGTCTCTTCGCATTAGCTTTTGATCAAGACTGTGGCCGTCCCCCCTCAATCTACCGCGCGCCTCGTCGCCAGCGCTCTGGCCGGCGCGTGGCGACCGTCGCCACCGGCATTCGGAGGCTCGGCGAACGACCTCGACGCGGTCGCGCCCCTGCTTCTCGGCTCGGGCGCTGGCGCACTCGGCTGGTGGAAAATTCGCCACACGGAGTTGCGCGACGCGCCCGCCGCGCAAGAGCTGCGACAAGCCTACCGGCTCCACACACTCCAGTCGGCCCTCCACGAGCGCCGCATCGAACAGGTCTTCAAACTGCTCGGCGAGTCGGGCGTCGATGCGGTCCTCGTCAAGGGGCTGGCCGCCTCGCGCCTCTACCCGGAGGCGGGGCTGCGGCCCTTTGGCGACATCGACGTTTGCGTGCGCCCCGAACAGTTCGCCGTAGCCGCGGCGGTGTTGAGCGGCCCCCGCGGGCAGGAGTTCTCAGTGGATTTGCACAGGGGATTCGAGGACGCGGCCGGGCGCGGCGATGACGAACTCTTCGCCCGCGCCGAGGTGTTGAGGGTCGGCGGTGTGGACGTGCCCGTGCTCTGCCCCGAAGATCACCTGCGGCTCCTGTGTGTTCACCTGCTCCGGCACGGGGCGTGGAGGCCGCTGTGGCTGTGCGACGTGGCCGCCGCCGTCGAGCATCGGCCGGAGGGCTTCGACTGGTCGAGGCTGCTGCGGGGCGACGGGCGACGGGCGCGCTGGGTCACCTGTGCCGTCGGCCTCGCACACGAATTGCTCGGCGCGCGCATCCAAGACACGCCGTTCGAGCGCGAGTCGCGTCGCCTCCCGCGCTGGCTCGTCCCGGAAGTTATGAAGAGCTGGGAGACGCCCTACACACACCTCCAGACGCCGATGCGCCATCGCGCGCCGATGACCCATTATCTGCGCCGCCCCCGCGGGGTGCTGAAGGATTTGGCGAACCGCTGGCCAAACCCCATCGAGGCGACCATCCGCCTCGGCGGCCCATTCAACGAATTGCCGCGTTTGCCTTTTCAGGTCGGCAACGTGCTCGTGCGCACCGCGAGGTTCGTCTCCGGCCTGTCGGCCGGGGCGCGGGGCGAGCGTCGTTCGTAGGTAATCCGCGCTGGGGCGCGCCGAAGAAGCGCCCCGAAGAGTCCGCTGCAAAGGCTCGAAGTGAAAGACATGAAAAGTTCCGCCCGCCCGCCACTCGCCGCCGCCGGCCTCGCCACGCGCGCACCCGCGAAGGACGGGCGCGTGCCGGGCGCGACCCTCGGGGTTGCCGTGGCGGCGCTCCTGTTCGCGGTCTGCTCCGTCACCTATCGACACGCGTCGGCGCGGCCGGCGCCCTTCGCCTCGACCTTCATCGTCAATTCCACCGGCGACGCCCCAGACTCCAATCTCGGTGACGGCTTGTGCTCCACAGGCGCGCTCGTCGGCGTCCCGCCCGTCATCGAGTGCACGCTACGCGCGGCCATCCAGCAGGCCAACGCCGACGCGATTGCCGACACCATCGCCTTCGACATCCTCGTCCCGGCCGCCGGCGTGCGAACCATCTCCCCGGCCTCGCCGCTACCGGCCGTCACACAGCCAGTCACCATCGACGGTTACACGCAGCCCGGCACGCTCCCCAACAGCCTCGCCGCTTCCGACAACGCCGTCCTCCTCATCGAACTCAACGGCACGAGCGCCGGAGCCGGAGCCGACGGCCTCCAGATTGCCACTACCAGCACGACCCTGCGCGGCCTCATCATCAACCGCTTCGGGGGCGACGGCGTCGAACTCTCCGGCGCCGCCGGCCAGAACACCGTCGCGGGCAACTTCATCGGCGCCGACTCCGCCGGCACGGCCGACCTCGGCAACGCCGGCTCGGGCGTGCGTGTCTCCGCCGGCTCGACGAACACCGTGGGCGGCTCGGCCCCGGCCGACCGCAACGTCATCAGCGGCAACGACGGCGACGGCGTGACCATCGCCGGCGCCGGAGCCTCAGGCAATTCCGTCCTCGGCAACTTCATCGGCGCCGACAAGGGCGGCACGGCCGACCTCGGCAACACCTTGAGCGGTGTCAGCATCGCGACCTCCGGCAACCAGATCGGCGACGCGACGACCACGCCGGGGCAGGGCGCGGGCAACGTTATCTCCGGTAACGACGCGCACGGCGTCGCCATCGTCGGCGCGGGCACGAACGAAGTTCAGGGCAATCTCATCGGCCTCCAGTCGGGCGGCGCTGCGGCGCGCGCTAACGCGCTCGACGGCGTCAACGTCACCGGCGCCGCGGCCGGAAACACCATCGGCGGCGCGGCCCCCGGCCTCCGCAACATCATCAGCTCGAACGGCTCGGACGGCGTCGAACTCAACGGCGCGGGGGTGACCGGCACCCTCGTCGGCGCTAACTACATCGGCGCCAGCTCCGGCGGCACGGCCGACCTCGGCAACGCCTCGAACGGCGTGCTCATCGCCGGCGGCGCCACGTCGAACACCGTCGGCGGCCTCACCAGTTCGCCCGGCTCCTCGCCCGGCAACATCATCTCGGGCAATCAGTCCGACGGCGTCGAGATCAACAACTCGAACTCCAACATCGTGCTCGGCAACCTCATCGGCCTCCAGTCGAACGGCCTCACCGCGCTGCGCAACGAGGGCAACGGCGTCTTTATCTCCAGCGCCGCCTCGAACACCGTCGGGGGCTACACGGCCACCGCGCGCAACGTCATCTCGGCGCATAACGCCAGCGGCACGACCGACGGCGTGGACATCGTCAACACCGCCAGCGTCAACAACAAGGTCATCGGCAATTACATCGGCACGGGCGTGGGCGGCACAGAGACCGGGCTCGGCAACGGCGGCGACGGCGTGCGCGTCGCCGAAAGCGCCGACAACAACATCATCGGCGGTGACGACGACGACGACGGGACGGCCGACGCAGTCGTGGGCGCGCGCAACGTCATCGGCAACAACGCCGGCGACGGCGTCGAGATCAACGGCAGCGGCGCAACCGGCAACGTCGTCGCCGGCAACTACATCGGCATCGACAAAGACGGCGTCGGCGACATCGGCAACACCGCCAACGGCGTGCTCGTCAGCGCGGCCACGGGAAACACCATCGGCGGCTCGACCGCGACGCCCGGCACGAGCGCCGGCAACGTCATCTCGGGCAACAACGGCGACGGCGTCGAGCTTTCGGGCAACGCCGACAGCAATCTCGTGCGCGGCAATCTCATCGGCCTCCGCTCCGACGGCGCGGGCGCTGTCCCGAACGTCGCTAACGGTGTTCTCCTGAGCGGCGTGATCAGTTGCACCGTCGGCGGCGCGACCTCCGATCTGCGTAACGTCATCTCGGGCAACCTCTCCGACGGCGTCGAGATCGCCGGCACGGCCAGCGTGAACAACGTGCAGGGCAACTACATCGGCACTCAGACGGACGGCCTGAGCGCACTCGCCAACGTCGGACACGGCGTCCTAATCTCCGCCAACACGAACACCGTCGGCGGCACGGTCGCCGGCGCCGGCAACACCATCGCCTTCAACGGCGGCGACGGCGTTTATGTCAGCTCGGGCACGGCCAACGCCATCCGCCGGAACTCCATCCACTCCAACATCGGACTCGGCATCGACCTCGGCGCAGACGGCGTCACTCTCAACGATCTGGACGACCCCGACACCGGCGCCAACAACCTCCAGAACTTCCCCCTGATCATTGACGCCCGCACCGGCTCGACCGTCATCACGGGCACGCTCAACTCGACGCCCAGCACCACCTTCACCATCGAGTTCTTCTACAGCGCCGTGCCCGACCCGACGGCCCACGGCGAGGGGCAGAATTACCTCGACTCCATCAGCGTGACGACGGATGCCGGCGGCGACGCCGCGTTCACGCACACGGCCACGACCACCGCCCCGCTCGGCAACGTCATCACGGCCACGGCCACGAACCCCGCGGGCAACACCTCCGAGTTTTCCAGAGCGCACGTCGTGCTGGCGCCGACGCTGTCGCGCCTGCGCGAGTTCGAGGCGACGCTCGTGGACGGCGCCGGCGTCGCGCTCGCGTGGCGCACCGAGCTGGAGATCGATAACCTCGGCTTCCGCCTCTACCGCGAAGAGGCGGGCGAGCGCACGCTCATCACGCCCTCGCTCGTCGCCGGCTCGGCGCTCGCCGTGGGGCCGGGGACGGCGCTCACCGCCGGCGGCTCCTACACGTGGACGGACGCGGCCGGCACGCCCGCCTCGCGCTACTGGCTTGAAGACGTGGACGCCGACGGCGTCGGCACACGGCACGGCCCCTTCTGGCCCACATCCGTCTCCATGCAGACGCGACGACAGAAGAAACCGCGCACCTCGGCGCTGCTCGAACAGATAGGCGCAACACAGGGCGGCGGCAGCCCGCAGCGCGGGTGGGCCGCGCAGGCGTCGGTCGAAGGGCAGAGCAGCAGCAGCGGCGGCGGCGGCGTCGTCGAAGGACAGAGCGACAGCACCGGCGCGGGGAACGTGGCCGCGTCCGGCATTACGGGGCCTGCCGCGCCGGAACCGGACTACATGCCCGCCGATGGGGTTGAGCGTCAACGCGTGCTGGCCGCCGGCGCCGCCGTCAAGCTTTCGGTGCGTCTTCCGGGCTGGTATCGCGTCACGCGGGCACAGTTGGAGGCGGCCGGTCTCAGCCCGTCGGCTGACCCCGCGTATCTGCAACTCTTCGCCGAGGGCGTCGAGCAGGCCATCCACGTCAACGCCTCCGCGTGGGCGCAGAACGGCGTGGTCGAGTTCTACGGCGAAGGGCTGGACACTATCTCCGCCGACACGCGCGTCTACTGGCTCATCGTGGGCACGACGCCCGGAAGGCGCACCTCCTCCGCGCCCCAGGGCGGCGGGAAGCCACGCCCGCCGAAAGGTGGTCATGAGCCGCAGCCGGCGGCGTCCACAGCAGGCGCCAATGGTGGCGTGAAGCCGCCCCCCAGCTTCGACTACACGGTCGAGCGCCGCGACCGCAGCGTCTACTATTCTGCTCTGCTCAACGGCGAGGGGAGTAACTTCTTCGGCGGAGTGATTACGCCCAACGCGCCCGCGCAGGCGCTCACCGTCCGCGGCCTCCGCCCGGCCGACGCCGTCACGGCCCGCCTCGAAGTCAGGCTTCAGGGCGTCACGGCCGGCCCACATTCCGTCCGCGTGATGCTTAACGGCGCGGAGGTCGGCCAATTAGCCTTCGCCGACCGCGAGAACAAAGCCGCGGCCTTCGACGTTTCGCCCACGCTGCTGCTTGAGGGAGACAACGCGTTGGGTCTCACGTCGGCCGCGCCCTCGGACGTGAGTCTCACAGACTACATCCGCGTCACCTACCGACGCGCCTACCGCGCCGAGGCGGATCAACTGAACTTCACGGCCGAAGGGGGCGCGGTCACGCGCGTCACCGGCTTCACCACGGCGAACATCCGCGTCGTCGATATCACGGAGCGCGGCTCCGTGACGGAAGTCGTGGCCACGGTCGAGTCTGTGAAAATTGACGAGGGCGGCGGCTACGCTGTTAGGTTCACGCCCGGCGGCACAGGCCGGCGCACGCTTCTGGCTTTCGCCGGCGGCGCGGTCTCGGCCGTCGATGGGACGCGGGTCAACCAGCCCTCCCAGTGGTACGCCGCGTCGAATGCGGCCGACTTTGTCATCGTCACGCACGCCGACTTCCGCGCCGCCGCGACGACGCTCGCCGAGCGCCGCGTCTCCGAAGGTCTGGCCACCACGGTTGTTGACGTGGAGGACCTCTACGACGAGTTCTCCTACGGGGCGCACACGCCCAAGGCCGTCCGCGACTTCCTCGTCCGCGCACACTCGACGTGGCAACGCGCGCCGCGCTACGTGCTCTTAGTCGGCGACGGCAGCTACGACCCGCGGAATCATCTCGGGCGCGGCCTCTTCGACTTCGTCCCCGCGCGTCTCATCGACACGTCGCAGATGGAGACTTCCTCGGACGAGTGGCTGGCCGACTTCGACGGCGACGGACTCGCGGAGATGGCTGTCGGGCGTCTGCCCGTTCGCACCGCCAACGAGGCCGCGCTCGTCGTCTCGAAGATCGTGGGCCACGCGCCCGGCACGGCCGAGCGCCGGCTCCTTCTGGTCTCCGACCGCAGGGGAGCCGACGGCTTCGACTTCGAGGCCGCCACCTCCTCGCTCCTCGCGCACGTCCCCGCGGGCTACGAGACCCAGAGGATCGACCGTGGCGCGCGCGACGCCGCGACCGTGCGCGCCGAGATCGTCGGCGGCGTCAACTCCGGCCCCGCGCTCGTCAACTACGTCGGCCACGGCGCGGTCGGCGTGTGGACGGGCGAGGGGTTGCTGCGCTCATCTGACGCGCTCGCGCTCTCGAACGGCGCGCGCCTGCCGCTCTTCGCGATGATGACCTGTCTGAACGGCTACTACATCGACCCCTCGCTCGACAGCCTCTCCGAGTCGCTGCTCAAGGCCGAGCACGGCGGGGCGCTCGCCGCGTGGAGTTCGACGGGGATGACCACCCCCGAAGCGCAGGCCGAGATGAACCGCGCGCTCTACCGCGCGCTGTTTGAATCGACCGGCACGTTGCGCCTCGGCGACGCCCTGCGCGCCGCGCGCTCCTCAACCGCCAACCCGGACGTGCGGCGCACGTGGGTGCTTCTCGGCGATCCGACGACAAAGTGGCGCTGAGAAAAATAGTCGATTGACTTCTGACGCGACGATTACGGGGTCAGACATTGGTCATGGGGTGTTTGTTGAGAGTGACGAATCGAGTCGTTGGTTGAGGTGAGTCGCGGTCTAGCAGTGGGTTCAGGCGTGAACAGCGCGTCCCGCCCGCCCCGGTAAGCTCTGCCGCTTCATGGGGATAGGTAATTCCCGCGGCGGCTCAAGTTTTACTCAACCCCGGTGCGAGAAACTTCTCGTCACAGAGAACGCTGGAGGAGTGAGCCGCCGCGGCGCGCGCCCGTGACAGACGGCGCGAGACGAAGCGGTTCGATGTGCAGACAGGTGTTCCCCGGCAAAGGCAAGGATGCGCCAATTCGCGCGACGACACACGCCCGGTTTGCCGTGTCGGTCGTTCGATCCCGCCAAAGCCGAGTCGGCGTCGCAAGTCTCTCCCGCGAAACACCTTCGACCTCCGAATTTGAAATCGGCGACCGCGACCCCCGGCCGTGGGGCCGCCCGAGCGGTAGAAGATAGATGTTCTCTGGAGGCGGCGTGCGCGCGCCGTCGTCCCTGAAAGGTTTTTAAGATGAGCGACAAGCAAGAAGTGTCTAAGCCAGCGGACAGGGCTTTGGAGTTAGGCGGCGCGGCGGCGCGCGCGCCTCTGACGCTTCCGGCCTACGCCGGCTACGGGCCGGACGCCGACGAGGGCGAGGGCGTACACCTGCGCGACTACTGGCGCGCGGTGAGAAAGCGTCTGTGGCTGGTGGCGGGCGTCGTCGTCTGCGTCACGCTGCTGGCGGCCGTCTACATGGCGCGGCAGCCTGACGTGTTCGTCGCGCAGGCGCGCGTGCAGGTCGATCTGGAGACGGTCGGGGCCTCGCTCGGAGCGGCGAAGAGCCAGTCGGTCGTCATCAACAATCCCGTCAACGACCCGACTTACTTCAACACGCAGTTACAGATTCTGACGAGTCCGGGCCTGCTGCGCCGCGTCGCCACCACGCTCGACCTCGAACACAACCAGTCTTTTCGCAACCCGCGCTCGGCCGCGGGCCGCTCCTCGCTGCGCGGGATGCTGCGCGCCCTCGGCATCGTCAGCGAGGGCCAGCAGCCGCAGGAAGTCGCGGGCGATGATTTGCCACTGACCACCTCCGTGGCGCCGGCCGTCTCGCGTGAAGATTTGGCCGAGGCCCGGCGGCTCGCGCCCTACGTCGGTGCGCTTCAGGGTGGCCTGCGCGTCGAGCCGGTCAAGGAGACCCGCACCGCCGGCTACGTCAAGGACACGCGGCTCATCGACATCTCCTACCGCCACGCCGACCCGCAGGTGGCCGCCAAGATCGTCAACGCCGTCGCCGACACCTTCGTCCTCGCCAACCTGGAGAAGAAAACCGAGACCAACACCTCGACAGGCTCGTTCCTCCTGCGTCGCGTGGCCGAACTCCAGAGCAAAATCCGCACGGGCGAGGAACAGCTCGCCAACTTCGCGCGCAATCACCAGATACTCTCGCTCGAAGGCGAGCAGAACATCGTCGTCGAGCGGCTCGCCGGCCTCAACCGCCAGCTCCTCGAAGCCGAGAACGAGCGCAAGCTGGCCGAGGCCGCCTTCCGCGCGGCCTCCGAGCCGAAGGCGGCCGACGCGATGGCCGAGACCGGCAGCCGCCACGTCGGCGACGCGCAGGCCAAGCTCGACGAGCTGCGGCAGCGGCGCGCGCTCCTCGCCGAGAAGTACAGGGAAGAGCACCCCTCGATGCTCGAGGTCAACCAACTGATCGTCGAACTCGAACGTCAGCTCGGAGCCAATCGCGACCGCGCCAAAGATGTCGGCCTGACGAATCTGGAGACGCGCTTCCGACAGGCCGCCGCGCGCGAACAGAGTCTGCGCGCCGCGCTCGGCAAGCAGCGAGACGAGACGCTCAACCAGAACGACGCCGCCATCAACTACCGCATCCTCCAACAAGAGATCGGCACCAACAAAGAACTCCTCGACGGCCTCCTCCAACGCTCGCGCGAAAACGACGTAGTGCTGGCCGGCACGCCCAACAACATCTCGGTCATCGACTACGCGCTCGCGCCCGGCTTTCCCGTCGGGCCGAAGCGCAAGCAGGGCGTGGCGCTCGCCTTCCTGCTCTCCACAGCCTTCGGCGTCGGCCTCGGTCTCTTTCTCGAATACCTGAACGACACCGTGCGCTCCTCCGAAGACGTGGAGCGTTATCTGCGCCTGCCGGCCCTCTCCGTCATCCCGTCGGCGGCCTTCGGGGTGGGCGGCGTGTCGCGTCTGCTGCCCAGCGTGGGCGCGCTGCAAAGACGTTACGGCAACGGAAACAGAAACGGAAACGGCGGCGGCAGCGGGAAAGGCTCCTTGGCCGTCGAGCGGCCGGAGCTATTGCTCAACGTCGATCCGCGCTCGGCCCTCGCCGAGTCCTACCGCCACCTGCGCACGTCCGTGCTGCTTTCGCGCGCCGGCCAGCCGCCGCGCACGCTCCTCGTCTCCTCGTCCCTGCCGAGCGAAGGCAAGACGACGACGAGCATCAATACGGCCATCAGTCTCGCGCAGACGGGCGCGCGCGTCGTCGTCGTGGACGCCGACCTGCGCCGCCCATGCCTGCACCGCCTCTTCGGCGCGCCCAACGCGCTCGGCGTGAGCACGATCCTCTCACGGGAAATGAGCGAGGAGGAGATGCTGGAGCTGGTGCATTACGACGAGGTGAGCAAGCTCCACCTGCTGCCCTCGGGGCCGGTCGCGCCCAACCCGGCCGAACTCCTCGGCTCCGAGCAGATGCGTCGCCTCATCGGCGCCCTCGCCACACACTACACGCACGTCGTCATCGACTCGCCGCCCATCGTCTCTTTCACCGACGGCGTGCTCATCTCGACGATGGTGGACGGTGTCCTGCTCGTCGTCCACGGCGGCAAGACCTCGCGCACTCTGCTGCGTCGCTCCAAACAGATTTTGCAGGACGTGGGCGCGCGCGTCCTCGGCGTCGTCCTCAACAACGTTAGCCTGCAAGGCGACGACTATTACTATTACCGGCACTATAACTCCTACTATTCGCCGCGTGCGGAGGCGGAGGCCGAGGGGAGCGCCGTCTGAGGCATCACGAACCGAGCGAGCGTTGTGGGGGTATCCGAGAAACCATGATCGATCTCCGCTGTCATCTACTGGAAGAAGGCGGGCGCGCGGGCAACACGGCCGCTGCTACCGCCGCTGGGCCGGACGAAGCCTTGCGGATGTGCCATCTGGCTGCGGGCGAGGGCGTGAGCGCCATCGTCGCACCACTGAAGTGGCCGGGGGGCGCGCGCCGTCCGCCGCTCGACTTCGAGGAGTACGCGCGGCGGCTGGACGGCCTGCGCCGGGGGCTGGGCGACGCGGGGCCCCGACTAGTGTCCGGCTTCGTGCTCGAACTCTCCGAGGACTTGCCGGCGCTCGTCGAGGAATATGGGACGCGGCTCGCCATCGGCGGTGGTCATTACCTCCTCGTCAGTTTGCCCGCGCTCGAAGCTCCGCCGTCAATCGAGTCGGTGTGGGACAGGCTCGGGCGTCTCGGCTTCGGCGTTGTCGTTGCGCGGCCCGAGTGCTGCGCGGCGTTGCGGCAAGACTCCGCGCGACTCGCGCGCTGGGCCGCGGGAGGCGTCATCCTGCAACTCGACGCGGCGAGCATCACGGGCGCGCACGGCCGCGAGGCGCAACGCTTCGCACGCCAGCTCGTCCGCGATCACGGAAGTGCGGGGCGCATCGTCGTGGCCTCGAACGCGCACGACACGGGAGCGAGCCGGCCGTCGCTCGCCACTGCCGCCGCGTCGCTCCGGGCGACATACGGGCGTGCGCTGGCGCGGCAACTCGTCGAACGCACCCCGGCGCTCGTCGTCGGCGAGGGCGTCGGCGGGCGGCGCGGCGAGCGCGCGGCGAGCCTGCGTCGCGCCGGGGCCGGGCTTCTGCGAATGCTGCGCGGAGGGGCCGTGCAGCAGGGGTGAAAAGCTATTAGCTTTTAGCTGTTAGCTGGAAGATGGCGAACGAGAGATTTATTAATCAACGCGGACGCGCTTCGGCTTTGCGCTTCGACTCTTGTTTCTTACTGAAAGCTAACCGCTAAAAGCTAATAGCTTTGTTGAGGCAGCACAGATGAACACATACATCGGTCTGTTCGTCGTCTCGACATTCGCGGCCGTCGTGCTGACGCCGCTGGTGCGGCGCGCCTGCCAGCGGGTGGGGTGGCTCGACCTCGCGGCCGACGGCCGGCGCATACACCTCCAGCCCGTGCCGCGTCTCGGCGGCGTGGCTATCTTCGCGTCCGTCGCCCTCTCGCTGCTCGCTTTGACCGCCCTCGACAACCTCGTCACGCAGCAGGTGCGCGAATACCTGCCGCGGCTCGCGCAGACGCTCGTGCCGGCGGCCCTCGTCTTCGCCGTCGGACTCTACGACGACGTGTGGGGCGCCGGCGCACGCGTCAAGTTCGGGGCGCTCGGCGTGGCCGCCACGCTTTTCTTCTTCATGGGCGGGCGCGTCGAGGCTCTGTCGGTGCCGCTCGTGGGCACGGTCGAGCTGCCCGAAGCTCTGTCGTATGTCGTGACGCTGGTGTGGATGGTGGGCGTAGCGAACGCCTTCAATTTGATTGACGGCGTGGACGGGCTGGCGGCCGGGGCGGCGCTGTTTGCGTCGCTGGTGATGCTGGTGGTGGCGCTGCTTCTGGGGCACCCGCCGGTGGCGGCCGTGGCCTGCGTGCTGTGCGGCGCGCTCGTCGGATTCCTGCGTTACAACTTCAACCCGGCGTCGATCTTTCTCGGCGACTGCGGCGCGCTCTTCGTCGGCTTCACACTCGCCGGCCTGAGTGTGCACGGCGCGCAGAAGGCTTCGACGGCCGTGGCCGTGGCCATCCCCGTGCTCGCCTTCGGCGTCCCCATGGTGGACACCGGGTTCACACTCGTCCGCCGCTTCCTGAGCGGGCGTCCGCTGTTCGAGGGCGACCGCGAACACATCCACCACATGCTCCTCGCCCGCGGCTGGTCGCAGCGCCGCGTGGCCTTCGTCCTCTACGGCGCGTGCGCGCTCTTCGGACTCGTGGCTCTCCTCTTCGTACACGATTCTGGCGGGGCCACGGGGCTGATGCTGTTGATCGTCTGCGCGGCCGTGGCGCTCGGCGTGGGCCGGCTGCGTTATCACGAGGTGGACGAGATCAAGGCGAGCGTCCGGCGCGGCTTGAACGACCGGCGGCTGCGAGCCTCGCACAACATCCGCGTGCGCCGTGCGGTGCGCGCCATGTCGAACGCGCAGAGCCTCGGCACGTTCTTCGACGCCGTGCGCGTGTTGCTCGAAGTGGGCGAGTTCGTCTACGCGCGCGTGCAGCTCGGCGACGGCCCTGTTGGACGACGGGCGGCCGAGGCGCTGCTCGCGCGCGACGCCGAAGGCTCGCGGCGGCACCGGCTCGTGATTGAAGACGGACTCGTTTGCTGGAGTTGGGAGCGCGGCGACGTGGACGCCGAGGTGGTTAGCTCCTCGGGCCGCTTCTGGACGCTGCGTCTGCCGCTCTCGACCGAGCGCGGCACCTGGGGCTACATCAACCTTTATCGCGGCTTCGACTCCGACGAACTCCTCCTCGACATCAACTATCTCTGTCATCTCTTCCAACGCGAGACGGGTCAGGCGGCCGAGAGGATCTTCGCCGCGGCGATTGTGGAAGAGACGGGCGAGGATGAAATCGTGTCGCTCGCGTACAGCTCGGGCGATTAAGAGTGCATGGCAAAACCGTAGGGGCAGGGCAAGTCCGCGGCCCGTCTTTACGAAGGAACAATTAACAAGGATGGACAGGATTAACAGGATTTGCAGGACAGACAGGATGAGATGATGTGAAATCTCAAATCTGAAATCTCAAATCTCAAATCAGGTCTTTTTTCATCCTACCCATCCTGTCCATCCATGTTAATTCCTTCCGCACCTTGCGGGCCGCGGACTTGCCCCCGCCCCTACAGATGTGACGAACGCCGGTTGGTCTTGCTACGGACACAAAGCCGGCGCGGGTAAGGAATTGAAGTTGTCGGCGAATAGTTAAAGATGAAGATCGTTTATCTCAATTCGCTCGGGGAGGTCGGCGGCGCGGAGGGCGTCCTGCTCGACCTCTTGGCGGCGGTGCGTGAGGCCGAGCCGGGATGGTCGTTGCGTGTCATCGTCCCGGCCGCGGGGCCGCTGGCAAACCGTGCGCGCGCCCTTGGTGTGGAGACGGAGGTCGTGGAGTTTCCGCCGTCGGTCGCGAGGCTCGGCGAGTATGCGGCCCGTGGCGGCGCAGGGCGCGCGGCGCTCGCGGCCCGCCTGCTTGCGTCGAGTCCGCAGGTCGCGCGCTACGTGCGGCGTCTGCGCCGCGCACTCCATAGACACGCGCCCGACGCTCTGCACTCGAACGGACTCAAGATGCACGCGCTCGGCTCGTGGGCGTGGGGCTCATCCGGCGCACCGGCAGCGGTGTGGCACTTCCACGACTATCTGGGCGCGCGGCCTCTCATGTCGCGCGTGCTGCGAGCGTCGGCGCGCTCATGCGCCGCGGCCGTGGCGAACTCCCGCAGTGTCGCGGCTGACGTGAGCGACGCGCTCGGCGGGCGCGTCAGCGTGCGGACTGTTTACAACGCCGTCAACCTTGAGAAGTTTTCTCCCGTGGGGCCGCCGGCCGATCTGGATGCGCTCGCTGGTGTGCCATCGGCCGCACAAGGCACAGTGAGGGTCGGCCTCGTCGCCACGCTCGCCCGCTGGAAGGGACACGAGACATTTTTGCGGGCGCTCGCCCTCGTGCCGCGTGAGTTGAACGTGAGGGGCTACGTCGTGGGCGGCGCGCTCTACCAGACGGCGGGTAGCCAGCACAGCGTCGAAGACCTACGCCAACTTGCCGCACAACTGGGCGTGGCTGAGCGCGTCGGCTTCACCGGCCACGTGGAAGACGCGGGCCATGTGATGCGCGCGCTCGACGTGGTTGTGCATGCCAGCACCGAGCCGGAGCCGTTCGGACTGGTCATCGCCGAGGCGATGGCCTGCGGTCGCGCCGTGTTGACGAGTGCGGCCGGCGGCGCCGCGGAGATCGTCACGCCCGGCGTGGACGCACTCACGCACACGCCCGGCGACGCCGAAGAACTCGCCCGCTCTATCGCGCGTCTTGCGTCCGACGCCACTCTTCGCGACGCGCTCGGACGCGCCGCCCATGCGAGCGCCCGCGCGCGCTTCGACCGCACGCGCCTCGCCGCCGAGTGGATTCCCATTTATCGCGGACTGAAGACCGCGAACGGCGGACTCGCCGAAGCCCTACATTCACGGGGCGGCGAGAGTTCGTCTTTCATTAGCCCGCAGGCGGAAGCCCGCGGCCCGCAGCCTGCAATCGACTGATGCGCGTTCTACACGTCCACAGCGGCAACCTGTACGGCGGGGTGGAGACCCTGCTGCTGACGCTCGCGCGCCGGCGGGAACTGGCCCCACGGATTGAGCCGCACTACGCGCTCTGCTTCGACGGTCGCCTGCGCGACGAGCTGCGCGAGGCGCGCGCCGCCGTGCACGCCCTCGGCGGGGTGCGCGTGAGCCGGCCCCTGAGCATGAGGCGTGCGCGCCGCGCGCTGCGTGAGCTGCTCTCGACCTATCGTTTCGACGCCGTGGTCACACACGCCCCGTGGTCGCACGCCATCTTCGGCCCGGTCGCGCGCGCCGAGGGGTTGCCACTCGCGTTCTGGATGCACGGCCCGGCCAGCGGCGGCACACACTGGCTGGAACGCTGGGCGCGTCTGACGCCCCCCGATGTCGTACTTTGCAACAGCGAGTACACGGCGAAAGACGCGCGCCGCTTCTTCCCACGCGGGCGCGCGGAACTCGTCTACTGTCCGGTCGAGGCTCCCACTGTGCAGCCAACGCCGTCCGAGCGTGCGGCCGTCCGTGCTGAACTCGACACGCCCGAGGGCGCGACCGTCATCGTTCAGGCGAGCCGCATGGAGCCGTGGAAGGGGCATCGCACGCACCTCGACGCGCTCGGGCTTTTGAAGGACGTGCCGGGCTGGGTCTGCTGGTTCGTGGGCGGCGGGCAGCGCCCGCGTGAGGCCGCATACCTGCGCGAGTTGCAGGGGCAGGCGGCGCGGCTCGGCATCGCGGAGCGCGTCCGCTTCGCCGGCCAACGCTCCGACGTGCCGCGCCTGCTCGCCGCGGCCGACATCTACTGCCAGCCGAACGCCGAGCCGGAGCCGTTCGGCATCGCCTTCGTCGAGGCGCTGTACGCGGGCCTGCCTGTGGTGACGACCGATGAGGGCGGCGCCGTCGAGATCGTTGATGAGTCGTGCGGAACGCTGGTGCAGCCGGGCGACGCGGGCGCGCTTGCCGAGTCGCTGCGCGCGCTCATTGAGAATCCGTTGATGCGCGCCGCGCTCGGCCGGCGCGCGCCGGCGCGGGCCACGGAGCTTTGCGAGCCGGCGACGCAGATGAGGCGGATCGAAGACATTCTCCGCGGGCTGGCGCGCCGAAGGGAGGCCGCATGACGGAGACGGTGCTCACGTCGGCCGAGTGCGCGCACGAGGCGCGGGCGCGCAGCAGCGAGGGGCGAAGCGACCACGCCATCTACGCGGCCGTCGCGCGCGCACTCGATGAGCGGGGCGCGGGAGGGGAGTTGCTGGTCGATGTCGGTTGCGGCAACGGGCGCCTCTGGCCATACGTGCGCGCTCGCTTCGCGCGCTGTGTGGGCGTTGACCTCGTGCGCTACGAAGGGCTGCCTCATGATGTCGAATTCGTGCGCGCCGAGTTGAACGGCGAGGCGTTGCCGCTGGCCGATGGGAGCGCCGACGCGGTGGTGTCGGCTGAGACGATAGAGCATCTGGAGAACCCGCGCGCCTTCATGCGCGAGCTGGCGCGCGTCGTCCGGCCCGGCGGCTGGGTCGTCGTCACGACGCCGAACCAGTTGAGCCTGCTGAGTCTGCTGACGCTCGTCGTCAAGCGCCGGCACGCGGCCTTTCAGGACGTACACTACCCGGCGCACCTGACGGCGCTCCTCGAAGTCGATCTGCGACGTATCGCCGCCGAGTGCGGGCTGCATGATGTGACCGTCGAGTACACAGGGCAAGGACGTGTGGTGTTAACGCCGTGGCATTACCCGAGGTTCCTCGCGCGGCTCGCGCCCAGATTGTGCTCTGATAATTTACTGATGATCGGCAGGAAGCATTGATTGGGATGTGTGGAGATTCAAGCTCTAAGTAATGAGATTTCTCTTCAAAGCAATCGCTCGGGATTTAGCGCCCCGTCCACTTCGGAATTGGCTGCGCACACCAAGAAGATCAGCGCGGTGGTTGTTGAATGAGGCGCGGCACCTGTGCGGGAAAAACTACTTAATCGAAATGCGTCCTGGATGGTTCTTGCGTTGCCATCCGACCGCCTACGACTTTGCTTATCATTTGCAGAACAACGACCCGGATCAGATTGCGGAATTCGACGGCTTTATCTCAAGTTGTACGCCCCGAATGGTGCTGCTGGATGTGGGGGCACATTTCGGGCTGTTTAGCCTCGCGGCGTTACATTTTGGGGGGCTTGAAGCGAAGGCGCTCGCTATAGACCCTTCCCCGATAGCCACGCGAATAATGAACATTCAACTGCGAATGAATGGTGTGGAAGGGCGGGGAGCTGTGGTTCAGGCATCGGCGAGCGATCAGAATGGGTGGCAGGGATTGGTTGCGACAGGTGTGAATGGCGCAGGGTTTTTCCTGCCTCCTCAAGATCATGCCGGGCGGGAAATTACAAAGACAAGGGCGACGACTTTAGACGCGCTGGCGAAGGAACATAACCTTAAACCGACGCACATAAAAATTGACGTGGAGGGGGGCGAGGCGGAAGTGCTGCGCGGGAGTGAACAATTGCTGTCTCATGTCAGCCCACCGCTATTGTTGCTGGAGCTTCATAACGAACTCATTCGCAGTCGGTGTGGCAATCCATCGGAAACCCTTAATCTGCTCAAGAAATTCGGGTATCAGGCTTACTCCTTTGAGATGCGGCCCCTCAGTGATGATTTCATATTGAGCCAGCCATTAGTTCGGGTGCTCGCGAAGAGGCAGTAATGATTTCAATCGTCCTTTGCGCCGCCGCCTTTATCTTCACTTACTTCGCCGGGCGCCGCTCGCTCGTCGCCGGGTTAGTGTGCGTCATTGGGGTCGGTTATTTCTATGGCATCATGCGGGCCAATTTGCAGGAGACTTACTCCCACTTCATCTTCGACGCGGCGGTCGTCGGTCTTTACATCACACAGTTCTCGAAAAAGCTGCCGCGTGGAGACAGCGGGAGGCTGGCGCCATTGCGGCTATGGGTGGGAATCCTGATGGGGTGGCCGTTCCTGCTCTTCTTTATCCCCGTGCAGGATTACGCCGTTCAGGCGGTGGGCCTGCGCGGCAACGTCTTTCTTCTCCCCTTCATTCTCCTCGGGGCGCGGCTGGGCGAACAGGAAGTGCGTCAACTCGCGGTGGCCTTCGCCGTGCTCAACCTCGCCGTCTTCGTCTTCGCGGTGGCGGAGTACTTTCTCGGCGTCTCACGCTTCTACCCGCAGAATCAGGTCACCGTAAGCATCTACAAAAGCCTCGTTGACGAAGACATCAGCAAACCGCTGAGGAGCGACTTGCTGCGCATCCCGGCGACGTTCACGGGGGCGCACGCCTACGCGGGCACGATGGTTCTGACATTCGTCTACCTGTTCGGCGCATGGGCGCGCCGGGGCCGTTGGGTGTCGTGGGAGAAGGGCCTGATTAACGCGGCGATGGTGGCGACGGTGCTGGGCATCTTCATGGCGGCGGTGCGCAGCCCAGTCATTATTCTGGCGCTCGTCCTCGCCGTCATCTTCCTGACAGGGCACCTGAAGCTGCACACGCTGGCGCTGTTCTTTGCGATGGTCGTCGGCGTGGGCTGGTTCGTCTCCAGCGAGGAGCGCCTGCAACGCTTCACTTCGCTGAAAGACACGGACCTCGTGACGGAGCGCGTCACCTGGAGTGTCAACGAAAACTTCCTGGAGCTGATGACCGAGTACCCAATGGGCAACGGCCTCGGCGGGGGTGGGACGAGCATCCCCTACTTTTTACAGGGCCGGATCGTCCCGCCGCTCTTCTACATGGAGAGCGAGTACGCGCGGATCGTGCTCGAACAGGGCGTGTTCGGCCTGTGTCTGTGGTTGGCCTTCCTGGTGTGGGCCTTCGCCCGCGGGACGGGGTCGCGCGATGAGCCGTGGTTTTTGGGACGGCGGATGCTGTGGGTCGCGTGCGCGGCCTTCTTCGCAACGGGGATGATCGGCACCGGGCTGCTGACCTCGATTCCGGGCACACCCCTCCTGCTCCTGAGCCTCGGCTGGATCGCGGTGCGCCAGCGCGGGCGCGCCGGCGCGAGCGTGCCGGCGGCGGAGCATCGGGGCGAGGGCGAATGGAGGGGGCTGCCGGCAGAGCAGTATGGCTGAGCAAGCGCACATGAAGGGAGACGACGCGGCGGAGAGTCGCATGCGAACGAGCCGGGAGAGCGCGCCGTGGGTGCTCGTCGCCGGCGGATTTCACGCGCGCGGCGGCATGGACAAGGCCAACGCCGCGCTGGCCGCGCACCTCCTAGAGCGCGGCACGCCCCTGCACCTCGTCGCCCACAGCGTTGCGCCGGAGCTTGCCGGCCACGCGCTGGTCACAGCGCACCTCGTCGCGCGGCCCGCCGGGTCGTACCTTCTCGGCGAGTACTTGCTTTCGCGGGAGGGGCGGCGGGCCGCCGCGGAAGTGACGGCCGTGCGGCCGGACGCGCGCGTTGTTGTGAATGGCGGAAACTGTATCTGGCCCGATATCAACTGGGTGCATTACGTTCACGGCGCGTGGTCGCCGGGCCGGCCCGGAGCGCCCGTGTGGTTCAGGGTGAAGGACGGGGCGGCGCGCGCGTGGGCGCTCGGCCGGGAGCGTCGCGCACTACTCGCGGCCCGGCTCGTCATCGCGAATTCGGAGTCCACTCGAGAAGCTCTGGTTGAAGCATACGGGCTGAAGCGTGACAGCGTGCGCGTCGTGTACTTAGGCTCGGACGAGGGTGCTGCCGCCGTTTCCGCCGCCGAGCGCAACGCGGCGCGCGCGTGGCTGTCGGTCGCGGGGAGACGGCCGCAGGTCGCCTTCGTCGGCGGGCTGGGCCTCGATCAGAGAAAAGGTCTGGACACCTTGCTGCGCGCGTGGAGAAGTTTGTGCGCCCGCCCCGAGTGGGACGCGGATTTGATCATCGCGGGCGGAGGCCGAGGGCTTGCCGCAGTCGAGAAGCAGATCGCCTATGAGGGTCTCGCCGGGCGCGTCCGCCTGCTCGGTTTCACGAATCGCGTGGCTGAAGTTCTGGCGGCCTCCGACCTTCTGGTCAGTCCCGCTCGCTACGAGGCATACGGGTTGAACGTCCACGAGGCCGTCTGCCGGGGCGTGCCGGCGATGGTGAGCGCGGGCGCTGGAGTCGCCGAACTCTACCCGGCTGAGCTGTCGGAAATGCTCCTGCCCGACGCGGAGGACGCCGCCGACCTCGCGGCGAGACTCCTGCGCTGGCGCGCGGAGACGGAAGAGTGGAAGTCGCGTTTCGCGCCCTTCGCGGCGAGACTAAGGCGCCGTGCGTGGGGCGACGCGGCGGCCGAGTTTGTCCGTGTGGCCGAGGGCGACGTGCATAGCGCGGGCGCGGCTGGCGAGGCATTGGCTTCCTGCCCGGCGTAGCGTTCGTCTACTGCCCGGCGTCTGCTTGTTTTCGATTTTGGGCGGAGGGTTAAAGGAGTTGGCGCGGTTGCTATGAGTCGGACGCGGCGTTTCATCGGCGGTCTCAGCTTCGGCTACCTCAACCAGTTCACGGTGACGGTGGCGGGGCTGTGGCTGACTCCGTTTTTGCTGCACCGCGTCGGGCAGAGCGACTACGGCCTGTGGCTCGTCGGCACGCAGCTCATGGCCTATCTGATGCTGTGCGACTTCGGTATCGTCGCGCTGCTGCCGCGCGAGACGGCGCACGCCACGGGGCGACGCCTCGCCGCGGCGGGCGGCGAAGGCGTGGGCGCGGGCGAAGAAGATGAACTCCCGTTGCTCGTCGGGCAGACGGCGCGACTCGTGCTCTGGCAGATGCCCTTCGTGGTGAGCGCGGCCGTGCTTTTCTGGTTCCTGATGCCGTCGGAGTGGGAGCCTCTGCGCCGCCCGTTCGGCTTCGTGCTGCTGGCGATGGTCGCGTGCTTCCCTCTGCGCGTCTTTCAGGCCGTGTTGCAGGGATTGCAGGATTTGGAATTTCTGGCGAAGGCGAACCTCGGAACGTGGCTCCTGAGCACGGCGCTGACGGTGGCGCTCGTCATCGCCGGCTTCGGCCTCTACGCGCTGGCGGCCGGCTGGGTGATGGCGCAGGTGCTCGCGACCCTCGTCGCCGTCGTGCGCGCGCGCCGGCGCTTCCCCGAGGTGTTGCCCGCGCGCTTGCCTAAGCTTTCGTGGGCGGAGGCGCGCACGAAGTTGGGGTCGGGCTTCTGGGCCAGCGTGAGTCAGGTCGCCGTCGTGCTGCTCGTGGGCACGGACATGCTCGTCGTGGGAAGAGTGTTGGGGCCGGAGGCGGTCGTCGTCTACGCGTGTACGTACAAGCTGGCGCTGGTGCTGGCGAACCAGCCGCAGTTGTTGTTGTTGTCGGCGCTGCCGGGTTTGAGCGAGCTGCGCGCGGGAGCGTCGCGCGAGCACTTGTCGGGCGTGTGCGCGGCGCTGAATCAGGCGATGCTGCTTTTGAGCGGGGCGGTCGTGTGTGTGGTGCTGGCGGTCAACCGCGGGTTCGTCGCGTGGTGGGTGGGCGCGGAGCAGTATGGCGGCTTTTTGCTGACGTGCCTCGTGCTCCTCAACATGCTGCTGCGCCACTGGAACCTGACCATGGGTATCATCATGTTCTCGCTCGGCCATGAAAAGCGCCTCGCCCTGACGGGGTTGCTCGACGGCGTCGTGACCGTCGGGGCCGGCATCATCCTCACCTTGCTCATTGGCCCCGCCGGCGCTCCGCTCGGCTCCGTGATCGGGCTATGCGCGGTGAGTCTGCCCGGAAACATGTCGGCGCTTTCGGGGGCGCGAGCCGTGCGCGTCCCTGAATTACTAAGGTCGCTCGCGCCGTGGTTCTGGCGCTTCGCCGCGCTCGCCTGCGCGTGCGGCCTTCTCGCCCAACGCTTCGTGCCCGCGACCTTTCCGGCGCTGGCCGCCACAGTGGTGGTCGTGGCGTGCGTCTACGCGGCGCTGATGCTGCCGGTCGCGCTGCGCGACCCGCTCGGGAGTTACATCCGCCCGCGTCTGCCTTCGTTCGGCAAGAGACTTTTCCGGGCGGCGCGCTTGATGGGGCCGGCGTGAGGGCGTGCGACAGACGGACGCGGCTCGTGCGCGTGTGGCCGATGACGACGGTGCGCGTTCACTAACTTTTTATGAATCCTTTGGAGATGTTCATCCTTGACGCGGAGCGACTTCGGTCGCTGGCCGCGGGGCTGTCTGACGCGTATGCGAGCGCCGAGCCGTTCCCGCATGTGGTCATCGACGGCCTGTTCCCCGAAGACGTTCTGCGGCGGGTGGCGAATGGTTTCCCACGCGCCGGAGAAGAACTCTGGCACCGCTTCGACAATCCCCGACAGAGGAAGCTGGCGACTCTCGACGAGACGCACATCGAAGCGAACGCCCGCTGGCTTTTGTATCAGCTCAACTCCTCCGTCTTCGTCAACTTTCTGGAAGAGCTTACCGGCATCAGCGGTCTCATCCCCGACCCGCATTTCGAGGGCGGCGGGCTGCACCAGATCGAGCGCGGCGGCTTTCTCAAAATCCACGCCGACTTCAACCGTCACCCGAAGCTCAATCTCGACCGCCGGCTCAACCTGCTCCTCTATCTCAACGAGAACTGGAGAGAAGACTACGGCGGCCACCTCGAACTCTGGGACAAGAGCGTCGCGCGTTGCGTCGAACGAATCGCGCCGGTCTTCAACCGTTGCGTCGTCTTCACGACGACCGACTTCTCCTTCCACGGGCACCCCGAACCGCTCTTCTGCCCGCCCGGCGTGACGCGCAAGTCGGTGGCCCTCTACTACTACAGCAACGGTCGGCCCGCTGAGGAGGCAACCGTCGCACACGGAACACTCGTCAGGGCGCGTCCCGGCGAGACCATCGACGGGCTGAACGGTCGAACCGCCGGCGGCCTCCTGAAGTCAATGCTGCGGCGGCTCGCGCCTGCCGGCGCCACCGGCCCGGCGTCGGACGCGGGGAAGCGCGGCAGGGAAGGAGGCTCTGACGCATGACCCTCGCGGAGTGGGCGACATACAAACTTCGCGCGGCGCGCACGCTCGGCCGGATGGCCCGCTGGCTATCGAACTGGCGCGAGGTCTGGTCGGCCTATCGAGCAGCGCGCCCGATGCCGCCGCTCCGCTTCCGCTCAGGTCTGGTGCTCCACCACGGCCCCGACGACAGCCCCGTCGCGCTCCTCCACGAGATTTTCGGCGAGGGCCATTACACGCGCCACGTCGGGGGCCGGCTGGAAGGCGTGATGATCGATTTGGGCGCCAACATCGGGGCCGTGACGGTTGATTGGGCGCGGCGCTCGCGGAACTTGCGCGTGCATGCCTACGAGCCGAACCCTTCGACCAACGGAGTTCTGCGGCGCAACGTCGAGGCCAATGGCCTCGGCGCGTGCGTGACCGTCCACGACGAGGCCGTTGGCCGCGCGGCCGGCGAACTCGGACTGTGGACGAACATCAACAGCATGGCCGTGACCGGCTACGGCGAGTCGCCGCCGATGCCGGGCGCGGTGCGCGCAAACGTCCCGCTCATCGACTTGAATGAGGTGGTCGCGCGCGCGGGCGGCGGCCCCGTGGCGCTGCTCAAGATGGACATCGAGGGCGCCGAGGCCGACGCGCTCGAAGGCGCCACGCCCGCCACGCTCGCCCGCATCACGCGCGTCATTCTCGAATACCACGACGTGCGCTGCCCCGGCGCCGCCCGGCGTTGCCGCACGGTTCTGGAGCGCGCCGGCTTCCGCTGCCGCGTGCGGCGACTCAACGCGGAGAACGGATTGATCTACGCACGCCGTTAAGTAGCGAGCGCGCGGGCGGTCGCGACGCTGGGGGCGCGCGCGTCGCCGACACGACACCGAAGATGCCGACAGTCTCCGTCATTATCCTGAGCTACAACCGCCCGGCGTTGCTGCGGCGGGCGTTGGCATCTGTGCTCGCGCAGTCGTTCGATGAAGTGGAAGTGATCGTCGTCGATAACGCGAGTCCGGCGAGCGAGGAGGTGGCGCGCGTCGTCGGCGAGCGGGCGGGCGTGAAGTTGATCCGCAACGACGCGAACCTCGGCTACGCGGGCGGGATGAACCGCGGCATCGAGTGCGCGTCGGGGCGCTACGTTTATTTGACGGAGGACGACATCCGTTTAGACCCCGACTGCGTCCGGCACCTGTTCGAGCACATGGAGGCAAGCACAGAGTCCGGCGTCTGCTCACCCCTGATGTACAACGAGGCGGCGGGGACGATTCGCTGCGCCGGGGGCGCGCTCCACCTCGGGGGCGTCTATCGCCGGGAGACTTTCGGCGAGGGAGAGAGCGACACGGGGCAGTATGCGCGGCCCTTCGAGGTTACATACGTGGACGGCGCGGTCATCTTCGCCCGCGCGGAATTCTTGAGAAGTCTCGGCGGCTTCCGCGAGGAGTACTTTATGTACGTCGAGGCCGTGGAGTTTTCGGCGCGCGTGGCGAAGGCCGGGGGGAAGATGTTCGTCGTGCCGGGGGCCAAGGTCTACCATTTCGAGCCTGCGGCCGGGGTCGGCCCCCACGCGGATTTGGAGTTTCACAAACAGAAGAACCTCTACTCGCTCTACCTCCTCCACGCCCCCGCGCGCGTGTTGCCGGAGTTCTTCCTGCGCTACGGGCTGCTCGTCCCTTTGCGCTCGATGTCGGCCCAACGCGCGGCCGTCTGGCCGCTCCTCAAAGCGTGGGGCTGGCTGCTTCTCAGGGCGCCGTCGCTCGTCAGAGAGAGGCGTGAGGCGGCGTCGGTGCGCGCTCGTTAGTCACTGTGGCTGAAATGTTCAAGGTCGAGACAAGAGGATTACACGCGCCGGCTGCGCCACGGAGCCGGGTGCTGAATTTGGGGTGCGGGCGCAAGCACGTCGAGGGCGCGTTGAACGTGGACGTGACGGAGGCGACCGCGCCGGACGTGGTTCACGACCTCAATCGACGGCCGTGGCCCTTCCCCGACGACCACTTCGAGGAGGTGCTGGCGCACGACGTGGTCGAGCACCTCGACGACGTGTTGGCGACCTTCGAGGAGATTCATCGCGTGTGCCGCGACGGCGCAACCGTCCGCCTGTCGGTGCCGCACTTCTCATCGGGCAACGCCTACACCGACCCGACGCACCGGCACTTCTTCGGCTACTTCACGCTCGACTGCTTCACCGAAGCCGACGAGCGTTCGTTCTACACGCGCGCCCGATACCGTTTGCGCCACCGGCAGATCATCTTCTGGCCGACGCTTCTGAACAAAATCGTGTGGCGGCTCGCGAATCGCTACCCGATGTGGTACGAGCTGCGCTGGGCATGGATTTTCCCGGCGCTGTTCCTGAGCATGGAGCTTGAGGTCGTCAAGGGAGGAGAAGGTCGCAGTTGAACGCACGGCTGAGAAGTGAGGGTGAGAACGTGCCGCCGCGTGTGCTGCACGTCGTCCCCGCGCTGTTCGGGCGCGGCGACGGCGGGGTGTTGGGCGGGGCCGAGCGTTACGCGCTGGAGCTGGCGCGTCACATGGCCGAGCGTGTGCCGACGAAGCTCGTCACCTTCGGCGAGCGCGAGCGAGAGGAGACGCTGGGGAGCTTGAAGGTACGCGTCATCGGCGGCGCGTGGCACGTGCGCGGGCAGCGGACGAACCCGCTGGCGGCGGCGCTGCTCGCGGAGCTGCGCGGGGCGGATGTCGTACACTGTCATCAGCGGCACGTGCTGGCGAGCAGCTTGAGCGCGGCCGTGTGCCGGCTCACGCGGCGACGCGTTTTTGTCACAGACCTCGGCGGCGGCGGGTGGGACGTGTCGGCCTACGTCCCGACCGACCGCTGGTATCACGGCCACCTGCACATCAGCGAATACAGCCGCCGCGTCTACGGCCACGCGGGGCGCTCGCGCGCCCACGTCATTCACGGAGGCGTCGATGTGGAGAAGTTTTCGCCCGACCCCGACGCGTCGCCACGCGAGGCGCGGGCGGTCTTCGTCGGACGGCTGCTGCCGCACAAGGGCATCGACGACCTCATCCGCGCTTTGCCGGACGGCGTGGCGCTCGACATCATCGGTCAGCCCTACTCGGAGGAATACCTGCGAGAGCTGAAGCGGCTGGCCGAGGGCAGGCCGGTCAGGTTCCGGCACGACTGCGACGACGCGGAGCTGGTGCGCGCTTATCGAGGGGCGTTGTGCGTGGTGCTGCCGAGCGTCTACCGGAGCGCCTACGGGCAAGGGCACGAGTCGAAGGCGCCGGAGCTGCTGGGGCAGACGCTCATCGAGGGGATGGCGTGCGCTGCGCCGGCCGTGTGTACGGACGTGGCGAGTATGCCGGAAGTGGTCGAAGACAG